>DMES01000083.1:390-38789 GCA_003450815.1 Elusimicrobiota bacterium | reverse complement strand
TTGGCCCAGCCGAAGTTGTGGCGGCCCTTGCCTTCCAGCAGGCGTCCCTCGCGCTTAAACTGCTCGTATATCTTAGTGCCGGGATAGGGAGTAAGTATATAAAGGTTGGCGTCGTCCAGCTCTATTTCACGCGCCATGCGGACGGTACGGCCAAAGATATCCCTGCCATCGGTGTCAAAGCCCAGCATCAGAAAGCCTGTGACCAGTATTTTATGGCGGTGTAGGAGGGCGACGGTTTTTTTGTAGTCCGCGATGTTGTTATGGTCTATGGCCGCCCATTTGAGCGAGTCGGGGTTGGAGGTCTGGAAGCCCATCTGCACGTGGAAACAGCCGGCTGCGGCCATCTTCTCAACCATTTCAGGTGTTCTGCCTATTGTGGTGGGCGCCTGGAGCGAGTAAAGCTTTTTTAGCGGGGCGAGCTTTTCAAACAGGGCCATGGCGTAAGCCGGATCAGCAAAAAGGTTGTCGTCCACAAAAAAAACGACTTTCTGCTTTACGCTTTTTATTTCCTCGTAGACCCGGTTGATGTCCCTTTTCCGGTAAACGTGCCAGGGAACCTCCGGCAGGTAGCAATAGAGGCACTTGTTGGGACAGCCGCGGGTTGCCTGAACAGAGGCCATCCAGGAATTGTCATTGAGCAGGTCTCTTCTTGGCGCGGGGACGTCGTCCATGTTCACCGGCCGGTCACCGCAGTATATCTTTTTTAGGGTGCCCGCGCGCACGTCAGCCAGCACCGAGCCCCAGACATATTCCGCCTCTCCCACCACCACGGCGTCTGCGCGCGTAAGGCATTCTTCCGGCAGAAGGCTGGGGTGAGGTCCGCCCATAACTACTTTTGCGCCTCTGGCCCTGAAACGGTCAGCTATGTCGTAGGCCTGTTCGGAGGTGAAGGTGGAGACGGTTATGCCAACCAGGTCAAAATCTTTTCCGTAGGGTATGGGGTCCCAGTCACCGTCTGCGACGGTTACTTCATGGCCGTCACTTAATGCTGCCAGTATCCCCAGGCTTATTGGGGTAAATTTTATATTCTCAAGCGGACGATAGACGCCGCCTTTTACAAACCACCGGGGTTTTATAAGCAGTATTCTCATCAAAAATTTTTGAGGCAAAAATTTTTACTACGGAAACGAAAAATTATCTGTCGTCGCCCGTCTAAATCCGCCAAAAATCCGGCGATGGCGGATTTAGAAAAAAGATTTCCAGGGATTTTTTGTTTTAATGAACTTCACAAAGCGCGCGACATTCCGGTTCTGAAGCTCCTCGTGCTCGGAGCGGGTGGTTTCGTCCACGGGTTCAAAAAAGCATGTCGGATCTTCGGCCAGGTAGTCGCCGGTGCGGTAATAGGCCAACGCCCGGCAGCCGCCGCAGGTCTGTTTGTAGCGGCAGCGCCCGCATTTGCCCTTAAGGCCTTCGCGGGACCGCACTGCTGTGATTATCGGGTTGTCGCGCAGTATCTCGGTGAGCGGCTGGTCTCTGACATTGCCGCATTCCAGGCCGTTATCCAGCAGGTGCACGCATGGCGCCACGCGGCCCTCGGCCGAAACGCCCACGAAACCGCGAGAGGCCTGGCAGCCAAGCTGGTCCAGTTCCATGTTCATTTCTGCCCATTGGGCTTTGAGAAATTCAGGTCCGGCAAAAAAAGGCGTGTAGCTCACATAGCTTTTGGAATAGTTCCTGAGAATTGGGTGTATAACGTCCCTCATATCCTCCGGGGTCAGGGACAGTTCTTGGTGGCTGTCTCCCATGCCGCGCATGACGAAGGGAGAGCGGAGCAGCGGTATGCCGGCAAGTTTCAGGAATTTGACTGTGGCTCCAAGGCTTTTAAGGTTATTCCTGCTGACGGTGGTTATGACGAAAAAGTCCACGCCCGCCTTAAGACAAAGGAATATGGATTTTATGACGGTCCAGAGCCCGTCGTCCCGGCTCCATTTCTGAATGTCGGGCAAAATGGAGTTAAGCGAGAATACGAAAATCACCTTGCCGCCGGCGGCTTTTTTTACGCGCTTGACCAGATCGGCGGTTAGAAGAGCTCCGCTGGTATTTATGAAGGACCACAGGCCGGCTTCGGCGGTATACTCAAGTATTTCCAGTGCGTCCTTTCTAAGGAGATGCTCCCCGCCGGAAAAAGCGATGGCGCCGTGGGTGCAGTATTTTTTTACCTCATCTATCACCAGCCGCTTTATCTCATCCGTTGAAAGCTCGGTGGTATGGTCTCGCGGCGGTTTGCGGGGATTTTTAGTCATGCAGTAGCGGCAGTTAAGGCTGCAGGCGCGGGTGCTCTCAAAGTAGCACATGAAAAATTTTTTACGCGGTTCCCCGGTGTTCATATCGTCTTGTCTTGCCATGAAAGCCACTGCTTGGACAGGTCTCTAAATATTAATGATACCAAAAAGGCGGTTGATGCAGTGAGTCAAAGTGACTGTATTCCCAATAAATCTCCCGCTAAAACCGCGCCGCCGGTTTTATTTCTCTTTAAAAGGACATGACCTATTTTGTAAAATTTCATTGTCGTTCCCCTTTCCTGTTGTCAGAGAGTTTCTTTTTATATGCTTGAAAACAAAAACTTCGCGGCGGTTATCCTGGCGGCCGGCCTTGGCACCAGGATGAGGTCCGGACTGCCAAAGGTCCTTCATTGCCTTGGCGGCATGTCTCTCATTGAGCGTGTTGTCCGAAAGGCCGCGGCGCAGTCGCCTGAAAAGATAATCATCATAACGGGCCATAAGGCAGAAATGGTGGAAGCCGAACTCACGGTAAAATTTGAAAAAGAGCCTTTCAGGGATAAAATAATTTTTATCAGGCAGAAGCTTCTTAAAGGCAGCGGCCGGGCGGTGCAGGAGGCGTTGCCGCTTATAAAAAAACACGCCCACGCCCTTGTAATATGCGGCGACGCCCCGCTGTTCCGGGGAGCTACCATAAAGAAGATGGTTTCGGCTTATTTTAAAGGCGGACCGGATTGCCTGGTTATGACGGCTGAGCTTCCGGCTCCGGGCTCTTATGGCCGGATAAAACGCGGTCATGACGGCTCGGTGCGCGCTATAATCGAGGCAGATGGAGCTTCTGAAAGCGAGCTTGCCATAAAAGAAGTAAATTCAGGTACTTATATTTTCAGCGTGAAAGCGCTTGCCGCTGCGGTTAAAAATCTTGAAAGGAAAGGCTCAAAAGGCGAATATTACCTGACCGACGCGCTTGAAAACATACTTTCAGCAGGCGGAACTGTTTCGGCTTTCAGGCTTCAGGATCCATCGGAAATGGCCGGCATAAACTCGCGGCAGGGGCTTGCCGAGGCCTATATAACACTTAACGCGCGCAAGAACAGCGAACTTATGGCCTCTGGCGTCACCATCGTTGACCCGGCAAATACCTACATAGAGGAGAGCGTTAAAGTCGGCCGCGACACGGTTATTTATCCGGGAGTATTCCTTAGGGGCCGCTCGGTGGTGGGCAAAGACTGCCGCCTGGGCCCTTACGGTATAATAGAAGACTCCATTATTGAGAACGGTTGCGAGATTAAATTCGGCTGCTGTCTTTACCAGTGCCGTGTGCGCGCGCTTTCAGTGGTGGGGCCGGTTTCTCACCTGCGGCCGGCTTCAGATATAGGCCCCGGGGCAAAGGTGGGCAATTTTTCAGAAATAAAAAAATCAAGGATTGGCAGAGGCTCAAAAGTTCCGCATCTAAGCTACGTGGGCGACACGGTCATGGGGGAAAAAGTTAATGTGGGCGCCGGCACCATAACCTGTAATTACGACGGCAAAAATAAAAACAAGACAGTTATCGGCGACGGAGTTTTTATAGGCTCAAATACCAATCTGGTCGCTCCGGTAAAAATAGGCGCCGGCGCGTTGATAGCGGCAGGCTCGACCATAACAGAAAATGTTCCGCCCGGCAAGATCGCTTTTGCCAGGGCCCGTCAGGTGCTGAAGGACAAGAGGTAAAACCATGATGAGCGATTCTTGGAAGACCGGAGCGCTTAAAATAATCAGCGGCAGCGCCAACGCGGCCCTTTCGCAAAAGATAAGCGACATACTCGGCGTATCTCTTTGCGAAGCCAAAGTGGGGCGGTTTGCGGACGGCGAGATAGATGTCCAGATAATGGAAAATGTGCGCGGGGATGATTGCTATATAATCCAGCCCACCTGCCCTCCGGTGAATGAAAATTTAATGGAACTGCTTATTATGCTTGACGCGCTGCGGCGCGCCTCCGCGGGCCGCATTACCGCCGTTGTTCCATATTACGGATACGCCAGGGCGGACCGCAAGCCCGCTCCGCGTGTGGCCATAACGGCCAAACTGGCGGCGAATCTCATCACTTCGGCGGGCGCCGACAGGGTTGTCGCCATAGATTTGCATGCCGCGCAGATACAGGGGTTCTTTGACATTCCCATGGACCATTTGTACGCCAGACCAGTGGTGCTTGAGCACATAAAAGGCAGGGACCTTACAAACCTGGTGGTGGTGTCGCCCGATGTCGGCAGCGTGGAGCGGGCCAGGTCTTTTGCCAAGCGTCTTAACGCGGGGCTTGTGATCATAGATAAAAGGCGGCCCCGTCCCAATGAGGCTATGGTGTACAATATCATCGGCTCAGTGGAAGGAATGACCTGTTTTATCTTTGATGACCTGGTGGACACGGCAGGCACCCTTACTCAGGTGGCGCGCGCCGTAAAAGAGCGAGGCGCCGCTAAAATAGTGGCCGCCTGCACGCACGGCGTTTTGTCAAGGGACGCGTTTGAAAAGATCAACGCTTCCCCCATAGAAGAGCTCATTATAACGGATACTATACCCGTAGACACCTCAAAAAGTGCTAAAATTAAGGTGATATCGGTTGCGCCGCTTCTGGCGGAAGCCATAAAGCGCAATCACATAGGCCAGTCTATCAGCGAACTTTTCAAGTGATTAAAAATTTTTGCGGCAAAAATTTTTACCATTTATTTGTCAGAAGTTCATTGCTAATTCACCGGGAGAAAATAATATGGAACAAATAATCGTGGAAGCTCAGCTCAGGGATAAAATAGGCGGCAAGAAAGGCCTGTCTCTTTTAAGGCAGGGCGGAAGCATTCCCGCCGTCATTTATGGCACCGGCAAGCCGGCGGTGCATGTTACCGTGGGTGAGAAGGAAATACTCACCGTACTGAAGAAAGGCGCCAATTCAGTGGTGAAACTGAAGTATTCGGACAACTCCGATACAGTCATCCTAAAGGAAGTGCAGAAACATGTGGTTACCGGAAAGCTTTTGCATATAGATTTTCAGCGCATCTCCATGACCGACAAGATAAAGGTAAAAGTGCGCGTGAAACTGGTTGGGGACGCTTACGGTGTAAAAGTGGAAAGCGGTATTGTCGAGCATAACATGAGGGAACTGAATGTTCTGTGTCTGCCGACCGATATCCCCAAAGAAATTGAGATTAATATAACCGAATTGCACCTTGGCGGCGTTATCCGCGTAAAGGATGTTAAATCGGACAAGGCTGAAATAATTGAAGACGCCGAGCATATCGTAGTAAGCGTGACGGCGCCCAAGGAAGAAAAGGTTGAAACGCCGCTTGCCGCCGCGGGCGCATCGGCCGCTGAGCCTGAAGTTATCGCCAAAGGAAAGAAAGAGGAAGGCGAGGATGGGGCGGCCCCTGATGCGGCCAAGGGTGCCAAGGCGGCTGAGGCCGGGCATGCGGGTAAGCCGGAAGACAAGAAACCGGCTGCTCCGAAGAAATAGGGAAACGGCAGGTAGAGGTAAAGTAACTGCAGCTTCTTACTCTGCTTTTCTCTATGCCTCTACCTTCTGGCGCTTGACTGGTTAGTCAACTTCGTTGAAAGGGGTTTTAACGTGGCTCGGCGCGTGACGCTGGTTGTTTTTTTGGGCAATCCGGGACGTGAGTACGAGGCGACCAGGCATAATATCGGGTTCATGCTGGGGGATCTGGCAGCCCAAAAATTGGCTCCTCATTTTTTTTATCCGGAAAAAAAGGGGGAGGGATGGCGCGATTGGCGGGGGCTTGGGCTTTACCTTGAGGCCCGGCGAAACGGACAAAGACTTTACCTTTTAAAACCGTCCACTTTCATGAATGCTTCAGGCGAAGCTGTGCAAAGTCTGGCCGGATTTTACAAAATTCCGCCGGAGGAAACATTGGCGGTTTACGACGACATGTCCCTGCCGTTTGGCCGTTTGCGGGTGCGTGCCGGCGGTTCTTTCGGGGGGCACTTGGGGATATCCTCATTAATAACCATGCTGGGCACCCAGGGAGTTCCACGCCTGCGTCTTGGAATCGGCCCAAGGCCCGCGCGTATGGACGCCAAGGATTTTGTGCTTGGAAAATTTTCAAAAGAGGAGGCGGTTTTGCTGCCCGATTTTCTGGGCAGGGCGTTTGAAGCCCTTGAGGCGATTATAGATCTGGGCCCCGAAGGCGCCATGAACCGTTATAATAATGCCGGTGATAAATCCGTATCTTAAACTTTTTTTCGGTCTGGTGTTTTTGCTTCTTGGGCTGGGCTATATTTATAAGCCGGAAATAGTGGAGCGTTTAAACCGCTTACTTAAAGAAACCCTGTTAAACGATTCATATGCAGCTCTTCACCGCAGAAAATGGGGCGTATTGCTTGTGCTAATTGGTACTCTGTTGATTTATATGGGTTCCTCGCGCATTTACGGCTGGTAAAAACAGGGTATAGGGTAGAGAGTATAGGGGAGAGGGAAGGAACTCCTTATAACTCTACCCTCTACCCTAACCCCTCGCCCCTGTCTTTTGCCGGTTTTGACTTTGCGGTGTCTGAAAGCATAAACAGCCACACCAGCTTGTCTGTTGAACGGAGCAGCTTGCCCCAATTTCGTTCCAGTTTCGTGGTTTTAGGCAAAATTTGGCGTTTGCCGTTTTCAGTATCGTATTTTTTTGTTATTTCTTCCCAAGTCATATTCCCCCCCCGAGTAACCCGAAAATATTGGATTTTCAGGCTGCTTTCCTGAAAATATTATACAACAATTTAAAAAAACGATAAGGGACTTTCGGCCCGGATGGAAATAGGACGAAGGGGCAGAGGGGGAGGAAAGGGACTAGAGGCGAGGGGATAGGGGCGAGGGTGCAGAAACAAGGAACTCCTTACCCTAGCCCCTAGCCCCTAGCCCCTAGCCCCTAGCCCCTTTACCCTTTCTCCTACTTGGCTGCCGTGTTCAAAATAAGTGTAATGTTGTTTTTCCTGAAGAATACGGGCCGCTTGAGTGCGCCTTTTATGTCCCCCGGCTTAAAAATGCCCAGCTCCCCGTGGGTGTTCAGGAATGTCTCCAGAAAAAGTGTTTTTGTCAGGAGCTCCGGCATTATGAGACTTTCAGAAGCTATCCGGAACTCAACCGGAAAAACAGGATTGATTATTTTTTTAACCGCAACAGGCACTCCGCCCGTGTTGCGGGCCACCACAAACAGCATGCTGTTTGGACGGGAAGCCGTCTCTGCCAGGCGCTCCGCTATTTCCACTCTTCCGCGAAGGTTGAAAACCCGCTTGAGAAAATACGGATAGGTAAGCCGGGCCATGATGAAAAGCGCCGAGCCGGAGAGCAATAGGTAAAAAACCTTTTTCATAATACAGATTCTATAAAATAACCAGCAACAATCTGTTAATAATCATTTAACATTCCTTTTATTGACTTCAACCGGGGGCTATATTAGACTCTATATGTAGTTCCTGCCTTGAAAGTCGCAGGAACAATGATTACACGGATTAAAATGGATTACACGTATAAAACCCTCGCAAAAGATTCTGCGAGGAGATGCGATTTACAAGGAAACAGATATGGCCAATGAATACGGCGAACTTGAACAGCTTGTAAACGATGTTACCAACCTTGACACGGCCCGCATGACGCTGCGCTGGGCGCTTGAGCGCCTGAATTCCATTGAGAAAGAAAGGGCCGACCTGAAAAAAAACCTTGTCCTGGCGGAGGATGCCTCAAAACAGCTGCAAGGAAAACTGGGGGCGCTTGAGGAATCTTTCAGGATCCGTTACAAATCTCTGGGTGAGAAAGAAAGTTTTTACTCCAAGCTGGAAGCTACCATGTCGCTTCTGGGCGAGGGAAAACTGGATATACAGCAATTTTTAAAAAAAGAGGCCAGGCTGGATCAGTTGCGGCAGAGTCTGGAAAACGAATATCAGGAGAAATTTGAGGAACTGGATCGCAATCAGCGCTCTGTCATAGAGCGCTGGAATGCCCGCCTGCTTGAGGTGGAAAGCCAGTACGCGGCCAGGCTTAGCGAGGCGCAGAAAAAGTACGACAGCTTACGCTCCGAACTGGACACCGACCATCAGGGGCGGCTTTTGGTCCTGCAAAAAACCTTCGCCGCCCGAGAGAGCAGACTGACGGAGCGGATAAACCTTCTTGAAACCTCGGCAGAAGCCGGGGAGCAGAGTCTTGAAGAGCGTAAAAAAAAGCTGGAAACGGAATTTTACGGCAAAAAGCTCGAACTTGACGAAAACTACAGAAAACTCAAAAATACGCTGGAGCGGGACCTGGAAGAAAAAATGCGCTCCGTTGACTCGGACCATGGCGAGCAGGTTAAATCCCTGGAGCTTTCCTGGAAGACGGAGCGTGTCCGTCTTATTGAAGAGCAGCGGGTGCGCGAGGAGCAGTTCTCCTCGGCGCAGGCCCGCATAAAGGAAGTTGAGAATTTGCTGGCCTCACAGCAGGAAAGCCACCACGGCGAACTGATAAAGATAATAAACGAAAAAGAAACGGCTTTCCTGGCTAAAATGGAGGCTCTTGAAAAGGAAAAAGAGGTATATACACAGACCATTCAAGGACTGCAGAAACAAATCGGGGAAAAAGAGGCCCAATGGGAGCAGGAAAGAGAAAAGCTGCGCACAGAATTCAGCCAGAATGTTTTCCTTATTAATTTGTCCGTTCAGGAGCGCGCGGCCGGGCTTGAAAAGGAATACGCCGCCAAGAAAGAGGAACTTGATAAAGTCGTGGCGGCCGCGCGGCAGGAATTTGAGGCGCAGTTTAAGTCCAGACTGGCTTTTGAGCGCGCGGCAATGGAGAAGGACAAAAGCAGGGCCAAAGAGACGCAGCTTTCCACGCAGGAAGCCTTGAAGAAAGCCGATGAAAAGATAAAAGGGCTGGAGAAGACGCTTTCAGTCTTACAAGATGAGCATCACAGGGAATTAATGTCCATACATGCCGCCGGCCAAGCGGCGTTCAGGGAAAAAATTGCCCAGTTTGAGGCTGAGAAAAAGGCTTATAACCGGACTATAGACAAGCTTGCGGAGGAAATGCGGGCAAAAGAAGAGGCGCTGCTGGCTGAAAAAGAGAATTTTTCAAAACAGGCCTCGGATAAGGCCGCTGTTTATCAGGCGCAGCTTTCCGAGAAAGAAAGTGTTTTTGACCTTGAGCGAATGGCGTTTGACGAGAAGATGACCGCTTTAAGAGCCGAGCTTTCCGAGAGGGAAAAAGCTTTTGTGCTTGAGCGCGAAAATTTTTCAAACGCCCTAGAGAAAGTGTCCTCCGAGGCCCAGGCCATAGCGGAAGAGCGTGTCGCCGGCGTACGCTCGGAATATGAAGAACGCAAAGCCGTGCTAGAGCGCGAGTTTGAGGTTAAATTTGCCGACCGCGTAAAGGCGCTTGAATTTGAGAAAGCGCGCGCCGGCGAAGAGCTGGCGGTAAAGGACGGACAGCTCAACCGCGCCTGCGAAAAAGTGAAAGCTCTTGAAAAAGGTATGGAGTCGTTGAAAGCCGAATATTCAAACGAGAAGGCCAGGCTTGCCAAATCAGAGGAAGAGAAACTCAGAACTCTGGCGGCTGAGTTCAATATGGGGCGCGCCGGTTATGCCGAAGACTTAATCCTGAAGGAAGCCGCGTTCAAGGAGCAGCTTGAGGCGTTAAGGGTTTCCGTTTCCGAAAAAGAAAAAGCGCTGGTAATTGAACGCGAGAATTTTTCAAACGCGCTCGTAAAAGTGTCAGCCGAGGCCAAGGCTATCGCGGAAGAGCGCATTGCGGGCATACGCTCGGAATATGAAGAGCGCAAAGCCGCGCTTAAGCGTGAATTTGAGGTTAAATTTGCCGACCGTGTAAAGGCACTTGAATTTGAGAAAGCGCGCGCCGGCGAAGAGCTGGCGGTAAAGGACGGTCAACTGAACCGCGCCTGTGAAAAAGTGAAAGCTCTTGAAGGCGGTATAGAGTCGTTAAAGGCCGAGTACTCAAACGAGAAAGCCAGACTTGCCAAATCCCAGGAGGAGAAGCTGAAAGCCCTGGCGGCTGGGTTTGATATTGAGCGCGCCGGTTATGCCGAAGAAACAATCATGAAGGAAGCCGCATTCAAGGAGCAGCTTGAAGCGCTAAGGGTTTCCGTTTTGGAGAAAGAAAAAGAGCTGGTGCTTGAACGTGAAAATCTTTCAAACGCGCTGGAGAAAGTGTCCGCCGAGGCCCAGGCCATAGCGGAAGAGCGCATTGCGGACATACGCTCGGAATACGAAGAGCGTAAAGCCGCGCTTAAGCGTGAATTTGAGGTTAAATTCTCCGACCGCGTGAAGGCGCTTGAATTTGAGAAGGCGCGCGTGGCCGAGGCCGTGGCCGTAAAGGACGGGCAGCTTGCCCAGGCCTATGAGCGGGTCAAGCGCATAGAGGCAGAACTTGAGCGGATGCGCGTAGGTCATAACGACGAAAAAACGCGGCTGGAATATGCGAAAGAAGAGCAATTGCGCTCGTTAGCCGCGCATTTTGAGGCGGAGCGCGCTGACTTGCTGCGCTCTTTCGGCAAGAAAGAGGCCGTTTTCAAGGAACAGATAAACGGATTAAGGGAGGAGCTTTCCGGTAAAGAGAAAGCGCTGGCGATAGAGCGCGAGAACCTGTCCAATGAGTTTGCGCGCGCGTCGGCTGAGGCGAATGCTCTGGCTGAAGAGCGTATAGCCAGGGCCGCCGAAGATTATGAGGCGCAAAAAACAGTGCTTGAACGTGAATTTGAGGTTAAATTTGCCGACCGCGTGAAGGCGCTTGAATTTGAGAAGGCGCGCGCGGCCGAGGCTGTGTCAGTAAAAGACGGGCAGCTTACACAGGCCTATGAGCAGGTAAAGCGCATAGAGGCCGAGCTTGAACGGATGCGGGTTATACATAACGAGGAGAAAGTGCGGTTAGAACACGCGAAAGAAGAGCAATTGCGCTCGTTAGCCGCGCATTTTGAGGCAGAGCGAGCTGAATTGTTCCGCTCGTTCGGACAGAAAGAGGCCGTTTTAAAGGAAAAGATTAATGTATTGGGCGTTGAACTTTCCGGTAAAGAAAAAGCGCTGGCGATAGAGCGTGAGAACCTGTCCAATGAGTTTGCGCGCGCATCAACTGAGGCGAATGCTCTGGCTGAAGAGCGTATAGCCAAGGCCGCCGAAGGTTATGAGGCGCAAAAAGCCATGTTAGCGGAAGAATTTGAGGTTAAATTTGCCGACCGCGTGAAAGCTCTTGAATTTGAGAAAGAGCTTGCCGCCGAGCGGGTGGAAAAAATCAGGATGGCTTATGAAGCCAGGAAGGACGAGCTGAAGGCGCAGTTTGAGAAAAAACTCGCCGTCCATGCCGCCTCCATGGAATTTAAAAACGAGCAGGTCAACGAAGAGCTGGTGGCAGTCAAAAAGGAACTTGCCGCTACAGAAGGACACGCCAGGGAACTGGAGAGCGAACTCTCCGCGGATCGCAGGACCCACCATGCCGAACTGATGGGGAAACTGGCCGATAAAGAGGCCGCCCTGAAGGTACAGGACGAAAATTTTGCCAAAGAGCTGGCTTTGAAAGACGAGCTGCTCGCCAAATACACCCAGGAATCCGCCGCTAAGGTGAGCCGTTGGGCTGAGGAGAAAGAAGCTCTTATCTCCGATTTCGCGGTAAAATTCCAGCTGCTCGAAAAAAATCTGGTGGAAAGAGAAAAAGCTTTGGCCGCCGGGCAGGTGGAAAAAATAAAATCCGAATATGAAGCGGGGAAAGTGGAGCTTGAGAAGCGCTATAGCGAGAAGCTGTCGTCCGCTTCAAGCGCGCTGGCGTTTGAGAAATCGCGCATGGTAGCTGATTTGAATACGGCGAGCGCGGAATATACCAGGCTTGCGGAGCAGTTTAAGGAGCTGGAGAGGACCATCGCGTCGGATCGTCAGCGCCACCACACGGAACTAATGGAGAAGCTGGCCGACAAAGAAGCGGCGCTGAAAGCCCAGAGCTATAATTTCAGTGTAGAGATGGCCAGGATGCGCGAAACATTCGGCGCCAGGGAAGCATCGTGGATGGATGAAAAAGAGGAGATGAATGCCGCCCTTCTTGAAACCTCCGCCCGTGCGGAGCGGGAGATAAAAGAGCGCGCCGTCCATATAGCCGCGGAGTATGGCAATAAGAGGTCGGAGCTGGAGCGGATCCTTGGAGAAAGGATGGCGGAGAAAGAAGCCGTGCTGAAGCTTGAGACCAGAAAGGTTATGGAGGAAAGCCGGATCAAGGACGCGCAGCTGGCCGCGGCGCACGAGCGAGTGAAAGGGCTGGAAAACAAAGTAAATGTCATGAGCGGCGCGCATCATGGGGAACTGATGGCCAGGCTGGCGGAGAAGGAAGCCGTGCTGAAGGCGCAGTCCGATAAGTTCATTAACGAGAAGAGAGCCGCCCTGGAAATACAGGCCGGGAATTTTGACAAGGAACTTAACAACTTGAGTGAAACTTACAGCGCCAGTGAGGTTTCATGGGCGCTGGAGAAAGAGAAGCTGAACGCGGCAATGGCGGAAATAGCCGCCAAGGCGGAGAGTGAGATAAAAGAGCGCGTCGCGCAATTGAGCGCGGACTACGATGCTAAAAAAACGCAGCTCGAAGCGGAGTATCGCGAGCGCAGGGAGTTCTATAAGAATTTTGAACTTGAACAGGAAGCACGGGAAGCCGAGAAATCCCGGATGGAAAGCGTGTTGGAGCAAAAAGCGCAGGAATATCTGGAGAAAGTCAAGCAGGTGGAACAGCAAAAAGCGGAGTTTGCCGGTAAAGAAGAAGCCTTGCGGCTCAAATATGAAGAGATGTTCCACAAACGCGTTGTTGAGCACGACGGGGAGATGAAAGCTTTAAGGGAAGGAGTTGAGAAAGAGCGGGCTAACTTCCGAGCGGAGATAGCCGCCCGCGAAGAGGCGGTAAAGCTTGCGCAGGACAAATTCCGGGCTATCCAAGGCGAACTGGAGGCGCAGTTTATAACCATGGGAAAGGCGGCGGAGGGAAAATACGCCTCGCTTGAGAGTGAGTTTGAGAAATTTAAGGAGACGCGCCTCAGTAATCTGGAAGAGTCCTGGGCCAAACAACGCGAGGCCTTTACAAAAGAATTGGCAACGCGGGACGCACTGGTGCAGCGGATATCAGCGGAAATGGCTTCTCTGCGCAAGGAAATGGCGCAATCATCCGCCCAGCAGATCCGGAATGCCGAGGAGGTTATAGGGCTCAGGGCAATGGATGAGCAGTGGCGGGATAAATGCGGCAAGCTGGAGGACGCGCTGGGGAATCTGCGGGAGGAGACAAGGCGGGAAAAAGAAGAATGGCAAAAAAACACGGAGAAAAAAAGCGACGAATGGGAGCATGAAAAAGCGGCCCAAATATTGTATTATCAGGAGAGGATGGATAAACTGGCGGAAGCGTGCGATAAATACAGCAAAGAGCTTGAGGCAAGGGAAGAAGCTGTCCGCCGCAGAGAAAAAAACCAGCCTCTATAGTTGCGCCGCAGCAAGAGGCTGTGCCCCGCGCTTTTTCTGTAAATGAGCCAAAGTGCGGGATTGTACCTATCAGACGGCAAAGTGAAAGGTCCGCAATAATATAGCTGCGGCCGGAGTATTTGTATTTACTGACATGTCAGGCATCGGTTAAAGGAGCTTTATGTCTACAACAGGCGAAGACCTTAAGGAGCTCATCCGTTCAGTTAAGCAGGCGGCCGGTTCAAAAAAAAATACAACCACGTCTTCAAGAAGAAAGTGGGACTTAGTGACCATTATTTTGGTCCCCGTATGCATAGGCGCTGTGGGCGGTATAGCCGGTTTTTTGCTGTCGGGAAGAGGTTTAATGCTTTTAGTCCCGGCTGTGGGTCTGTCGGCATTGTCCGCTTTTCTGCTGATGTTGTGCTGGAAAAAAATGGGGATGGGATACGGTGAGTCTGATGTGCTTGTCGGTGTGCTCAAAACAAAAACCGTAGAAATGGAAAGGGACCGCTTTGTCAGGGAACTTGAGGAGGCGTACAAGCTGCTGCAGGCGTCCACGGACAAGCAGAGGCTGTTTCAGGATGAGTTGGCCAGGGAAAGAACCGGCAGGGACGAGATTATCGTGGAGCGGGAACAAAAAAATAAACTGGATTTTGAGTCTGAAAAGGCCAGATTTATCGCTTTGCTTAAGGGCGAGGAACAAAAAAGAATAGACCTTGAAAAAGAAATAGCCGAGCAGGAGATCGCCTGGGCCCGGAAATTTGAGGAATTTGAGACGCATTTAAGAAAAGGGACGCTTAAGGACCTTGAGGCCCAATACGATAAAAGCAGGAGTGAAATCGCGCAGGAGCACTATGCGAATATAGAGTCCCTGAAAAGAGAAGGAGAGGAAAAACAAAAAAACCTTGAGGAATCTTTTAAAGCGGAGATGATAATCCGCGACAGGAAAATTGAAGAGCTGAACCGCAGGATAGCGGAGCGCCAGAATGTGGCGGATGTGAAAGCAATATCGGGCGTATCCAGGCTGACTGAGCAGATGGACAAAATGAGAAAAATCTACGAGGCTGAAAAAG
Source organism: Elusimicrobiota bacterium (assembly GCA_003450815.1). GTDB lineage: Bacteria > Elusimicrobiota > Elusimicrobia > Elusimicrobiales > UBA9959 > UBA9634. The sequence goes on along the minus strand of DMES01000083.1, from coordinate 24,069 downwards.
AGAGCCTGGCCGGGAAGCTTCAGGCACAGGAGATTCAATTCCATGCCAGGCTGGTAGAGAATGATGAGCAGCTGCGCACCCAGAAAATACAGATAATTTCCGCGTGCGAAGCCTTTGTGACTGAACTGGAGTCCAGAGAAAAAGAGCTGGAGAAAAAGGAAAAACAGTTTGCCGAGAGGGAAGGCGGGCATTAAAAACAGGCATAGGTAAAGGTAGAGGTAAAGAAAAGTAAAGTTTATGAATATGAAAAAAGCACAATCTGAATATTCCCGCTATACCTTTGCCTCTGCCTATGCCTCTGTTTAGGTAAGATATGGGCCATGCGTCTGAGGAATTGAAACGGATTCTGGAAAAGATGAAAGGGGAACTTGTCCCGGAGGCTCCCGCTCCCGGCACGGTGGTTAAGAAAAGCCGTGAGCCCGTAAAACGGCGGCCGCCCGCCGCTGCGGCTCCGGCGGACAAGAAATCCGAGAAGCAGGAACTTATCACCAAATACGAAAGCGCGCTCCGCCAAAAAGAGGCGGAACACGAAAAAGAAATAAAAATACTGCGTGTGGAATTTGAGCAGGAGCGGCGGTTGCTTTGGGGGGAAATAGATGAGCTGGAGATGCGGACGCATTTGGAGGGGAATCACGACAGCGGGGGGATATAAATACTTAAGGTTCACGGTTCAAAGTTCATGGTTCAAGGTTGGAGAGAGATAGGATTGAACAGATTGGAAATATTAAAGCATGGAAACTTGCACGCGGATTCATCAAATAACCGTTGAACCGCTGAACCGTGAACCTAACAACCCCAATCGAATAATCCTATGCTTTCCACGGCTCTTTCTGTTAAGCACACAACCAATCAATTTCTGAAGCTGTCCGCCATCCAGGTTTCACAGGCGCTGGAAATGACGGAGCCTGATTATGAATCGCTTGTTTCCAGAACAGAAAAGGATATCTGGTTTGGAAAATTGTCGCGCTCCAGACAGGGCTATCCAATAATCCGGCGCATCCCCTGGCCGCATACGCGCCTTGCCTCGGTATATTTTCAGGAGACGGATCACGTTTCACCGGATACCGGTGTGCTCGGTTCCTTTCTTGGGGAAAATCATAAAATTTTAGGCTGGATCCGCGAGCTGGGCCGCGCTAATTTTGAGCGATACTTCCTGTGTCCGGACGGGCAAGCAGATCCCGCCGTTATCGCCAAAGCCATTGGACAGCCCGAGCTGCGCATAAAAACCATACAGGACTTTATGAGTTCCTTTTCGTTTTACGGTTCGGAGCGCGCCGCGCGCACCCCTCCGCCGGCTCAATCGTGGTATCCGGTGGCGCGCGTGGAAATTGACCGCGGCAAACCCTGGCTTTCCTGGCTGGTCCCGCATTATGCTAAGGGGAAATATGACATCCGCTACGAGGCGCTGCAAGCCCTTAAGCGATCCGGGAAATTTACAAAGGAACAGTGGCGCGAGATCCGCGGTCTTTTAACCCGGCTGGAAATAATTAACCGTAAACAAAACGCACTGGCCGCGTCTTTGGAATTTATCCTGAAGTTTCACAAGGGCTGGTTCCTTCGCGGAGCGGCTAAAGAGTTAAAGCCCGTTACCCAGCGCCATGCGGCTATGCGGCTGGCGCTTGCTCCCAGCACTCTTTCCCGGTTGTGCCGGAACCGTACTCTTATCGCTCCCTGGGGAGAGGAAGTGAGACTGGAGCAGTTTTTTCCGTCTAGAAAAATATGGCTTTTCAACCGCCTGAGGCTGTTGTCAAAGCGCCATCCGGGCGAAAGCTCCGCCCTGATCCAGAAAGAACTTGCCGACCGCTTCGGAGCGGCTGTTTCGCGAAGACTGATTAACCTCTATCTGTGCCAGATTCAAAAGGAAAAAAACTTATGAATACCGAGCAGCCTGTTTTGCATGGAGATAAATTGTGCCAAGCCTTGCTTAATTCCCTTTTTTTGGATTTCAAAGCCCGATTTCTTGTGGTGGATGCGGATTTTAAAATAAGGGCTATAAGCCCGGGCGCGGTGGAACTGCTTGGGCAGAAGGAAACACTTTCGCCGCTGCAAAATATTTTCCACGATGTCTCCGGCTGGAAAGAGCTTTTGAATCTGATAAAAACGCAGGATTCAGTTTCCGGGCATCCTTGCCATTTGCGCGGGCATAAGAAGGCGCTGTTCGACGCTTTTCTGGATATAAAGGCTCTGCAGACTAACTGCGATCAGGCTCCGGCGACCGGGATCGGAGGGGCGTTTTCCGCCAGTGGCGGAGACGATAGCTGCCTGGCGGGGACTGAGAAAGCTTCGGAGCCCACGCGCGTCCCCTGCGGGATTCAGGGATATCTGATACATCTCAGTGTCAAAGAACCTGGGAGGAAAATGGATACGGAGAAATTCCAGAAGACCTTAATGCGCATGAACAGGCTGGCCTCTATAGGCCAGATCACTGCCGCCTTTGTCCACGGGATAAAAACCCCGCTGCATGTAATCAGTTCCATGTCGGAGCTTATACTGGAAAATAAGCTGGAACCGCAAATCCGGGAGGGCATCCAGATGATAGCGCGCAATGCAAATAAAACCTATCAGACGGTGCAAACGGTTCTTGCCTACTCCAAAGATGTAAATACACATATGGAGAAAGTTTCTCTTTTGCCGGCTATAGGGAGCATTTACGACCTGCTGTTGGGAAATTTTAACGCCGTACAGGTGGAATTGATATCTGAACTTAACCCTATACCTGATGTAATGGCCGACGCCAATCAGATGCGCGAGGTTCTTTGCAACATCCTTATAAACTCCCTGGAGGCTACACCTTCCGGCGGCAATGTAACGATTTTAACCGGCAGGGACGACCGGAAGAACTTTGTTTATGTACAGGTTAAGGATACCGGCGCCGGAATGCCACAAGAGAGCATTAACCGCCTTTTTGAGCCTTTTTTCAGCACCAAAGAGAAGGGAACAGGTTTGGGCCTTTACCTGGCGAATCATATTATGAAAGAGCACGGCGGAAGTATTTCCATAGAAAGCAAGAAGGGCCTTGGCACCACTGTTACGCTTTCACTGCCGGTAGCGCGGTAAACGTCAGGAGGAACAGCAGGTATAGAGGGAACCAGGCATAGAAGGGGAAGGTTGATCAGGGATTTTATATGCCTATACCTGGATCTCTCTGGTGTTATTATGTATAAGAGTTTTAAGGAAATGCCTGTATGGAAGAAGGCCATGGAAATGGCCGTGGCTGTTTTTAATTTAACAGAAAAACTGCCTAAAAAGGAGGATTACGGTTTCACCTCACAGGTTCGGCGCTCAGCTTTGAGTGTGTCAGCCAACATTGCGGAAGCCTACGGTCGACAACACGCCTGCGATAAAATAAATTTTTATTATTTTTCCCGTGGTTCCGTAACAGAGACGCAGAGTCATTTGGAGTATGCCAAGCAAGTCGGTTATCTAGCCCCGGAATTTTTTATCCGACTGGATTCCGATCTGGAAGAAATTTATTCAGCCTTGAACAAGGTAATAATTGCCTTACAAAAAGGAGCCGAGCACTAATCCAGGATTTTCTATGCCTATGCCTGGGTCCCTCTGTTGTTAATATGTCTACTTTCCTGATGATTGACGATGAGCCGGATATGCGGGCCGCTTTGCGCCTTTTTTTAAAGGCCAAAGGGCACGAACTTCTGGAGGCGGGTAACGGCGGAGAGGCTCTGGACATCCTGAAAAAACAGCGCCCTGACGGGGTGCTTCTGGATCTGTTTCTCGGGAAAGAAAGCGGAATGCCGCTTTTAAGCAAAATAAAAAAGGCTGACTCATACCTTCCTATTGTCGTTGTAACAGGTCACGCTGACATTCCCACTGCGGTTGAGGCCATTAAGTTCGGGGCCGCGGACTACATCACAAAGCCATTCAAAAACGAGCATCTTCTTATGACTCTTGAGAAGGCGGTCAAGTTTCAGGAGCTTTCAATGGAGGTGGAAACTTTAAAATCCAGGTTTGTTTCCATGTCTTCCCATGATCTGGCCAATTCTCTTACCATGCTGCAGGTGAGCTTTGAGGAGTTGCGCGACACAATCGTTCCCGACGAGAATCAGAAAAAGCAAATACTCTTCATCGCTACCGGTATCGGGCAGCTTTCCAGGCTTATAAGCGATTTGGCGGATTGGGCTTCCATAGAGCAGGGGAAGTTCCATCTTGAGAAGGATTGCTTTGAAATAGCCAGGATGGCAGAGGAAATCATTATTGGCCCGAAGGCCAAGGCTGCCCGTCACAACATAGGCCTTACAACTCAAATTGAAGCTAAACTCGCCACGGTTTATGCCGACAAGCACAGGATAGGGCAGGTTTTTTTGAATCTTCTTGAGAACGCCATCCGTCACACCCCCCGCGGGGGGCACATTATTGTGTCGGTAAGCCGGCGTGCGGGCGGTGAGCTGCATGTCGCAGTGAAGGATACGGGCGAAGGCATAGCTCCTCGTGATGTTCCGATGCTTTTTCGCAGTTTTTACCAGGCAAAGGGGAGTAAATTGCCTCATGGGCGCCTGGGGCTTGGGCTTTCTATAGCTAAAGAAATCATTGCAGGTCATGGCGGCAAAATATGGGTGGAGAGCGAGGGGCCGGGCAAGGGGGCAATATTTCAATTTACGCTCCCGCTCTCTCAGAAGACTAAGGCAGGGCAAAAATTGGTGAAGTCTTGCGGGGACACGGTCCATAAACGGCCGGCGATACGGCAGGAGGAAACTCCGGTCGTGGACAGGTAACCAGTAAACTGTTGACAGTGGTAAAATGTTGATAGTAAACTGTAATCGGTTGTCAGTGAAGAATTGATGTCAGTAAGGGAACTCTTCGCACTGATTACTGTCTACTGTTTACTCTTTACTATTCTATGTCTACTTTCCTAATGATTGACGATGAGCCGGATATGCGGGCCGCTTTGCGCCTTTTTTTAAAGGCCAAAGGGCACGAACTTCTGGAGGCGGGTAACGGTGGAGAGGCTCTGGACATCCTGAAAAAACAGCGCCCTGACGGGGTGCTGCTGGATCTGTTTCTCGGGAAAGAAAGCGGGATGCCGCTTTTAAGCCAGATTAAAAAAATAGATTCCACACTGCCGGTGATAGTGGTGACCGGCTATTCCGATGTGCCTACCGCTGTGGAGGCCATGAAACTAGGCGCCGCGGATTATATCGCCAAACCTTTCAAAAACGAGCATCTTCTTCTTATACTTCAGAAGGCCGTCAAGATGAGCGAACTAGTTATGGAGGTGAAGGCATTAAGACGGCAGGTTAAGCAGAAAACGCAGCCAGTGGGAATGGTGTTCGGCCCTGGTCCGGCAATAGAGGCGGTTATCAAACAAGTTCATATCGTGGCCCCAACAGACTTGAGCGTTATTATCCAGGGACCTTCCGGCTCCGGCAAAGAAGTGCTTGCCAGACTTATTCACAAATTCAGCCGCAGGGTAAGCGGCCCGTTCATAGCCGTGGATTGCGGCACCCTTCCGGAGGCGCTTGTGGAAAGCGAACTTTTCGGATTTGAGAAGGGGGCATTTACCGGTGCTGATCGCAAAAAGCTCGGACAGTTTGAAATGGCGTTCAAGGGCACCTTTTTCCTGGATGAGGTGGGAAATCTGTCCCCGAATGTACAGGCCAAGCTTTTACGAGTGCTTCAGGAAAGGAAGATTCGCCACCTCGGTGGGAAAACTGATATCCAGGTAAATGTCAGGATACTTGCCGCTTCCAATAAAAATCTGGCCGGGCTGGTTGAAAAAAAAGAGTTCCGCGAGGACCTTTACCATCGCTTAAACCAGTTTTCCATCACCCTGCCCCCGCTTTCCCAAAGAAGGGAGGATATCGCCGCGTTGGCGGCCCAGTTCATACGTGAGGCAAACCGCGCTTTGCACAAAAAAGTGCAGAGCATTTCGCAGGCGGCGCTGACCCTGCTTGAGTCTTATTCCTGGCCCGGGAACATCCGGGAACTCAGAAATGTTATTTTCAGGGCGGTCCTTTTGGCGGAAAAAAGTATAGAGCCTGAGCACATTCAGCTGGATTCATCTTCCGCTAAACAATCCGGCGGGTCCGCCGGACTGCTTGGCGGAAATATTGTAATGGCGGATAAAGATGGGTCTGACCCGCATAGCGGGGCGCCCGATTCATCTTTATCCAGACAAACCTTGAAAGAAGCCGTGGTTCCGCTGGAGAAAGAGATGATCCGGAAAACCCTGGCGGAAACAGGGGGAAATAAAGTCAGGACCGCCAAACTTCTTGGAATTGACCGCAAAGCCCTCTATTACAAAATAAAGAAGCACGGATTGTGATGTGGAAAAAATCTACATATTAATGTGTCATTGAAATATGGTTTGGCGCTGTCTGGCTGGAAAGGTGGAGATAGTCAATAGCGGCCAGAGCATTCAGTTTACGAGTGATGCCTCACAAGCAATTGCCTGCTCAAAAAAGTGTTAAAATGGAAAGTGTATAAAGTGTATTTAGAGCGGTTAGTGCGGCAGCGGTGTGTAAATATTCGGTAAACCCATCCGTTGCACTTGTAGTAGCAAAGCTTGCTTTGCATAAAAGGGCAAAGCAAGCTTTGCCACTACAGCAGCAAAATGTGGCTCGTGGAATTAGACTTACGATTGCCTCAAGTAACAGGGAGGAGTCATGATTCAAAAAATATCGCAGGTTATAAGATGTTTATGTCTGGCGTTGACTATTCTGGGCGGGGTATTGTCCAAATCTTTTGCCGCCGTACCGGACTTTATAAACTTTCAGGGCAGGCTGCTGGATTCAAACAAGCTGCCCAGGAATGGCCCTGTCGCCATGACATTTAAGCTCTGCAGTTCCCTGGAGGGAGCTTGTGATACGCCTTGCGGAACAGGCTGCCTTTGGAGCGAGGATAAGAGCGTGACCGTAAATAACGGTGTTTTCGCCGTGCAGCTTGGTTCAACCACCGCGCTGACTTCGTCAGTTTTTTCGGTTGCAACGCGCTATCTTGAGATAATTGTGGGCGGCGGGGCGGGCGGGGTGGGCGGTGAGACTATGAGTCCCCGCGAGCAGCTGGCTGCGGGGCCTTACAGCTTCAAGGCCTTGGTGGCGGATGGGTTAGTCAATAATGATGGGTCCAGTCTGACCAACCTGCCTGCCGCAANNGGGGCGGGGGGGGGGGGGGGGTGGGCGGTGAGACTATGAGTCCCCGCGAGCAGCTGGCTGCGGGGCCTTACAGCTTCAAGGCCTTGGTGGCGGATGGGTTAGTCAATAATGATGGGTCCAGTCTGACCAACCTGCCTGCCGCAAATATATCCGGCATATTGACGGTTTCGTCGGTTACCGCCACCGGCATAGGCGTAAGCGCGGCACAGGTGCAGCTCGCAAATAACGTGGTGATATCTTCTGCCGCCGCGGAGCAGGGCGGCGGGGTGTATGTTTCAAGCAATCTATATATAGTGGGTTTCAGTTCCGCGACCGGCGGTTATTACGGTGACGGTTCAAATCTCTTAAAGATATCGTCTGTCGCTGTCGGTTCGGTCCATGATAGCGCCATAAACGGCTCAATAAGTTCTTCTAAACTTTCAGGCGCGTTGCCCGCGATAAGCGGCGCCTTGCTGACCACCCTGACTGCCGCTAACCTATCAGGGATCTTGACGGTTTCATCGGTTACCGCCACCGGCATAGGCGTAAGCGCGGCGCAGGTGCGGCTGGCGGATAACGTGGTGATATCCTCCGCCGCCGCGGCGCTGGGCGGCGGGGTATACGTAAGCACGCATATGTACGTGACAGGGCAGATTACCGCGTCAAGCGCCACCTTCACCGGCATAGGCGTAAGCGCTGCGCAGGTGCGGCTGGCAGATAACGTGGTGATATCCTCCGCCGCCGCGGCGCAGGGCGGCGGGGTATATATTTCAAACAATGTGTATGTGGCGGGTAATATGGGCATCAATACAAGTGTCGCGCCGAGAGCTACACTTGATGTTGTCGGTACGGACGCGATAGTGGTTCCGTCCGGCGCCACGGGTGAGCGGCCGGGCACACCCGCAGCGGGCATGATCCGCTACAACTCAAGCACAAAAGGGGTAGAGGCATATCATGGTAATAGCCCGGCCTGGTCCGGGATGATGACGACCATCGCCGTCAAAACCTACTGCAACCCCCAGGGCGGTTGTACCGGAGGAAACGGAGACACTTACACGCCGCCTGTCAACCTGCTATATGCGACGGTTGAAGTGGTCGGCGCTGGTGGTGGCGGGGGTGGGGCCGTTGCATTGAACGCCTCTGCCGGCGGCGGCGGCGGCGGCGGCTATGCCCGTAAAACATTTGCCTATTCGGCTATCGGTACACCACTCATCACCGTGGCAGCCGGCGGTGCGCAAGGCCCGGTCAACGGCGCCACTGTAGCCGCCCAAACACCCGGGAGCACCTCGTTCGGCGCCTTGCTGACAGCCACAGGCGGCGGCGGAGGTTCAGGGTGCGCCGCTGTCAACACAGCGAGACCTGGCGGTGCCGGCGGTGTAGGGACCCTTGGTGATATTAATCTCAAAGGCGATGCGGGAGATTCAGGCAGAGCCAGCGCCCTCCCAGCTAGAATTGCCAGCGGAAAAGGCGGGGCATCGCATATGGGCGGCGGCGGACTCGGTGTTGCCAACGCCACAGGCCCAGGAAATACCGGGGGTAATTACGGCGGCGGCGGCAGTGGAGCGTTGGGCGCGACTGCGAATCTTGGCGGCGCCGGCGCGCCTGGAATCGTCATCATTACCGAGTTTCTGGCCGGTCCGTAATGATCCGGAAACCGCATGTTTAAAATCTTATTTCAGAGTTATTATATAAGGCGTTCAAGAACATTGTAGCATCCTGGCGGGTGGGGTCCAATTTCAGGGCTTTTTGCAGAGCGGCTTTTGCCTTCTCACGGTCGCCAGCCTGAATATAGGCCATACCCAGGAAGGAATAGGCTTCCGCGTTCTTCTGGCCCAGTGAAATAGCTTTTTCCAGATAAACTGCCGCCAGAATGCGGCTTTCCTCGTTGTTGGTCGTAACTTCCGTTTCTCCCGCCACCAGCCAGATTATGCCGGAGTCCGGCCGTGCCAGCAGCACTTTTTTAAACACAGGGCGGGCCAGGTCCCACCGCCTGAACATTGTAAAGATGTCGGCCGCATGTATCCAGACTTCCGGATCCGCGGAGAGAAGAAGCGGAGCCAGTTTCTCGCCGATATTATCTATGGTGATCCGGAACTTTTTTATAATTTCCCTGTTTTGCTCCGTGTTACGGACAAAAATAACCGCGTATTGATCGACATAGACCATAACCCATTGCGGGTCTTTGCAGCGCATGGTCAGGAAATAGCGGATAGGCTGGAATTTATCTTCGTAATCAAAAAATATCGCATTAAAATTATATTTAGCAAGCATTTGACGCCACACCTGTTCGCTTTGCAGCATAGGCGTGTAAATATTATTGAAAAATGACTGGGAATAGGCGTCGCCGCCGCGGGTATCCACAAAAACCTTTGTCTCCGGGAAAAGCTTATAGACCAGGTAACTGCCGATGTTGTAATCGTTAAAAAGCGGACCTTTCAATTTATTCTCTTTAAAAAAGTTCGTGGCGTTTCCGGAACCGGGAGACAGGCCTATTCCGAAGTCCGGACGTTTTACCGCTGCGATTCCCGAATAGATAAAAAATAAAAATAACGCGGCAAGCGCCGAGACGCAAACCGCGCCGGTTATTCTTTCCTTTACCTGGAATCTTTTTTCCGGCCGGCGGCTGAATTGAATGGCGGAGACGTTAAGACCCGCAGAAAGCGCCGGCAAAAGCGTCATCGCGAAAAGCGCTATGCCGCGCACCGACATTATGCCGGCCGCGGCCGCTCCCGCTCCAGCCAGATAGAAGAAAACAGGCATATTCCCCAAAGTTTGGGAGAAGGAGGATTTTTGCCGTGACTTGATCAGTAATTCCCGGATTACTACCAAAATAAAACACAGGATCATCAGCAGAAAGGTACGGATGGCCGCGATGTTTTCAGGATTAGTCCGCAAGTACTGAAGTATTGAATGGTTTTCGCCCACCGCATAGACGGATGATTTTTTTAATATATCGGTGACGGCAAAAACGCCGCCCAGACCATTCGGACTGCAGCAAGAGGCGGCAAGCAACAGCGGTACCAGCAAAAATAGTTTTTTAACAAGCAGATCGTTCCCGGGGTTTTCCGGGTTCACAGCGCCGCGGACTAGTTTTTCTAACAGAAATCCCGCCGCTAGCAGTATCCCGATGGGGTAGAATAGGTGCAGGTTCACCCAAAGCGCCTGCAGAGGGATGAGCCAGAAAATCCTATTCTTTTCCGGGCGCTCCCCGGCGGAAACAAGCAGGTAATAAAACACGGCGATAAAAAAGTAAGTGAAAGTTTCCGGCCTGATATCTGTACGCTGTTGCAAGATTAATATGGCCGGAAGCGATATGACTGCGCAAAGCCAGAAGTTTGAGCTCCTGGCGGCGGATAAGAATAAAATGGAAAAAGCCGCAAGAAGAAGAAGGGTGTTGAATATAACCAGCCCCTCGAAGCCGAAGGCGGAATGCAGCGAATAAAAAATGAGCCCGTGGAGCCAGTACCGGTTTATGAATTGTTGATCAGGCTCGGTGTATGAAAAATAATTGGTCTGGAATACGCTTTTTGTCTGCCAGACAATTTCTCCTATCTTCAGCCGTATGCCCAGGTCATTTGTGGGAAAGGTGTCTTTATGAAGCAAAAACGCGGCATAAACGCCAAGGATCAGGGTAAAGACCAGAAATTTCAGGTTTTTTGATTTCATTGATAAGCGATCTTTTGTTTGGAGTCTTTCTTACACCGCTTTATAGATCCGGAACTCCTGTCGGACATTCGTATTATATCCTTTAATATGCGGATGTGGCAAAAACGACTAAAATCCGGGAACAACAGTATACTATTCCGGATTTATACATAATTCCTGTAAATGAAAAGGGTGCTTTATCTGCGTGTCGCGGATCTTGCGCGGAAAACGGAAGGCAAAAAAGTCTGCAGGCCGTACCTGGCGTATTCAAAAACCAGCCCCTCTTTCACCGCCTTCCATAACATGAAAAGCAGGTAGGACGGCCTCAGGTAGAAACTGGAATAGAACCGGTTATAATATTCCTCAAGCGTATCGGCGGACAGATTCGGATGGCGGTACACGCCGCGGGGCAAATGAAGGTTGTATTCCTCCCAGTTTTTTGCTGTAAGAAGTCCCTGGTTTTTATACTGTTCGTACAGGGCCGAACCGGGGAGCGGAACGGTAACCGTAACCTTTGCGTAGGTGGGGGAAAGCTTTTTCGCGTAGGCGATGGTTTTTTTGAGTGAGTCCTCGGTGTCGGCGGGCAGGCCGAACATGAAAAATCCCACCGTTTCCAGGCCCGCTTTTTTGGCCAGTTCCACGGCCTTGAATCCATCTTCCACGCGGGTTCCCTTGTACACGGAATCCAGCGACTTCTGGTCCCCGCTTTCAAAGCCCAGGCAGACCTGGTAGGCCCCCGCGCGCTTTGCCAGCTTCAGAAATTCCAGGTCCATTTTATCGACGCGCAGGCCCGCCGCCAGTATCCAGGGGAATTTCAGCCCGCTTTGAATGATGAGCTCGCAGATGCGCTTCGCGCGTGGCATGTCGGTGGTGAACATGTCGTCGATAAGGCGTATTTCCCGTATGCCGGCCCGCAGTAGGTGACTGATCTCCTCAATGACAAGTTGCGGGGATCTTAATCGCAGTTTAGAACCGAAGATATTCTTGCCGCAGAAGCTGCAGTTGTAAACGCAGCCCCTGCTGGTCATATAACTGATGACCGGTGAGCGTCTGCATACCGTCCGGGAGCAGCCGGCGTAGCGGTTTAATTCATATAGATCAAGTGCCGGGAACGGGATTTCGTCCATTTCCATTACCGGCAGCCGGCCTGGGACCGTTATTATCTCTTCCCGGTCCCTGTAGCAGACGCCTGGTATGTCCTTGAAAGGCGTTCCGCCGATCAGTTTACGGAGAGGATTTTCGCCTTCTCCTATGACCACCATATCGAAGGCAGAGTTCCGCAGTGTATCTTCTGGCAGCGCGGTTGGATGGGGCCCGCCGGCGGCAAGAATCGGGCCGGGCCCCGTCACTTCCCGGATAAAGCGGCTGACCTCAGATATTTCTTTTATAAGCGGAGTGCTTCCGGACATACAGACCAGGTCGGGCTTAAATTCTTCAAGCGTATCGCGCAGTGGCTTGCGCCATTGCGCCATGATCCCCAGGTCGAGTATCCGGACCTCGCTTCCCTCTTGCCTGGCCAAAGCGGCCAAAATAGCGTGCGCCAATACCGGATACACCTGCACAACGGCGTTCAGCCGGGTTCCGCTATAGCAGTCAAAACAGGAGGGGGCGTTGACGAACAATACTTTTTTCATTATAAATTTTTGATGCAAAAATTTATACTATATTTAAATTCAGCACCCTTGAGTAACTGCTCAGCTGACAGCCGCTACATCTGCATCTCCTGCTTCTGTAGTTGCAGAGCTTGCTCTGCATAAACGGCAAAGCAAGCTTTGCAACTACAAGAATGCTAAAACCAAACCTACAGACCCGGACTTTATTCTGCATAAACGGGCAAAGCAAGCTTTGCAACTACAGGAGCAAAGTGCGGCAGTAGAAACAATATATCACATTTAACAATAAAGTTCGATTATCTTTGCATTCAGGCTTGTTATTGCCAAAGAATATGGATTTAGATACGATATCATATCGGGACGGTATGAACTGAAATGACGGGAAAGAGAACGCTTGTTACCGGGGGGGCCGGATTCATCGGCAGCCACCTCGTAGACTGTCTCCTTGAAAAGGGGCACAGCGTGACGGTGCTGGATAATTTTTCCTCAGGGAGGCCGCAGAACCTGGCCCATTTAAAGGGCCGCCCCGGCTTTTCTTTCGCCCGTGCCGATGTGAGCGACCTGCGTGCCATAAACAAATATTTCAGGGGCGTGGATTGGGTCTTCCACCTGGCCGCGCTGGCCGACATTGTGCCGTCTATCACGGACCCGGAGGCCTATTACCGCTCGAATGTGGCCGGCACATTCAGCGTGCTGGAGGCCTCGCGGCGCGCGGGAGTTAAAAGGTTCATCTACGCGGCCTCCTCTTCCTGCTACGGGCTGCCCGATAAATTTCCTACGCCGGAAACGAGTCCCGTAAAGACGGAATATCCCTACGCGCTGACAAAATACCTGGGAGAGTGCTGTGCGCTGCATTGGGCGAAGGTCTACAAGCTGCCGGTAGTATCTCTCAGGCTTTTTAATGTTTACGGGCCGCGCTCCAGGACCTCCGGCGCCTATGGGGCGGTTTTCGGGGTCTTTCTCGCGCAGAAGCTGGCGGGGAAGCCGTTCACGGTGGTTGGCGACGGCCGCCAGACCAGGGATTTTACCTATGTCGGCGACGTGGTCCGGGCTTTTATAGCGGCGGCGGAGTCCTCCCTGGCCGGGGAGATATTAAACGTAGGCAGCGGCAATACCTACAGTGTTAACAGGCTAACAGGGCTGCTCGGCGGCGAAAAAGTCTGCATACCCAAAAGGCCTGGCGAGCCGGACCGTACTTTTGCGGATATTTCCAGGATACAGCGGCTGCTGGGCTGGAAACCTGAAGTGAGCTTTGAGCGGGGCGTGAGGATACTGCTGGACAATATTAATTACTGGCGCGCTGCGCCGGTGTGGACGCCCGGAACTATAAAACACGCCACGAAGGAATGGTTCGCGTGCCTTTCAAAATAATTATGGAAAAGATCAAGACGCTGGACCAGCTTGCCGCCATAGTCCGGAAGCTGAAAAAAGAGGGCAGAAAGGTGGTCCAATGCCATGGCGTTTTTGACCTGCTGCATCCGGGGCATATCCGGCATTTTGAGGCCGCCAGGAAAAAGGGCGATGTGCTCATCGTCACTCTGACACAGGATAAGCATGTCAATAAGGGGGCCGGCCGGCCGGTCTTCAACCAGCGGCTGAGAGCGGAATCCATTGCAGCGCTGCAGTGCGTGGATTATGTTGCGGTGAACGAATGGCCAACGGCCACGCGCGCGATAAAGCTGCTGAGCCCCGACATATACGCCAAAGGCGGGGACTACAGAGATCCGCTCAAGGACCTTACCGGCGAGATAAGGAACGAGGCGGAGGCGGCCCGCTCAGTGGGCGGCCGTGTGCACTTCACCGGCGGCATCACTTTCAGCTCCACGAAGCTTCTGAATACCCATTTTAACGTCTACCCGGAGGAGACCGCCGCATACCTGCGGAAGTTCAGGGAGAAATACACTGCCGGGCAGGTTATCGGGTACCTGAAGAACCTTTCCAATATGAAGGCGCTGGTCATCGGTGATGCCATCATAGACGAGTACCACTATTGCAGCGCTATGGGCAAGTCCGCCAAGGAGAACATCATCCCGGCCAGGTTCCTGCGCGGCGAGACTTTCGCAGGCGGGGCGCTGGCCGCCGCGAACCATATAGCGGGCTTCTGCGGGGAGGTGCACCTGGTGACCTGCCTCGGCGGGCAGAACAGCCACAAAGATTTTATCAGGAAGAGCCTGAAACCCAACATTTCCGCGAAGTTCTTTTTCCGCGGCGACGCCCCTACCACCGTCAAGCGCCGGTTTATTGAGAACGCCTTCCTGTCGAAGCTGTTCGAGGTCTGCTTTATGGAGGACACACCGCTGCCGGGAACGGTGGAGCGCGAGCTGCACTTATACCTGAAGAGTATAATAAAGCGCTACGATCTGGTGCTGGCAGGGGATTTCGGCCACGGCTTCATCGGGGAAAACACAGTGGATTTCCTTGCAGCGAAAGCGCGCTTTCTGGCTGTTAGCGCCCAGACGAACAGCGCCAACGCCGGGTTCAACCTGATAACTAAATATCCGCGCGCAGACTACCTGTGCATAGACGAGTCCGAACTGCGGCTGGCCATGCGCTCCAGGTTCGACAAGATAGAAGACCTGATGATGAGGATAGCTGAAAAGGTGAAATACAGGAAGGCTGTGATCACCCGGGGCCACAGGGGCTCTATAGCCTACAGTCCGAAAGAGGGCTTTTCCAGCGCTCCGGTGTTCTCCAGAGAAATTGTTGACAGGATGGGGGCCGGCGACGCGTTCCTATCCGTAACCGCTCCCTGCGCCGCGGCCGGCTGCCCGGCGGAAGTGCTGGGTTTCATCGGCAACGCCGTGGGAGCGCTGAAGGTTCTGATAGTCGGCAACAGGTCCCCGGTAGAGCCAGTGCAGCTATACAAGTTTATAACCACCCTGCTGAAATGAGGCGCCTGCGATGGTAAAATATTTTGAGGAGCTGGCCCGGCTTTTCGGCCGGATAGAGGCGACGGATTTCCGGCGCCGGAACATAGAGCTGGGCGGCGCCCTGAACGGTTCCGTGAACCTGATTAAGAAAACCGCCTTCCGCGGCCGGAAGCTGCTCATTATCGGGAACGGCGGCAGCGCCAGCATAGCCAGCCATCTGGCGATAGATTTCTGGACGAACAGCGGTATAAAAGCGTTGAGCTTCTACGACGGCGCACAACTGACACGCCTTGGCAACGACCTGGGCTTTGAGCGCGTGTTTGAAGCTCCGGTAAAGGCTTTTTCCGAACCCGGCGACCTGTTGATAGCCATATCCAGTTCGGGCAGGTCGGAGAATATACTGCGGGGCGTCCGCGCGGCGAGGCTCAGGAAATGCGTGGTTATAACCCTTTCCGGCTTCCGCAAGGACAACCCTCTCAGAAAGACGGGCGATTTCAACTTTTATGTTCCTAGCGGCGCCTACGGCTTCGTGGAGACCATACACGCCGCCATCTGCCACCTGATAGCGGACCACACCTGCAAAAAACGCAATGGATAAGTATCGCATAGACTCCCATAAACTTATCTACCATCCGAGGCGCGTGGCGGACTGGCTTGAGAAAAAGAACATCTATCCCCTTTACGCTGAGATCTCCCCGTCAGGCGGGTGTAATCACCGCTGCAGCTATTGCGCGCTGGACTTCACGGAGCACAAGCCGCGTTTCCTGGACGCTAAAACGCTGAAAGCCAGGCTTGGGGAAATGGCCCGCCTGGGCTTAAAAAGCGCTATGTTTGCAGGCGAGGGGGAGCCGTTCCTGCACCCCGACATAGCCGGAATTTCCGCGCACGCCAATAAATGCGGGATAGACACCGCCTTCTCCACGAACGCCGTGCTGATGAAGCCGGCGATAACGGAAAGGGTCCTGCCCGGGACCAGTTGGATAAAGGTCAGCATAAACGGCGGCACGCCTACGACCTACGGCATGATACACCGCTGTAACCCCGGCGATTTCAGGGAGGTATTTGAGAACCTGGGCTATGCCGCCGAGCTGAAGAAAAAGAAGGGCTACAAATGCGCGCTGGGTATGCAGATGGTTCTGCTGCCGGAGAACGCGCACGAGGCCGTGGCTTTGGCCCGCAAGGCTCGCGACGCCGGCATGGACTATATGGTGATAAAGCCGTATTCCCAGCATCCGCTGAGCGTGACCGACAGGTACAGGAACATCCGCTACGAAGCTTACGAGAAGCTATCCGGAGAGCTTCAAAAATTAAACGGGCCCGGCTTTTCAGTCATCTTCCGCCTTAATGCCATGAAGAAATGGGACGACGGCGGCAGGCAGTACGACCGCTGCCTGGCGCTGCCTTTCTGGACTTACATAGACGCCGGCGGGAACATATGGGGTTGCAGTATGTTCCTGGGAAACGGCAAGTTCTTCTACGGTAACATTAACGAGAAGACCTTCAAAGAGATCTGGGAGGGGGACAAGCGCAGAAAGTCGCTGAAATATATCAGCGGCATGAACGCCTCCCGCTGCCGGGTGAACTGCCGAATGGATGAGGTGAACCGCTACCTTTGGGAGCTCAAGAATCCGGGCGAGCACGCGAATTTTATCTAGCCTGTGGCTGTGCCCGCAGAAAAGGCAAAGCAAGCTTTGCCACTACAGGGGCACTGATGGGTTCACTGAATATTTACTTTTCTGTAAACGAGCCAAAGTGCGGGCCCTTCATACAGCCGGAGACGCTCATGGATAAAAGCAGATTTCTGAGAAAAAAAGCCGATGAGATACGGGACCGCGTGATAGAGGTCTCCATCCGAAACAAGGCCGGACATATAGCGCCGTCACTGTCCACCGTGGATATGCTGGTCGCGCTGTATTATGATGTTATGCGCTACAGGCCCAAGGACCCTTTGTGGGACGGCCGTGACAGGCTGGTGTTCTCGAAAGGGCATGGCTGCTATGCGCTGTATGCGATACTGGCCGACAAGGGTATTCTGCCGGCGAAGGAATGGGCGGGCTTCTACACGCCTTCCAGCTCTCTCTCCGGCTGCCTGGAGAAAAAGCCGGAATACGGGCTGGAAGCGGGCTGCGGTTCGCTGGGTCACGGGTTGCCGATGGCCGTCGGCATGGCCTTCGGCGCCAGATTCCTTGGAAAAAAATTTCACACTTTCTGCGTGGCCGGCGACGGGGAAATGCAGGAGGGCTCGATGTGGGAGGCCCTGCAGTACGCGGTCAGGCACGGGGTGGACAACCTGACGCTGATAGTGGACGCTAACCGCCTGCAGGCCATGGATTTTCTGACCGATGTGCTGGACAGGAATACAAGCGACCTTCTGAAAAGGCTCCGGGGTTTCGGTCTGAAACCGGTTGTATGCCCGGGTCACTACGCGCCTGGGCTGGCCCGGGTTCTCGCCCGGGCCAGGAACTCGCGCGGGAAGGTCCCTCATGTCGTAGTAGCTAGGACAGTGAAGGGCCGCGGGTTGAAATGTATGGAGAATGTACCGAAGTTCCATTTCCGCATTCCCGAAGAAAAAGAGTTATTGATGGGAAAGACCTATGGGCGAAATTAAAAATTTTAGAAGCGTAATAGTGAACAGCCTTGTGCCTTATTTCCGCGAGGATAAGCGCTACTGCCTGCTGGTCTGCGACATGGGTTTTGGCGTAATAGATGAGATGAAAAAGGCGTTCCCTAAACGGGTCATCAACGGCGGCATAATGGAGCAGGGTATTGTGGGGATAGCGGCCGGGATGAGCCTGAGCGGCGCCATCCCCATCGTCTATTTGATAGCTAACTTCCTGGTCTACAGGGCGCTGGAGCAGGTTCGCAACGATGTCGTAGCGCAGGACCTCAATGTCAAGTTCATTGCTACCGGCGCAAACGATTATTTCAGATTCCTGGGCCGCTCGCACTGCTGCTCCGCGGACGACGTTAAGCTTATGAAGCTGGCCGGCATGAAGGTGTACGATCCTTACACCTCCCGGAAGCCTTTTGCCGGGCTGGTGGACGAATGGCTGCGCTCGGACAAGGCCGGGTATATGCGGGTTTAAAATGAACAAAATATATCTCAGTGTGGTGATGCCAGCGCTGAATGAGGAGAAGAATATACTGGCCGCCGCCGGCGAGACGCTGAAGGCGTTTGACGAGATGAAAATATCCGGCGAGATCCTTATAGTCAACGACGGCAGCTTTGACCGGACCATGGAACTGGTTAAAGGCCTGGCCGTGAAAGAGGGGCGAGTACGGGTTATAAACCACGCCGAACCGCTGGGTATAGGCGCCTCCTTCTGGAACGGCGTGGACGGCGCGTCGGGCGAGATAGTAACTATGTTCCCGGGAGACAACGAGAACAAGCCCCTTGAGGCGCTGCGCTATCTTGGGCTTCTAGGTGATGTGGACATTGTAGTCCCCTTCGTGGTAAATAAAAAAGCCCGACCGGCCTTGAGGAACCTGTTGTCCTATATCTACACGCTGGTCATAAACCTGACTTTCAACACCTCTTTCAGCTATACCAACGGCACTGTGCTGTACAGAAAATGTGTGCTTTCCGGCCTGAACAGTCGTAGCACCGGCTTTTTTTATCAGACAGATATTCTTATAAGGCTTGCCAAAAAAGGCTACCTATTCGCGGAGGTCCCTTACAGTCTAGGGACGAGGGGGGCGGGGGAATCCAAGGCGGTTTCCGCAAGCTCCTTTCTTACAGTGGCGAAGGGGTATTTCAGGCTTTTCGTGGACCTGTATTTGAGGGGCCGGCTTTGCGAAGGCAGGCACAAGTTCCATCCGGATTCGATGTCCGCGAAGCGCTGCGGAAATTATGAGCGAACTGATACTTGACGGTCATAAGCTGAATTGGCACAGTGACAGGGTTGAAGCCTGGCTCCGTGGGGAACGCATAGCCCCCATTACGATAGACTGCGCTCTTACTCGGCGATGCTCGTACCGCTGCGTCTACTGTTACGGGCGGCTGCAGTCGAATGACGAGAAGATGATGACTAGGGATGTCATCTTCAGGTTTCTGGATGACGCCGCCCTGATAGGCGTTAAGGCGATCAGCTTTGTCGGCGATGGTGAAAGCTCCTGCTCACCGCACCTGTACGACGCGATAGCGCGGGGTAAGGCGAATGGGTTGGATATGGCGCTGGGCACCAATGGCTACCTGCTGAAAGAGGAGAAGCTGGAGGAAATGCTGGCCGGCCTTTCGTACCTGCGGTTCAATATTTCGGCCGGCGAGCCGGCCAGATACGCGCAGATAATGGGCAGCGACGAAGAGGCTTTTCATAAGGTGCGCGCAATTATTAGGAAGTGCGTGGAGATTAAAAAGGCCGGAAAGCTTTCCGTTACGCTGGGCCTTCAGATGGTGCTTATGCCGGATTTTAAGGACCAGATACTGCCCCTGGCCTGGCTTGCAAAGGAACTGGGCGCGGACTACCTGGTAATAAAGCATTGCAGCGACAACGAGGCCGGCGCGCTGGGTGTGGCTTACTCTGAATACGACGGGCTGTTCCCTTTACTGAAGCAGGCGGAGGTGATGTCGGATGAGCGGACCCTGATAAAGGTGAAATGGTCCAAGATCCTGAGCAGGGGTATTCGCAGGTATCAGCAGTGTTTCGGCCCGCCCTTCATCATACAGCTTTCCGGTTCGGGACTGGTTGCTCCGTGCGGCATGCTTTTCAACCGCAAGTTCAGAAAATACCACATCGGGAATATCGTCGACACGCCGTTCAGGGAGATCTGGAAGAGCGAGCGGTACTGGGAAGTGATGGGCCTGATAGCCTCGCCAAAATTCAACATCCGCAATATGTGCGGCACGCTTTGCCTGCAGGATAGGGTAAACGAGTCTCTGTGGGACCTCAAACAGGGTCCGGCGGTACTGAGGAAAATCCCCGGTCCTGAGCCCCTGCATAAGAATTTTATCTGAAATTCCAAACATTATCCGACGAGAACCTTTTGGCTTTTGGGTGTCTCATGACCCCTGAATTGGTTCGCGGGGCCTGACGCCGGACCGGAACGCGGGACAGCCGCCCACACACGGCTATCCCAAGAAAGTCTGGCTCGTGAAATACTGGCGCGGGGCCTGCCGGGAACCTGGAACGCAAAACCAGTGTCGGCCACATCGTGGCCGCACTTCGCATCCTCGCCCTCGCCGCGATGCAAGTCTCGGGCTCCGGAGCGTTTTGCTAATCCAGGTCCCCGGCACCCGCGCGGGCTAATTTGGAGTTCGCCTTTGTGTCTTAGTAAATAATATTCCCCCACCCTTATTGTCGGTAAAGCACATTAGCCCACCCAGTGGTAGCGGCCCTCCTATAATAAAAATCTGCATCCTATGTTGTCCCATAAAATCATCAATTGCCATGCTTTCTAAAAAAATATATATGTATTGTAATGTAGAAAAAATCTACATATGTGGATTTTTTCTACATTTTTTGATGATAAAGCCAGATTCCCTGATCTGGCTTTTGCTTTGTTTTTTCAGCACTTTTTTTGGTTTTCCGCTCAAATGGCAGTAAAAAGGAGGCCGGGAAAATAAATTGCATATTAATATATGTCATGACATATACTTTAGACTGCGCAAAAATCTCCCTCAGCCGGATTTCAAACCGGGTGAGGGATTTTTTTTGCCCGGGCATTGGATACGGCGTATCTAATGCGAATCTGGAAAAGGGGAAACTAAAATGAGAATGAACAAAACAATGATGTACGCGTTGGCGTGTCTGTGGGAACTGGCGCAAACTCCGGCTGAGTGGATGCTTGCCGCCCGCATAGCGGAAAAGCGCGGCCTTCCGGTCGCTTACTGCTATAAGGTTCTGGAAGCGCTTTCAAGGGCCGGTCTGGTTGAGTCGGCCAGGGGGCAGGGCTTCATGCTGACAAAGCCGCTGGAGCAGATAAGCTGCCTGGAACTTGTGGATGCCTGCAATGGAGCGCCCGCGCAGGAGGAGAATGCAATTCTTGACTTCGTGAAAAGTTTCAATTCCAGGATTGACAGCCTTCTCGGCAATTTGAACATCCGGGACATGATGGGAGCTTATGATAACCAGTCGCAGCCAGCGGCAATAGTGACCACGACCGGCAATGGAATGATCACCGGCCTGTAAACTAGCAACAGAGCGAACGGATAAAGACAACTTGGGTGCGGGTAAAAGGTAAGAAGGTTATGAGCGGTAACGGAAATAAAAAAAGCGGCGGCTTATTGAAACCAGCAAGCTGGGCTCTGCTGTTGGGCCTCTTGCTGGTTTTGCCGGTAAGCCGCTCTTTTGTGATGGCCGGCTCTTTTGCCGGTTCGTCCAATAATGTGCTGCCGGGTGTGGTAAACTCCGGCGGGCAGGACGGCGTATCTTCCGCCAGCAATAACCTTATCAGCGATGTGGAGGAAATAGGACAGTCCACTTATACTTCCACAAACTACATCCTGCAGCCGGGCTTCGGCAACCTCATGGCCTGGCCCGAAACCATCCAAAACATCTCCGCCTCCACAGGCGCCGCGGAGGGAACCATCGACCTTGCCTGGATAGCGCCAAAGGCCGACGGTTCTACAGGAACCGCGGCCGCTTATGCGATTCGCTACTCAAGCGTTGCAGCCGACTCTCCGGCCTTAAGCGAAATGCAGTTCTGGCTGTCTAAGCCGATAACAGACTTCGTGCCGGTTCCCGCACCTCTTCCCTGCGGGGCCACGCAGCATTTGATCATTCCCGGGCTTGAAGGCGGCGTCACTTATTACTTCGCCATTAAAGCGAAAGCTGACTGGAACGCCTGGGGATATCTATCGGGCGAAGCGACCTCCAAGGCTCGGCTTTTTACGCCGGCGTTCTCCGGCTTCTCCACTGTGGAAACCAGCACCATCCAATTCAACTGGACGGCTGACGGCAACCTCTCTCCGGGCACAAAATTCCGTGTGCTGGTTTCAACCGCTCCGGACCCGCTGGATGCGGGCGGCGCCGTTGTAACCTCGTCCGATACTTATAATCTTTTCCTGAGCTCATCGGGGCTCAGTTCCAATACCACCTATTATTTCCGCGTGGCCGGCCTCAATAAGGACGAGGCAGAGACAAATTATACGGACGCGCGGGGGACTTCAACGCTTGCCGCCCAGCCGTCCGGGTTTGACTTCGTTTTCGTAAGTTCCGCCGTGGTAACTATGAACTGGAATGCTTCCGTCAACGGCCCAGGCACGCTGTACCGCGTTTATGTTTCCACGGCGCCGGACCCGCGTGATTCCGGCGGGGCGGTGGTGACATCCTCCGACACTTATAACGCGTATGTGTCCACAACGGGTCTTAACCCCGACACTAAATATTACTTCCGGGCCGCCGCCATAAACAATAACGGGCTTATTACCGATTACTCCGACGCTGTATCAACAACAACCCTGGCTAAAGGAGTTTTGGCCGCGCCGCTGGCAGGAGGTCTTGACGTCTACTCCTCATCAATAACGGCTCATTGGACTTTAGTCAGCGGGGCCACCGGTTATACCCTGGCCGCTTCCCGCAATATAGATATCACACCGGAGAACATCATAGCTTCAAGCATAACCGCCTCATTCACTTTCGCGACAGTGGAAGAATTGGACGCCGACACGTCTTATTACCTTTTTGTGCGTGCAAACGGCGAAGAGACGAACAGCGGCTGGTCAAGTTATCCGTCGGCATACACATTGCTGGCTTACATGCCGGCATTTGACAAATTTGACAATGTGGAGGCGAATTCCGCGGACTTCCAATGGTCGGCCAACGGTAATGTCTATCCGGGCACAAAATTCCGCGTGCTGGTTTCCACGGCGCCGGATCCCATGGACCCAGGCACGGCCCTTGTCAGCTCTTCGGATACCTACAATCTTTCTCTGAGTACTGCGGGCCTGAGCCCTAATACGGTCTATTACTTCCGCGTGGCCGGCCTGAACAAGGCTGATGTCGCTACAGATTTCATTACTGCCAGATCCACTATAACTCGGGTGGCGGCCCCGGCGTTTTCGGGGTTTACCGGAGTTTCCGAATCCGCTGTGCAGTTCAACTGGTCGCCTGAGGGCAACCCGGACGGCACGCTTTACCGCGTATATGTTTCCACGGCCCAGGACCCCTTTAACGCTGACGGCGCGGTGGTGACTAGTTCCGACACTTATAACCTGAGCCTGAGTTCAACCGGGCTTTATGCCAACACCACCTATTATTTTGCCGTGGCCGGAGTTAACTATGACGGCAGGGTAACAGACTATACCCTTACCGTCGGGACATCTACGCTGCTAGCCTATGACCCTATTTTCATAAATTTCACCAATGTGGATGCCGGCGCCATACAGTTCAACTGGTCCGCGCCCGATAATCCGGACGGCACGCTATACCGCGTATATGTCTCCACGGCCCAGGACCCCTTTAACGCGGATGGCGCGGTGGTGACTAGCTCGGACACTTATAGCCTGAGCCTGAGTTCAACCGG
>DMES01000083.1:0-224 GCA_003450815.1 Elusimicrobiota bacterium | reverse complement strand
TATGCCAACACCACCTATTATTTCTCCGTGGCGGGCATAAATAACAACGGCGTGGCGACGGACTATCTTGCGCGGGCCACCTCAACTCTGGCGAATATGCCGGTCTCCGACGGCTTTACGGAGGTGTATAAATCCTCTGTGCAGTTCAACTGGTCCGCGCCCGATAATCCGGACGGCACGCTGTACCGCGTATATGTTTCCACGGCCCAGGACCCCTTTAACGC
>DMES01000086.1 GCA_003450815.1 Elusimicrobiota bacterium | reverse complement strand
AAATTATCTTAGCGGGGATGGGCGCAAAGACCGAGAAGCTGGCCTCTCCGGTGACCAGCGAGAGGGTGCAGTATTCATACCTGACCAGGATCTACTTCTTTCAAGCAGGCCCGGGGATTTATTAAAGCCGTCGGTGAAGGTTTTCCGGCGGTTTCGTATTTTTTATGATGTGCAATTGAATCCAGTCTAACCCTCACATTACACGATTTTTTCCTCTCGGGCTTCACAAAGAAGCTCTGAGACTGGTTTGATTTTTCCTATCCGTTAATCTCTTTTTTTCGCCGCGTTAAAGTTCATCTAGTGTTTTCTTAAGTTGTTTTTTTTGCTCACTGCTTTTTTTAATATCAATTTCGTTTTTGATTTTCAGGGCGTCTTTACGCATCTCATTAAGGATAATAGTGGAATAATACTGCGCCTCAATAATCAGATTATCCATAAACGTCTCTTTGCTTAAACTGACCCCTTTATCCCCCCAAACAGCATAAGTGACATTTACAGTCTGGAACGCATCCTCACCCCTATACTCTTTCCAAGATCGAGTCTTAACCTGTACGCTCTGCCCATATTTCTTTTTCATCGCTTGAAGATAAGGAGCCCAACTTGACCCGCTAATGGTGAGAGGTTTCGTTGCACAGAAGAACTTATCCTTGTAAAAAGCATAACTAGCGCTCAATTTACTGCCATCATCAATTTCTACTTCTTCACCATCAAATATTTTCACGTTTTCGGCATTTGGCTCAATAGTCCCGCTTGGCAAATGCAGCACCTCAACAGATTCCACGAATCGTCCATCATTTAAAACACCCTCAACCTCCGACTTTCCCATGCCCCACTTCGCGTCTCTGTATCCATCACTGGATTTTGGCTCAGCAAATACCAGACTCTGTTGACAAAACACAAACATCTGACATAGGCAGCATATAAATAATAATTTTATAATCTTTATGTTATCAGAATACAATGCAAATTCTTTCATATTATATCACCTCATTCTGAACTTAAGTATTAACTATACTAAAGAAAAGAGAGCCGGCAAAATAAGCCGGCAGTAAATATGCGGTATAAAAATCAGACTGCTCTGAAGAGCGGCCTGGGTTTTAATAGGACCTCCCATACGTCGGCGTCAGCAGCCGCGCAATATTGTAGAATTTGGATATGAGGACACTTATCGCTGCGGCGGTCGTCTGCCTGCTGCTCCTGAAGCCGGCCGCCATGGCGGCCGCGCTCTCTTTTGAAGAAGCGGAAAGAACAATGCTTGCGGCTAATCCACAGGCGGCAGCCGCCAGGCAAAACCTTGAAACTGCTAAACTGCGGGTGTCCGCGGCCCGTGCCGGCCTGTATCCCAGCCTCTCGGCCAACGCCTCCTACTCCCGCTCCGGCAGCCAGGGGCTTCCCTCCTGGGATTCATATTCCTACGGCCTCAGCGGCACGCAGCCGTTATTTGCTCCCGCAGTGCCCGCCGCGCTGCGCGCTGCCGGCGCCTCAATGCGCATTTCGCAGGCCGCATACAGCCGCACGGCGTCTGCGCTGCGCTACCAGCTTAAATCCGCCTTCGCGGATATTATAAATTCAAGTGAAACCATAAAACTTTCGCAGGAAACGCTGAAGCGCCGCGCAGAAAACCTCGAGCTCATACGCCTGAAGTATCAGGCCGGCCGCGAAAACAAGGCCGCCCTGCTGGAAACCGAAGCAACGCTGAAAACCGCGCAATGGCAGCATGAAAAATACAAAAAGGACCTGCGCCTGCTAGAGAGAAAACTGAACCGCCTGCTCGGGCGCCCGGCCCGAACCCCGGCGCCGGAACTTGAGCCTGTCCTGCCCCCGGAACCGCCGGAGGAATTTTCTTTTTTCTCACAACAGCTTGAAAGGCATTATTCGCTGCTGTCCGCCCGTGCCGCGCTCTCTGCCGCGGAAGCGGCCGTAGACAGCGCAAAAAGCGCAATGTTACCGGAGGCTTCTGCCTCCGGCAACTACCGCTGGAGCGGCACAGACTGGCCGGCGGCCCCTAACAGCTGGGCGCTGGGAGCGAGCGTCAGCCTCCCGCTGTTTTCCGCCGGGCGCCTGTCTTCGAATTTAGCCGCTTCAAAAACCGCCTGGAGCTCCGCTGAAGCCGAACTTAAGAACGCCTCCGACGAGGTTTACCTGAATGCGGAAGACTCATTCCTTACCTGGCGGGAGGCCCGCGCCTACATGGACGTGGCAAAAAGCTCGCTGGACGCGGCCGAAGCCCGCGCCTGGCTGGTACGCAAGCAATATCTGGCGGGACAGACCTCGTATTTTGAATGGCGCAACGTTGAAGAGCAGCTTATTAACGAAGAGAACCAGTACCTGGCGGCCGGCCGCAGCCTCATAATCAGCCATGCGGCATTCGCCCAGGCTATCGGGGAATAACTATGAAAAAACCTTTTTATAAGATGAAAAGAATTATTGTCCCCGTTATAGCCGTCTTTGTAGCCGGCGGCGGCTGGCTTTGGGCAAAACACTCCGGTGCCAAAAAAGAAGCCAAACGCATAGCTCAACTTTCCCCGGCCAGGCCGCAGCGGGGCATGCTGGTAACTAAAACCCAGGCCACCGGCAATGTCGAGCCGGAAAACAGGGTTCTGGTAACCCCTTCGGTAAACGGCCGCGCGGAGGAAATTCTTTTTATAGAAGGTCAGCTGGTGGAAAAAGGGCAGGTGCTGGCCTGGCTGAGCTCTAGCGAGCGCACCGCCCTTATGGATTCCCTCAAAATGAAAGAGTCCACCCCGGCGGAGAAAAAGCTGGTAGAAGAGGCGTACAACCTTACACCTGTAGTGGCCCCGATAACGGGTATGGTGGTAAAACGCTCAGTGGAGCCGGGGCAGTCGGTCAGCGCGGCAAAGGAGCTCGCGGTAATTTCCGACCGCCTCATAGTTAAAACCTATGTAGACGAAACTGACATTGGCGCGGTAAAAGAAGGACAAAAAGCTGATTTCTACCTTGACGCTTTTCCAAAGGACAAACACGAGGGCCGGGTGCTGGCCATCTCCCACGAGTCCTCACTCAAAGACGGGGTAATAGTTTATGAAGTTAAGATCCTGCCTGCGCGCTATATTCCCGTACTGCGCTCCGGCATGACTGCCGATGTGCTGGTGGTGACCGGCAGCAAAAATAATGTCATGAGCATACCAAAGAAATCGGTCAAGTACCGCGACGGCGACTCCCTGGTATCGGTAAGGGATTCCGCCGCCGGCAAACTGATCGAGAAAAAGATCACGGTCGGCGCAACCAATGAAAGCTCCATAGAGGTGCTCTCCGGCCTCTCCGACACAGACACCGTCTACTATTCCACCGGCATAGCCAGTGAGCGCACCGGCTTTAGTGTCTCACATTAATGCCACCGCTTATAGACCTCAGGAAGGTTTCAAAAACTTACATTACCGGCTCTTTCCGCGTGGACGCCCTTAAAGAGGTTTCCATACAGATAAACGCAGGAGAGCTGGTGTCGCTTGTAGGGCCGTCAGGCTCGGGAAAATCCACGCTTCTGCATATAATGGGCTTCCTGGACCGGATCGACGGCGGGGAGTATTATTTCGCGGGTCATCCCACGGCCAGCCTCGGAGAGGGCCGCCTGGCCGCCATACGCAGCCGCATGGTGGGCTTCATCTTCCAGTCCTTTCACCTTTTAAAGCGCACCACCGCCAAAGACAATGTGCTGCTGCCCATGGTTTACACTGGCCTTGGAGCGGATCCGCAAAAAGCGCTCGCTTGCCTTAGTCTGGTGGGGCTCTCCGACCGGGTCAGGCATAAATCCAACGAACTTTCCGGCGGACAGTGCCAGCGGGTAGCCATAGCGCGGGCCCTGGTAAACGATCCGCTGGTGGTTATGGCCGACGAGCCCACAGGAAACCTGGACGCCGTCAGCCGGCAGGAAGTGATGCAGGTTATCAAGGACCTGAACGCGCGCGGCCTTACCGTAGTGATAGTCACGCACGACGAAGAAATCTGCGAAATGACTAACCGCGTTGTGCGCCTTAAAGACGGGCAGATAGTTTCAGACGAGACCCGCCACAGGACGGGACCGGCCCCAGAGGCCGCCAGGGCGGAACTCCCCCCCGCGCGCCGCAGTTTTTCTCCCTCTGAATTTCTGGAGCAGTTGAAAGTGGCGTTTAAGGCCATCTGGAGCCATAAGATGCGCAGCGCGCTTACCATACTGGGAATATTCATAGGCGTCGGCGCAATAATCTCGCTGATGACGATAAGCGAGGGCTTCATGAAAAGCCTGCTCAGCGGCGCCAGCGAGGACGACGCAAAGAAAGTCTGGGTGGTGCCGTTTCACGAGTATGGCAGGCCGCGCCGCCGCTTTACTATGAGCGACGTGGAAGCTATCAAGGCGGGCGCGCCGCTGGCCGAGAAAATAACCCCGATACTGAGACGCGACCTTAAGATCTCCGCCGGCGGCAGACATGTGGACTCCAGCGTGCAGAGTTCCGAGGGCTACACCACGGAGGAGCAGAAGCCGCGCGATAAATTTTTCGAAAACCGCAAGCTGACCGGCCGTTTTTTCACGAAGGCAGAAAATCTAAATAAGGCCCGCGTTGTGGTAATAAACCAGACGCTCGCCAAAAAGCTTTTCGACTCCGGCGACGCGGTGAATAACGACATCAGAATAAACGGGATAAACTTCATGGTAGCAGGTGTCGCGGAAGACCACAAGGCGGAGCAGATCTTTGGCGGCCAGCCCACGGCCTACATACCGCTCAACACCGCGTCGAAGCGCGTTTTCGGCGCAAACCGGCTGGATTATATAGAAGTGGTCGCCCGTACGCCCGCCGACGCCCCTGAAACCCGGCGCCAGGTGATCATGGCGCTGCGCGCCGAGCGCGGGGCCAGGGAAGACGCCGAGGACGATTTCGACGTGCGCACTTTTGAGGCGCAGATAGAGATGTTTAAAAGCACAATGGGCAAACTTTCGCTGGTGGTCTACAGTATAGCGGGCATCTCGCTGCTGGTAGGCGGCATAGGCATCATGAACATAATGCTGGTCAGCGTGACAGAGCGCACGCGCGAAATAGGCCTGCGCAAGGCGCTGGGCGCGCGCAACTCCGACATTTTAAGCCAGTTTTTGATAGAGGCGGTAGTGCTCTGCCTAATAGGCGGTGCGCTGGGCGTAGGACTTGGTTTTGCTCTTGGTTGGGCGGCCTTCTTTTTTACAAAAGTGCCGCCCACGCTGGGCGCCGGCACGATCTCTTTCGCTTTCGGTTTTTCCACCTTGATAGGCGTCGGCTTCGGTTTCTGGCCGGCCCTGCGCGCGGCTATGCTGGACCCTATCGAAGCGCTGCGCTATGAATAGTATTTTTTTTCAACCTGGTCTGTTCAACACTTGGCCGAGCAAACTGTATCAGACCCAAAGCGCTGGAACCCAGAGGAACTGGGCGGTATGTGCAAAGAATACATAACCAAAGATGTTTGTGTTAATAAAGTGGCACTAAATCTTTGCGCACAATCTTCAGAAAACGTTACAATTGATGACAATACCGGAGGGGATGATGAAAAAACATGACAAGCGGTTTCTAGCTCTTTTCTCCATAATACTGACTTCGATCTGTATGAATTTTATCAAAGCATATTTCAGCATACCATTGAGAGTCGTAGTATCAATGATCATAGCTGTTGGATTTTATTATGTATTGGAATTCATACTTAAACTGTGGCGCAACAGGTCATGAGGAGCGGAAAAGGTGCTGCCACCTTTTCCTCGGACGAGACACAGTATCTGTTCCGCCGGCCATCGGCACTGAGTTCCCGAATAGTGCGAAAATAGTATAATTATTCCAATGGACTCTATAATGTGGCGGGGTCAGTTTTACACAATATGATTCTAAAGCTAAACGGGCATAATGAGGATTCAGAGATGGATTTCGAATTAAAATTCCTGCTCTCGCTATCGATAAAGAAACGGTTCGAACTGATGTCGCGTAAAACGCTTGAAATAACCCGCCTTCTTCATAAAAATGGACACAGAAAGTCTTTTAAAATCCTTAAAAGAGCGTAAGGTGGATTTTGTCGTAATCGGTGCCACCGCGTTTCCAGTGCATGGTTATGCCAGGGCCACCTTGGACATAGATATATTTATCAGGCCTGACAGGCCGAATGCGCATCTAACTCTTCTGGCTCTCTCCGATTTCGGATATGATATGACTGACGTTACGGTTGAGGATCTGCTCTCCAAAAAGCTGCTTATCCGCCAATCTGCTGTGGAAACCGATATACACCCCTTCGTCAAGGGAGTCACATTTGCCGGCATCTGGAAAGACAAGGTTCGGGCTCAATTCGGAAAGACCTTCATTTATTTTGCTTCACTTAACGGGCTAATTAAAATGAAAAGAGCTGCCGGACGCCCTAAAGACATTGAAGATTTAAAATATCTGCTAAAAATAAAAAAAATAAAACTTTCCTGAAATCAAAGAGGAAGGTGCCTGGCACCTTTTCACATGAGGTCTTACTACTCTGAGGGAAACAGATTTAATCTGCGCCAGTCAAGTGTAACCATTCCCCTTTGTAGTAGTAGAGTACCGTAGAAGCTTTTTCTACAAAAGAGTGTTCAATGCCCTCATGATCAATTGGCGGCGGTGCGGGGCCACCATGGTCCTGGTAATGTCCAAGGATATGTTTTCCACCCACCGCACTGATTTCCCGAGAGTATCCTATTGCATCACCGCCAATTCCCTGAAGATAATCTTTATCCGATGCAGCGGCAATACTGGAAACATCCGTTATCGAGCCTCCCCAAAATATCAGAATCGACGATATTTGTCCTGAGGAACAGAGAACTGCCCAATCTTTTTGACCTTTTTTGTTAAATTCCCCCTGAATAACATTATGCGGCTGTGTGCTGATAAATATCTGCGGTATGGTGCATTGCCGTTTTGAAAGTTCTTTTTTAATATTAGCAGGAAGCCCTGAAAAGACGGTTGGGGAAAGTCTTTTTACCCTAGCGTTAGCCATGTCCCACACATTGGGGGGCTCCATAGCTCGGGGGACGATGTTGTAGACGCGGGTGTCCACTATCCTGGTCATACCGGGGGATGCACCGGAGGACATGGAAACGGAAACATACAGCTCCGTAGTGTCGGGAACTTCGAAACTCCGTCGCAGCGTAATTATCCCGCTGCGCTTCTCCAGCCAGTCTGGCTCGTGTATAGACCCGACAGACTTTCCATCTTTAGTCTGTACCACCAGATTTATGCTTCCCTTCGTCCCGCTGAGAGTGTATTCCACCACGGCAGACATATTCACTTTCTGCCCAACGCCCAGCGCTGGGACGGCCTCCGGATTTATGGAGATTATTTTGGCACTGCTGCCGTTATCCGTCTCTGAGCAACCGACAAGAAACAAAGCCGCTAACAGCGACGCAAACAAAGCAATATTCTTATTCGTTCTCATCGTTTCCTGCCTACCCACCCATTTCCACATCAAAAATGGCCTACGATTACCCAGGGAGCAACTATACCAAACAAAATGTTAGCGGCGGTCCAAAAGCGT
>DMES01000023.1:10561-14874 GCA_003450815.1 Elusimicrobiota bacterium | reverse complement strand
AATTATCTTAGCGGGGATGGGTCAAAAGACCCAGCTATTTCTACTTGAAAAGCCGTGGTGACCGGCCCCGGCTTTTTTTAATAAATTGTGCGCGTGCGAAGTTTAAGGTTTCAAGATCACGGAAGGCTGTTAATACGCCCGCTTTCCCGTCTAAAAATCCAAGTTTAAGCACGAGGGAATTGAAAAATTTCAAGTAGGGTCTGATTGCGGCATAAAAAGCGCTCGTTTCGTTTTTAAAATAGCTTTCCGAAACAATTTCTCCGTAAAATTCCAGCTTGCGGCTGAAGTCCGCGTCGTCTGAGCAGGGATAATGAGCCAGAGGGGTAATAAGTCTGCCGGTATCTCCGGAAATTTCCAGTTTTTCATGCACAAGCAGAGGCTTGTATCTGGCCTGGTTCTTTTTAAACAGCCGTATCTGCGTGTCCGGATATTTCCCGCCGTGTTTAAGCCATTTGCCGTAGTAAAAGTTCTTTCTTGGCAGTTTGAACGCGGCGTATTTGCCGGGTTTTGCGATTTTCCCCAGTATTTCAGCCGCTAATCCCGCCGGAATTTCTTCGTCGGCGTCAAGAATAAATATCCAATCGCCGGCAGCCTGGTCCATTGCGAACTGTTTGTTTACGTATACGGCCAGAATGTTGGGCCGTTGGAAAATCTTTGCTTTGCTTCCCCGGGCCAGGGCAAGAGTTGAATCTGTTGAGGCGCAATCGACGAATATTATTTCATCCGCCCAGCCGGCGCTGGCCAGCGCCCGAGGCAGTTTTTTTTCTTCGTTATGTGCGATGATCACTATTGAAATTGAGGGCATAAAATAATTTTAGAGTTCAAGGGTTTAGAGTTAAAGAGTTTCGGAGTTATGAGTTGAAGGGTTTAGCCTTTCCCAACTCCAAACTCCTTAATTCCGCAACTCATAACTCTACAAATTTAATACCGCTTGTTCAAAAATCTGGCTGGTGCGGTGTGTGAAAGTCTCAAAACTGAAATCGCTTACGGCTCGCGCGCGGTTTGCGGCCCCAATTTCAGTGAGGCTTGCAGGCGCGGCCAGCAGCGCCTCAAGCTTTAGAGCCAGGGCGGCCGGTTTTCCGGGAGGCACCAGATAATCGGGCCCTATAAATTCCGGCAGGCTGCCTACCTTCGACGCTACCACTGGCCTGCCCGAAGCCAGCCACTCAAGAGCCGCGCGCGAAACGGCCTCGCTGCCGAGCGAGGGGATAACGCCAATATCGCAGGAACTCATGAACTCAAAGCTGTCCGCCACCCTGCCGTAAAACATCGCGGCGGTCCCCATTCCCAGTTCAGCGGCCCGGTTTTTAAGCTCGCTGTATTTTATGCCCGCCTCATAGCCTGCCACATGAAATTCCGCTTTTATACCGCGTTTAAGAAGTTCCGCCGCCGCTTTCAGAAAACAATCATGGCCTTTTACGGGGTCCAGCCGGCCTAAAATGCCTATCTTGTAGGGGGGGGATGGTTTTCGGGCCTCTGTTTCGGGGCGGCTTATGCCCTGGTAGACCAGCGCTGTCTTTTCCGGGGCAAAGCCAAGTCTCAGATAACCGGTCCTAATAAACTCCGAAGCTGCTATTATTTTTGAGACTTTTATGAAGGTGAAACTTCTTGTAGGCGGCCTGGCGTCGGCCTTGGTACGGATGATAGCGGGTTTTTTAGCGGCGAACAACGAAAGAAAAAAAGCGAGAGTCTGGGTTTTACCGGTATGGGCGCTTATTATGTCTATGCGTTCTGCGGCCAGTATTTTTAGCAGTTTAAAAAATGGAAAGCGTAAAAACAGTTCCTTTCTGTCTGGCAGGGGGAAACAGGGCATGTCTTCCTTACAGGCCAATCCCCAGGCGGCGCTGTCCGGCGGACAGGCAAAATATACTTTATGTCCGGCTGCTTTAAGCGAACGCGCCTGGTCAAACGCATAGGCCGCGAGGCCGCTGTTCCATGGGATGTCAATAAGGTTTAGAATTCTCAATTGTTTCTTCATATATCCGGAGAGTGCGTTCGGCCATTTTTACCGAAGAGAATTCCGAAAGCCGTTTCCGGCCCTCGGCGGCTAGATCTTTTGCGAGTGCGGGGTTGTTTATAATGCGCAGTTGCGCTTCCGCGAGGGCCCGGGGATTTTCCCTTGGGGCAAGCAGGCCGTTTTTTCCATTTTCAATAACGTCGGTTATTCCGCCGGCGGAGGTGGCCGCAATGGGAACTCCGGCGTGCATGGCTTCCAGAAGCACGCTGCCCATTCCTTCTTCGCGGGAAGACAGCACAAAAAGATCAAGCGCTGAAAGTATTTCATAGGGCTCCGGGTAATAGCCGAGAAAATGGATGTTTTGCCCCAACCCAAAACGCCTTACCAGCGCCTGGGCCTGGCCGCGAAGCCTGCCCTTCCCGGCCAGAAGAAAATGCGTATCGGGTTTTGCGCTCAGCACTTCTTTAGCCGAGCGGATAAAATTAAGCGGGTCTTTATGCGGTACCAGCGCTATCAGCGAACCTGTCCAGAAGGCGTCTTTCTTTATACCGAAAAGGGCGGAGATCTTATCGCGCGAATTTTTTTTATAGGCCTCAAAACCGGCTTTCTGCCAGGGAGCGGCGCTTAGGTCAATGGAGCTGTTTACCATTGTTATTTTTTCGGGAGGGAGCCCGGCTTTAATGAGCATGTCCCGCACCGGCCCTGAAATAGCTATTACTCTGGAGGCCCGTGCATATTTAAGGTCGGTAGAAATTCCTCTGCAGGAGGTAAAGTCCACCCTGCGATGGACTATGCGGACGCAGTTAAGGCCAAGCCCGGCCAGCCAGGAATGAGCCGCCGTGTGCGAGGTGTGTGAATGCAAAATAGCAGGCCAGGCTTGATTTTTGGTTTCACTCTTGATTTTACACCGTAAAATTATAGCGGAAACAGGATCCCATTCAAAAAAAAAGGGCAGGAAAAATGTTTTAAGCTTCAGCCTGGCGGCTTCCCGGCTTAAAGGGCTGTTTTTACGGCAGATTATGATGTTTCTATGGCCAAGGGCGGAAAGTTCTTTCGCCAGGTTGAGCAGCTGGCCCTGTCCGCCGCGCAGCTCTCTGCCGTCATCAAGGTGAAAAATGGTGAACGGGCCCTTTGTTACAGGCATATTCCGCCAGCCGGAAAAGCGGCCGGGGCAGAGTGTTGTTGCATCAATCTTTAAGGTGTTGAGCATTTTTCCTGCCGCTAAAAAAGCGCTGTCAACAGTGACTTCACGCATACAAGTATAGCGCGCGCAAGCGTCTTTTTCACAGCGCAGGCAATCTTTTCCGCCAGGGGAAAGCACGATGTTCATGCCGTCGCCATAAGGGCCCCAGCGCACAGACGAGCACCCTTTTATGGGCGGAAAAAATGAGAGTGTAGGAATTCCCAAAGCGGCGGCAAGATGCAGGGGGCCAGTGCTGTTTGTTATAAAAAATTTACAAGATGAAACCACCCCTATAAACTGCCTGAGGGGCAGCGCTTCGCGAAGAATAAAGGGTTTTGAGGTCATTAACGAGGAGATCCTTTCAAGAAGCCGGGTTTCTGCCGCAGAACCGGTCAGTAAAACTTTAATATTGAATTCTTTAGCAAGTCTGTCTGCAAGCTCCGCAAAGCTTTCCTCCGGCCAGTTAAGGGCGGAACCGTTGCTGCCAGGGTGTATTCCCGCCACAAAATCCTCTTTCTCCAGTCCCAGTTTAATCAATATTTCCGCGGAATTGCTCTTTTCCTCCGGGGTTAATATTATGCGGCAGTTTCGCCTGCGGGTGTCGGCGCCCAAAACTTTCAAAAGCTCCAGGTTGTAATCCGCCTCATGTTTTTTAATTCGAGAACGGTGCTGAAAAACTGGTTTATTGATAAAAACAGCCCATATTTTTGACACAGGACCGATCCTGATCCGGATCCTGGCCAAATAAACCAGAAGGGCGACCTTAAAATTCAGGAAGAAAATAACCGCAATATCAAATTTCCCTTTTCGGATTTTGCTTAAAGTGCTAAAAAAACCGGTGTCGGTTATTATCGTATCCAGATCGCTGTTGTTTTTTAAAACATCGCGGGCATAGGAACTCGCAAGAACTGAAATATGGGCATCTGGATACTTTTCCCGTAAAGCGGAAATTGCGGGAGTGGCAAGCGTAAGATCACCGATTCTGTCGGTCCTGATAAGAAGAAATCTGGTTTTTTTTAACATAAGTCCGAATAAAACTACCCCGGCAGTAGCCGGGGGAGTTTTATTTTTGGCGCTCGCGGCACGCGAGCACACTTGTGATAATATTCTCTGAATAGGGGGCTTATAGAGCCAACCGTGCCTTGTACTGTAAATCTGGTGGACGTGACAGGG
>DMES01000023.1:1115-10388 GCA_003450815.1 Elusimicrobiota bacterium | reverse complement strand
CCAACTGAGCTACACGCCCATAAACGCCGGCGGCCAACTAAGACTATTTTAGCAAGTTTGGTGTTGAAAATCAAAAATATTTTTTTGACCTGTTCCATAAAGTCGCACTAACCCTCATTTTTTTGTAAAATTTATTTAAATTCTAAGCGACGGAGCGTGAAATGGAAATAAAATCTTTCAATGTCATACCGAACCTGCCGGAAAATTTGAAGGCGCTGGAAGAATTGTCCACAAATATGTGGTTTACCTGGAACTGGGATGCCATAATGATGTTCGTGGGCATTGACGATGAACTTTGGCACCGCTCCCACCGGAATCCGAAATGGATACTAGGCACCGTGCCCCCCGAGCGGCTTGATGCTCTAAGCAGGGATGGAGCGTTTCTTGAGCGCCTGGGCGAGATAAAAAAGAAATTTGATGCCTACATCGGTTACGGAAACACCTGGTTCAACTCCCACTCCGACGCAAAGGACAAAGACATGCTGGTGGCTTATTTTTCAATGGAATACGGTATCGGGGAGGGGCTGCCTATCTATTCCGGCGGGCTTGGCATGCTTTCGGGTGACCATCTTAAATCCGCTTCCGACCTGGGCATGCCCGTGGTGGGAGTGGGGCTGCTTTACAGAAAAGGTTATGTCCAGCAGGTGCTGAACCGCGATTGCTGGCAGGTGGAGCGCTATCCGGAAAACGACTGGTATAACATGCCGGTGCAGGTGGTAAAAGACGCCTCCGGACATCCTCTGCGGGTGGAAGTGAGTCTGGACCTGGAAACTGTGAAAATAGGGGTTTGGAAGGTGCCGGTGGGAAGGACCTCGCTTTACCTGCTTGACACCAACCTGCCGGAAAATTCCCCCAAGGCCCGGGCCATTACCGAGCAACTCTACGGCGGAGACAGAGAAAATCGTATTAGCCAGGAAATAGTGCTTGGGGTAGGCGGTGTGCGCGCGCTTGAGGCTATGGGCCTTAAACCCACTGTTTACCATGTCAACGAGGGACATTCCGCTTTCCTCCTTTTTGAAAGGATCCGCCAGTTGATGGTTTCACGAAAATTGTCCTTCAAGGAAGCGCGGGAGGCCGTGTGGGCGTCTTCAGCTTTTACCACGCATACGCCTGTCATGGCGGGGAATGAATATTTTGATTTTGACTTGGTGCGTAAATATATGGAGAGCTACTCAAAAGAGCTTGGCTTGAGCTTTGCCGAATTTCTGGAAATAGGCAAAGAAGAACGTTCCTCCATGGGCTTCTGTATGACCGTGGTGGCTTTACGGCTTTGCGCTTCGCTTAACGCGGTCAGCATTCTTCACCGCGACACCTCTCGTGACATGTGGCATAAAATCTGGCCGGGCCTGCCCCGTTATGAGATACCCATAGAGGGCATAACCAATGGCGTGCATACCACATCGTGGATCAGCCATGAGCATTATAACCTGTATAAAAAACATCTTCTTTGTGAGGCTTCCGAGGGTGATGGCGTGCCGGATAATTGCGATTGGACTAAAATCTCCGCCATTGACGACAAAGAGCTTTGGGACACCCACATGGTGAGAAAACAGAAGCTGGCCAAGCTTGTGCGTGAACGACTAAAAAGACAGTATAAGCGCCAGGGCGCCGACCGTACCGTGCTTGAATCCGCGGCCGGGGTCATTAACTGCGATTACCTTACTATAGGCTTCGCCAGGCGTTTTGCCACCTATAAACGGGCGACGCTTTTTATGCGAGACTTGGAGCGGCTGCTTGAAATGGTGACCGATTCGGCCATGCCGGTGCAGTTCCTTTTCGCGGGAAAGGCGCATCCGGCCGACACTATGGGCAAGGAATACATAAAAGCGGTGGCCCGCCTCAGCCAGGATAAGCGTTTCAAAGACAGGATAATATTTGTTGAGGACTATAATATGAATGTGGCCCGCTATATGGTGCAGGGTGTAGATGTGTGGCTTAATAATCCCATACGCCCGCTTGAGGCCTCCGGCACCAGCGGCATGAAGGCCAGTATAAACGGAGCGCTAAATCTTTCGGTGCTTGACGGCTGGTGGGGGGAGGGCTATTCACCCGAAGTCGGCTGGGCCATAGGAAGCTCCTATGCCTATCACAGCGAGGAGGAGCGTGATTATGTGGAGGCTGAAGCCATTTATAATCTGATCCAAAAGGTGGTGGCCCCGCTTTACTACGACAAGGGTCCCGATGGCATACCCCATAACTGGGTGAAAATGATGAAGGCTTCAGTGCAGAAGCTGGTGCCGAATTTTAATACCAACCGCATGCTTAGACAGTATTACGAAAAGTTTTATTCGCCTTCGCATCGCGCCATGAAAAAATTCGGCGACAATTCAAGGCTGGTGGAAATCGCTAACTGGCGCAAAAAGATTGAGGATAACTGGCCCCGCGTAAAAGTGACGATTGATCAATTCAAGCCTGAAATGGAAATACGCTCAGGCGCCAAATTGCCTATGCGCGCTATGGTGTGGCTGGGCGACTTGTCGCCTGAAGATGTCGAAGTGCAGCTTTATGTCGGGGTGGCCGACGGGGAGAGCGTTTTCAAGGAGGGTGGCGCCGTTGCCATGACGCGCGATTCCCAAATGGGCGAGGCTCATCTTTTCCGCGGTGAAATAGCCGCCTGTAAAAGCGGCCGCCACGATTTCGCGGTACGGGTAATACCGAGGCATCCGGACGCAATGAATGTTCTTATGCCGCCTTTCGTAAAGTGGAACGGGGAATAAGCCGAACTGATTGTTTTTTTGTTTAGAAAGATGATACAATTACTCTTGGACGCTTTGTAAGGTGGTTCGCGTTCAGGAAGGTACAGTAATAATAAGAGAGGAAATTAACAAATGGCAAAAGGCAAAGTAAAGTGGTTTAATGATAAGAAGGGGTTTGGTTTTATCATACCTGATGATGGTTCAAAGGATCTCTTTGTTCATCACTCTTCGATTCTTGGCGACGGTTTCAAAACTCTGGCCGAAGGGCAGGAAGTTGACTTTGAAACCGAGAACACGGATAAGGGCCCAAAGGCTGTTAACGTGCAAAAGTCGCAGGCTCCAAAAGCCTGAGATTTGTAAATGCAAAGCCGGCTCCGCTTTAAAACGGAGCCGGCTTTTTTTGGGTGCGCGCACACTTGAGGCAACAGGCTGTTCTTGCGGCAGCTCAGAATTATTTGCCTGCGGCTTTTGTTCCTTTGTCCTGTTCCCAGTAGGTTATTTCCCTTTTCGTTATTTCCGGGGCGGCCTGGGTATCAGGCAAAGCTTTGCCGTTAAAGACAATAAACTTGGTTTTCCATTCTTCAGTCCAGTTGCCTTTTGAATCCAGTACATAAGAATAATGGTATTCGTAAGCGGGCTTGTCTAAATCCCCCTGGTAAAGCAGCTCTTTTTGAGTGAGGCCGTTGGCTGAACCATATATTTCATCTTTTGAAACCAACTGGGCGCCGGCATCATAGGTGTAGCGTGTTTCGCGCCTGAGGGTTGAATCCTCTCTAAACTCTGTAACTGTTTTTTCCGTCAGTTCTGTTGTTCGCCCATAAACGGCATGGGTTCTTACCGCTGTTACCGGGTCAAAGCTGAAGGTTTCTCTTTTAACCTGGTTGCCGGCGAAGCCCAGTTCCGTGGTTGCCAGTTCCGTGGTTTCCACCAGGTTATTCTTGGAGTCGTATTTGTAAACCTTTCTGGTTTCCAGTATGCTTGCGGGATCAAAAAAATATTCCTCGCCGGTAAAGCCACTGGCGTTGTAAATGCGAAAAATATGCTTGAAGGGCGGGTTGTCGGCGCCATCGTTTTTATCTGTTTCGTCATACACAAAAATAGCGTCGAAATCTGATTTTTTCCTTTTACGGCAAAAATCATTCAGTGAAGAGCTGGTTGCCTCGGCGAAGCTGGGTGTGTGTTTTTCTGCCGCGGCCTGTTCCTTGCAAAAAAGTTTGGTCGCCTCGCGATCCTTGTAAACCAGCCTTCTCTTCCACTGGAGGCTTTTCTGGCTGTACTGGGCCTCCCCGGTCTTCATCCCGTAGAGATCGCAGGTCTCCGTAAGTTCGGTCTTTGGAACGCCGGCAAGCCAAACCTTGTCCTGGAGCCGGGGTTGCATGCGAATGATTTTAAGTGTGCGGTGGCGCGGTTTCAGATCTTCACACTTCAGGGTCATCTCTGCGCCGGCGGCCAAGCTGCCGCCGGACAGCAGCAGCAAAAGCATTGTTGTTTTCATCCCAGACACCTCTCTTCCTTTGAATGACGTTCTAAATATATTATACTTTTACGGCGCCGGGAAATTGAAGTGTTAACCGGCGGGGAGGATTTTATGACGGAAAACAAACCGGAACAGGCCAAACCCATGCAATTGCAGGTGGAAATGGACGACACAACGGCTCAGGGCATTTATGCCAATCTCGCCGGCGTTACACACAGCGAAACGGAATTTATCTTTGACTTTCTTTTCCTGCAGCCTAACCAGCCTAAGGCAAAATTGCGGGCGCGTATAATCTCAAGCCCGGTGCACACCAAGCGCTTTATGGCTGCGCTTATCGAAAACATGAAACGCTATGAAGAACGCTTCGGGCCCATACCAGAACGCGCTGTAAACCTGACTCACGGACATAGTTAGGGGGATAGCGTATAGCGTGGCCGAAAAAGTAAACCCGGATATTCTCTCTGGGTTTTCTTTTTCTGTGACTACTTCCCTGCCCCCTATTTATTTCCCTGCAGCATAAAAATTGTCTTTTCCTTCGGAAGATGGCAGTTAAGGGAGTAGCCCTTCGTCTGTATCCTTGTTTTGGCCGCCGCAAGCATGGCATCCAGGTCCTCGTCTGAATAGTCGGGGCTTGTGTGAAACAGCACCAGGTCTTTTACTTTCGCTTTTTCAGCCGCGAAGTCAACAGTGGTGCTAAGGCTGGAATGTCCCTCATGTTTTCTTTTTTCGTAATCCTTGTCCGCGTAAGCCGCATCATGCAGGAAAAAATCCGCGTCTTTTGAAAAGTTGGATAGCTTCTCATCATAGTCCTGAAAGGCGGTTGCGTCGCCCCAGATTTCGCTGTCGGGACCGTAAACTATTTTTTTGCCCAGCATCTCAAGTTTATAAACAAGCGAACTGGTGGGGTGGTTGGCGTACATCGCGGAAAGCTTTATGCCAGGCAGAAGTTCGTAATTGTCTTCCAGAATCTCGTAAATATTGATTTTAGCCCTGGGGGGGCGGCGGGTAAGAGAGAAGGAACTGTAAAAAGTGTCCTGCGCCACGGCTTTAAGGCTCTTTTCTGTGTCATTCGAACCGATAAGATGTATTGAAAAAGCGGGATCGTTTATCGGCAGAAAATTGCCTAGTCCCAGAATATGGTCCATGTGAAAATGGGTGAGGCAGATCCAGATGCTTTTATAGTAGCGTCTGTGCGCCGCAATTTCCCTGCCAAGAGCGACTATTCCGGTGCCGGCGTCAAAAATAAAAAGATGCTCATTGCTTTCCACCGACACGCAGGAAGTCTGTCTGCCGTAGCGGGAAGTTGTGTTTGGAATTTCGCAGGAAAGGCCGCGGGAACCCCAAACGGTAAGGCGCAGCTGTCCGGCTGAAAGGTCGCTTGTCTGCGAAATAGTTTCTTCGTCGTGTATTATTTCCATTTGTACGGGCGGGGGGGCTGGGGTCTGAGGCGCGGACCCGTTCATAATGCTGCGCACAGTTTTGGAAAAAGTTTCCACATTGTAGGGTTTCTGGAGAAAAAAGTCGGCCCCGATCTGGAAGGCGCGCTGCTTTTCCAGATCATAGGGTTTTCCGGAAACCACTATGACCTTTATATCCTTTAACTCGGGATCTGTCTTTACAGCTTTGCAGATGTCGAGTCCGGTGATGCCGGGCATCATGATGTCTGTTACTATCAACTGGGGACGCGTTTGCCGTATGGCCGGCATGGCTTTCATGGAATCCTGGATGAGCGATACTTTATAGCCCGCGTCTACCAGCAGGTCCCGGGAGAGTTCCCCTACCATGGGGTCGTCGTCAATTATCATTATTTCAGATTTTTCCATGTGTAACTTCTTTTATCGCCGCTCCTGTAAGCCTGATAGAAAACATTTAATCCCGCACTTTTATTCTATAATACATTATAGCTGATTTGAAATTAAGAAATTGTTTCGTGAGAACAAAATTATGATGCGCATTATAGCCGGCTCAAGGAGAGGCAGAAATATTTTTTCCGTGCCTAAACATAAATTCGTAAAGCCTATTTCGGCCCGCATCCGGCAGTCGCTTTTCGATATACTGCGGCCTTATGTTACCGGATCGTTTTTTCTTGACCTTTACGCCGGGGTGGGGACAGTGGGCCTGGAAGCGCTGTCGCGCGGGGCGGCGAAGGCCGTGTTCGTTGAGATTGACGGACTTTGTCTGAAAACCATTGAGAAAAATATCGAACACCTGGGATTTTCAGAGAACGCTAAAGTCTTGAAGGCTGATGTGCTTAGCGGGCTTAAATGGCTGGAGCATTATAGCGATTACCAGGGCTATGACATAGTTTTTTTTGGGCCGCCGTACAGAACAGAGGAAAACCTGCCTCTTTCCTACAGCGCCCGCACCCTTGAGCTTCTGGCTGAAGGCGGGATACTTAAAGCTTCAGGCCTTGTCGTAGTACAGCATCACAAAAAGGAGCTGGTGCCGGCCCCGGCAGGGGTTGAGTGGGTGCGTCAGGAAAAATACGGAGATACCCTGGTAGATTTTTTCCGTTTGGTAAAGTGATTACACAGATTAAACAGGGATTACACGGATTAGATTCGGATTGCCCTGATTAATCTAAACACAAATCTGTGTAATCTTTTTACTAAATCCGTGTAATCTTCTTCTTATGATATCTGATCCGCTGGAGCTTAATTACAGCAAGGTTAAGGCTTACCTGGATTGTCCTCTTCTTTACAGGTACATTTACGTCGAGAGGCGTTTTGCCCCTCTGAATCCTTACGCCTCGCTTGGGCTT
The DNA here is from genome assembly GCA_003450815.1 of Elusimicrobiota bacterium. Classification (GTDB taxonomy): domain Bacteria; phylum Elusimicrobiota; class Elusimicrobia; order Elusimicrobiales; family UBA9959; genus UBA9634. The sequence goes on along the minus strand of DMES01000023.1, from coordinate 3,454 downwards.
TCAGTCCACGGCGCCCTGGCCCGCTATCACGCCTCCGGAGGGGATTTGAGCGACTTGCTTGTGTATTACGCGGATTCCTGGAATAACCGCGGTTACTCCACTGCCCAGCAAAGCATGGAGTTTTATAACAGGGGCGCGAAAATACTTGAAAATTACTGGCTGGCCGCCCAGGCCGAAAAAAACCGCACAGTGTTTTCGGAAAAGATATTCCAATTCGCTTTTGAAAAGTGGAGGGTGCGCGGCACTATAGACCGGGTTGACCGGCTGGACGGGGATTGTTTTGAACTGATAGATTATAAAATGGGCTTTGAGGAAAAAACTCCGGCTGACGCGGCGCAAAGCCTTCAGCTTGCCATTTACGCCCTCGGGCTCAAACGCGCGCTGAATATTACGGTCACAAAAGTATCTTTTTTTATTTTAAACGGCCCCTATAAGGTGTCGGCAGGATATGACGGGCAGGGAGACGAAAAAACCCTGGCCCTTTTGCGCGACACAGGAGAAAAAATGCTTGCCATGGATTTTTCCCGCACAGGGAACTGTCCGCGCTGCCCGATAAAAAATCTGTGCCCTCAGGCCGTCGGGCTACCGGAGCAGAAGAACTGAATTTTATTTATTGGGTAACTGTCCGTGCGCGCCCGGCGCATCAGCGGCGGCATCCCGTCCGCCTGAAGTGGCTTTCTTCGCTTCTTTGTAGATTTGCAGGAAAACAATAACGCAGGAAATTAAGATCGGCCCGAGAAAAATTCCAAGAGGGCCGTAAGCTCTTATGCCGCCGAAAATACCTAAAAACAACAGGAACACCGGGATCTTCGCCTCTTTGCCGATCAGGATCGGGCGCAGGATATTGTCCAGCAGTCCAACCACGATCGCTCCCCAGGCGAGGATAAAAAATCCGGTGTATGGGCTATTTGAAAAAATATAAAACAATCCAAGAGGCAGCCAGACCAGACTGGTCCCCACAAAAGGGATGAGCGCGGAAAAACCGGTCAGCATCCCCATGACCGCCGGGGAAGGCACATGGGCGATATAGTAGCCTATGGTCGCTACTACACCCTGAAAAATGGCGGTCAGCAGTATCCCGCGCACCACGGCTATGGTAGTGAGATAGAGCTGGTTAGCCACGCGGTATTTGGAATCGTGGTCCATCGGTATGATGTCAATGAGCCAATGCAGGAAGCGTTCGCCGTCCATAAAAAAAACAAAAAGCATCGCAATGAGTACGATAAAGTTAACCGCGAATACAAAAACCTTTTTGAGCAGCTTTCCGCCGGAGTTCATGATGTTGTCCTGCAGGTTCTCGATGTTATTATCGACTATGTCCTGCAGATCTATGTTGCCCAGCGAACTCAGCTGCGCCGGGAGCGGAAGCTCAATGTCGCTATGGGAGATATTCGAAAGCCACTGTGCTGTTCTCGGGTAAAAGTGTCTTGTTTCTCTCATCACCAGCCAGCCGAAGAACAGCAGCGGCAGTATGACTGTTATAACGGCGGTAAGGGTCGAAACGGCGGCCGCCGCAGTTTTATGTTTAATAAAGCGCTTGCTTATCCAAAGATGCAGCGGGTAGAAAATAAGGGTTATCATGGCGGCCAGTACGATAGGGCCTAAAAATGGGGAAAGCACGCGCAATAACTGGTAAAGCAGAAATAAAAGAATGCCGAAGAAAAAAAAGCTGAAAATCTGCGGGTTGTCAAATTTTAGTAATTTGCGCAATTTCGGTTCAATGTCCATGAACTGATTATACAATAAGTGACTGACCGCCGCGAAAGGCGAGAGTGACAATGTAAGCGGATTTACAAACCGGGTTTTATACGGCGCATGCATGTAAAATGGTATATTCGTTTGTAAGGGAATTATGATGAAATGTATCAGGGCTCTTGTTTCCATCCTTCGCCCGGGTGCCGACAAAGCCAGCCGTTCCGCCGCCTGTCAGCTGACACGCGCCGCGGACGGGTGGTGGGGCAACCGCGGCGACATAAGCAGCTTTTCCAGGAATTCGTACGAGGTGGTGTTTTCGGTTTTCATGATTGTTGTCGTATATTTCTTTCGCGGTAATCCGCAGATTGAATATCCCAGAATTCTCTATTTCTTTCTTCTGCTTCTCGCCTCAAATTTTACTTTTAACCGTATTTTGCGCGCGCGCTCCAAAGTAAACCTTTGGCTGATAGACCTGATCCTGTTGTTCAACTTCTGGATTATTACGGGCGTGCTTTACTATTCCGGCCGGGGGGATTCTTATTTCTGGGTGCTGTACCTGCTGCCTGTTTTCGCATCGGCTCTGATGGCGAGTCCCAAGGATGCCTGCGGCGTAACGTTTTTGTGCTCGCTTTCGGTAATGCTTC
>DMES01000023.1:0-1027 GCA_003450815.1 Elusimicrobiota bacterium | reverse complement strand
GTGCTCGCTTTCGGTAATGCTTCTGAGTTGGCCGCTTGCAGCGGAGGATTTGGCAGGCATATCGGCGCTGGCGGTTAAAATCTCAGTGTTCATCCTTTCTTCCGTGGTAGTATATCGCGCGGCTGATTCCAGAAAAAAGGCGGAAGCCGGTCTGCTCGCCAAAAGGAATGAGGCTGAAAAACTCTCAAAAGAGCTTTCCACAAAAGATATGGAAATAGTCAATAGCGCTTCGGCCGGAGAGGTGGGAAACCTGGTCAGCGGCATTATGCACGATTTGGGCAATTCCGTTACCGTTATACTTTTAAGCGCCCAGATAGCGGTAGAGGATGAAAAGCCTGCAAAAACGGATTTGGAGCGAATTGTGAGGGCGGCTGGATTCGCCAAGAGTATTATCGCAAGCGCTTTAGGCATAACGCGGGGGCAGGAATATGTCTTTGAAGTTATAGATCTGCGAGAACCGCTCTCTAAGGCTGTGCTGATGCTGGATTACAGCGCCAAAAGCCGGAAAGTGCGTCTTGAAACGGACTTGCCGGAAGCTATGCCGCAGCTCCGTCTTAGCAGGGTGCAAATAGAAAGGGTTTTTATCAACATTATCTCAAACTCTATCTCCTTCGCTCCGGAAGGAGGCTTTGTGCGGGTCTGCGCCGTGCCGGAAAACGGAGCGGTTACGGTTATAGTTACCGATAATGGCCCCGGGTTTTCTGAAAAGATGCTGAACGAAGGGATAAAGGCTTTTAATACCACCCGAAAGGCTGACGGCGGCACCGGCCTCGGTCTTTTTGTTTGCGCGCAGATACTTGAAAAACACGGCGGGACCATTAAGCTTGAAAACAGCGAGAGGGGCGGCTCGCGTATAATTATCAGGTTGCCGTCGGCGGAATTAAGGCTGAAGGCTGAAGGCTGAAGGCTGAAGGCTGAAGGCTGAAGGCTGAAGGCTGAAGGCTGAAGGCTGAAGGCTGAAGGCTGAAGGCTGAAGGCTGAAGGCTGAAGGCTGAAGGCTGAAGGCTGAAGGCTGAAGGCTGACAAC
>DMES01000078.1 GCA_003450815.1 Elusimicrobiota bacterium | reverse complement strand
TCTAGACTCTCCCGACCACCGCAAGGGTAGCGGAGACAGCAATAAGTAACCCCTTCCCTAACCCATATCCTCTATACGCTATACGCTGACCTATGGAACTAGAAGACCTGATTAAAAAATTTAAGGAATATTCCACGCAGGACACCACTCTGCTTGAACTCGCCTGGAATTTCTCAAAAGAGGCGCATTCCCTGCAAAAACGGGCCTCCGGCGACCTGTTCTTTACGCATTGCCAGGCCGTGGCGGAAATACTTGAGGGTTTCCGGATGGATCAGGAAACAGTGGCGGCCGGCCTTTTACATGACGTGCTGGAAGACACCAAGATTACGCCCGAAGCTATAAAAAAAGACTTCGGCCAGGAAGTCTGCGACCTGGTGCAGGGCGTCACCAAAATAGAAACGCTTAAATTCTCTTCGCGTGACCTGGCTCAGGCCGAGAACTGGCGGCGCATGCTGCTGGCCACGGCCAAAGATATACGCGTTATAGTTATAAAGCTGGCCGACCGCCTGCACAATATGCGCACGCTCAACTTTCTTACGCGGGAGAAGCAGCTTGAAATAGGCTACGAAACCCTTTCGCTTTACGCGCCGCTTTCACAGCGCCTGGGCATGTTCCAGATTAAATCCGAGCTGGAAGATCTTTCTTTCAAATATATGCACCCCGACGAATTCAACAGCATCTCGGCCAAGGTGCAGCTGCGCTTTGTGAGGCGCGAGAAACTGCTTGAGAATTTCAAAACGGAGCTGGAAAAGCATCTGTCCGCAACGCAGATTACCTACCGCATACTCGCCCGGGCCAAAAATCTTTATTCAATCTACCGCAAGATGGGAAAACAGGAAAAGCCCTTTGAAGACATACAGGACGCGCTGGGAGTGCGCATCATCACCGACACGGTAATAAACTGCTACGCCCTTTTGGGCATAGTGCATTCTGTGTTCAAACCGCTCGCCGGCTCGTTTACAGACTACATCGCGGTGCCTAAAATGAACCTTTACCGCAGCCTGCACACCACCGTAATGGCGCCCTCAGGGGAACTGGTGGAAATACAGATCCGCACCGATGATATGCACCATACCTCGGAGTACGGCATAGCCGCGCACTGGCGCTATAAAATGGGCGAAGCCGGCAAGGACGCGCACCTGAACGAGAAACTGAACTGGCTGCGCCAATGGATGGAGTGGCTGCAGGACCTTTCAAGCCCCCGCGAATTTATTGAAAGCTTTAAAACCGACCTTGAGCTGGACCAGATCTTTATTTTTACCCCGAAAGGCGAGGTAAAACCGCTTCCCAAAAACGCCACCCCCATTGATTTCGCCTACGTAATACACTCCGACATCGGCGACACCTGCGTGGGCGCCAAGATAAACAATAAAATGGTGCGGCTCGACCACCCGCTGAAAAGCGGCGACATCTGCGAGATACTAACCCGCAGGAACTCCTCGCCGAAGAAAGACTGGCTAAGTATTGTTAAGACCGCCGGCGCCCGCTCACACATCCGCAAGTACCTGCGCGAACACGGCCAGCTCTTGGAGTAGCGCGCAAAGCGCGCTGTCACAAGTCTCAAGCCACAAGTCACAAGCATCAGATGAATTTTTCCGATTTTTCCGCTATAAACCACCAGAAAGTTACGGACCTCAGGGCTAAAATTGCCCGCCTTGGAGTAAACCTGGCTTTGGTGGAAGAAAGTTTTATCCGCGGTTCCGGCCATGGCGGCCAGAAGATAAACAAAACCTCAAATACCGTTCAGTTGAAGTACCCCCCGCTAGGTCTTATTGTGCGCTGCCAGCGCGAACGTCAGCGCTCCCTGAACCGCTTTATAGCGCTCAGGGAGCTGGTGGATGAAATTGAAATGAAAATCTCCCCCGCCACTTCCGGCCGCCTGAAAGAATTCGAAAAGCTTCGCAAGCGCAAATCCGATAAAACCCGAAAACAGCGCCTGAAGAATAGTAATTCATAAGTAGATTAAAAAGGCTCCTGCTGCCTTTTTACAAGCCATTTACGTACAGTTTTCCCAATGGAAACCCCATTTTTTCAAAAGGCTCCTGCTGCCTTTTATCAAATAAGCGCCGCAAGAAATTTATTGGCTGAGACGATGCGCACGCCGGCGGCAGACTTATCTACACCCGGCTTGCGCACAAGCTGATAGCAGAAGGGAATGGAAAGCCTATCACGGAAATAGGGGAGCATTGGCGATAGATGTTCACTTTGGCTTTTAACTGATATATAAATATTTGCGTGAAAGCAAATAAATACATGTAAATATTTGCCTATCGGTCACAAGGGAACGGCATAAAGCCGCGTAGAATACTGTGGAATATTTTTTTAGGCCGACAGACCTCATCACCCCCGCCCAACCCTTTTGGTCAGCGGCGCCCAAACCTCCATCTGTGTTTCCCCCTCCACCTCGGACTGCCTGAAACAATTCGAAAAGCTCCGCAAGCGCAAAGCCGACAAAACCCGCAAACAGCGCTTGAAAAACAGCTGTTCAGTGAATAGAGATTAAGCGATTAGTAAAAGGCTCCTTTTCCTGTTTGTTAAATTGCTAAATTTCAGAACTTAACCCTGTTTCCCCACTACATGAAGAAGGAGTTCGGATTTTGACTCGACCACCTCTACCCACCCTTGAAAATCACCGGTAGGACAGCTCACAGGTTTTGCAGGTGACGAGCCCCGCCAGTGGTCTCGTGCGATTGCTAGGATAGGATGCCCACATTTCGGACATTTAAATGCGACATTATTCCCAAAAGCATCGCAGTGAACCTTTTGACCAGTTTTATTAAAACATTTGAAATCTGTTATTTTTGCCATTACTCCCTTTTTTACCTGTTAACTATGATTTTTATCTGGTTTTTGTTTGTGACCGGGGATGGAATTAGCCGAAGGAGCCAATCTCCTTTGGCCACAATACTAATTCAAGCAGCAGATCTGGATATCCTGTCCCCAGTGTCAATTATATAAATATTTGCCAACCGGGTATTATAAGGCTGATTCTTCCGCTGTGTCTCCAAAAATGAAGTCGCGCTGGATAGAAAAACTTGCGAGGAAAAGCGCCACCTCCACTATTATTTTAGAAATTATTATCCCAATCCCCAATTCGGAAGAAACGGTTTGTATTAGCACATAAGCAGCCGCACCCATAGCAACCACCAACAGATAATATCGCAGTAGCGTCTCAACCAGCCTCCTGCGGCTATGGAAAACAAAACCCTTGTTCACGATAAAATTCACCACAGAAGACCCTAGTCGGGCGATTACTATAGCCACCACCAGGGACCCGGACATTAACTTCAGGACCAGCGCGAAGATAGCCATGTCGGTAAGACTTGCGATAATGGAGGAAGAAGCGAACCGCAGCATCAGGAAATAAATGAGCATAGCGTCCAATAATGGATTAAAATGAGAAGACTTATTCCCGTCAATGTAAACAGATTCTATCGGCACTTCCTCTATACCTATACCCGCAGCTTTTGAAGACATCAGCATGTTCATTTCATACTCGTAACGGTCTCCCTTGAGGGCTAGGAAAGTCCTGGCGTGCCGCGCCGGAATACCGCGCAGGCCGGTCTGTGTGTCGGTAAGCCTGCGACCAGAAATAAACATAAAAACCAGCCGGGTGAGATAATTTCCCACCATACTCCGCAAAGGAGTATTGCGGCCCAACGCCCGCGCCCCCAAAACAAGTTTTCTCCCGGAGGTGCCCAAAGCCGAGGAAACCTTACGCACGTCCTCCGGCCTGTGCTGACCATCGGCATCAAGTGTCACTAAGCCCGCCGCCCCTTGATAGTTAAGGCAGAAATAATTCAGCCCCGTCTTAAGGGCGTAGCCTTTACCCATGTTGACTGCGTGCTCAAGCACCCGGCAGACAGGATTCGCATTAAGTTCCGCAAATATTCCGGCATACTTGGCGGCGCTCCCGTCGTTCACTATGATAATATCGGAGAAACCGGCGGCTGAAAGTCCAGCCACCAGATCCGTAAGTTTGTGGTCTGGATTATAGGCGGGAATCAAAAGAGGGATATTCATACCCCGCTTCTTTTGCTGGAGCACTCAAGGTTCACTGAACCGCCGGCGCCGCGTATCCGGAACAGGCCACTCCCACAGGCCAGTGGTTTCCCTACAAATAACCGGCTGTACCTTTCCCAGAACGCGGCATCCGCCCGCCCTACAAGCAAGTAATCGTTTTTTGAAAGCATGGTGACCCAGTCCCTGACAGCCAAGTCCTGCGTCCAGGCATCCCCTGCCTTGTATTTGCGCCCCACGCTGAAGGGAGCAAGGGCGGAATTGAACGGAAATAATTCATAGCGGGAGATATAGTATTCGTAACCGTCAGTGTTTTGCCAAATCAAATAGACCCTGTCACCGGACTTCAACACGATTTTAGCCTGCGCGACAATTCGTGCCACGGATTCCCTAACAGCAAGGTGCTTATTCTTCAACGGAATAAAAGCCCAGACCGCAAGGACAAGCGCGGCAATGGCGGCGACGTGAACAGGCCGGATGTCCCGCCCCTCAGCCCCCCGAAGCCAACGTGCGACAAACCCTGCTAACGACGCTCCCCAGGCAAGCATAAACAGCCCCATATAGCGGCCAAAGGAAGCCAGCCTTGTGCCTTCGTATTCCCCGAAACTGTTAAGGTATAGGAGCAGTAGGCCGAAGGAATAAGCGAAAAAACAGACGGTCATAACGGTCTGTGAAGACTTTATTTGAGACCGTTCTGCGGGCACTGAATGGTAAAAAAGAGAGGTCGCTATCCAAAGTAAAAGTAACGCCCAAACCAAAGGCGGTAGTCCAGGTCTGCCCATGTTCTTTTTAAACATCGCGACGGTGAAAGCGGCTATGGTCGTCTTATCCCTGACAGTCGCCCGGCCCGAGAAACTGTCGAAAACGCTTGAAGCCGGAATCCGCGTATTAAACGTTTCAGCAAGGTGCAGCGCTTTAACATGGCGGCTCCAGCTCTTGGTAGAAATCGCTGGTGCTAACAGCAGCAAAACGGGAATAAGCAGCGCGAAACGCGCGAAACGGGAGCGGCCAGCTATGCCGGTCGCCGTACCCCCGACCCGGGCCTGATGCACAATATCGGCGGTTATGGCGACCGCTACCGCAAAAGCTAGAAGCGTGCCTACCGGCTTAAATAGCGGCAGCACAAAAAGAACCGGTGTTACCCGCAGGGCAGCGGCCGCTAAGGAGTCTTTAGAAAGAAAGTAGCCGGCCAAGGCCGCTCCGGCAAAAAAGCCTATAAGGGAATCCACCATTACCGTGCGGAAAGAAAAACCAAAAACCGAAATGAACAGGCAGGGCAGCATGAAAGCCGCCGAGGCTGCCAGCGCCTTCCGCCAGGAGAAACCGGCGGTAAATGCCACTGCGGCGGAAAAAAGCAGCAGCGAATGAAAAAACAAAGCGTTCCCTTCGCAATACCCGACCGGAACCCCCATGAAATACTGAAATAAGGTTGAGCCCGGGGGATAGTCCTTAAATGTCACCAAGCTATCAGACGCGGGCAGAGCGCCGTTTAAAACTATGTCCTTTATGGCTAGTCCCCAGTGGGAAAAATCATCCCACTCCAGGAAGACTTGCCCGTGCATTCTAAACCAGGCCGCCAGTATAACCACCAGAAATAGAACAAAGCCGGGAGTGAGCAGGCGGGTAAAGACGTCCGGTATTTTGCGCTGGCGCAGGACCATAATAACGACAGCACCGGCAAAAAACAGCAGACCCGCCCCAAAAAATATTTTGGCCGCTACTGCCAGGAGAGGGCCGGCAAGGACTGCCAGATAAAGCGCTGTAATAAGCGTGGACGCCGCCAGCAACGGCATAGCCTCTATCGCCCAACCCGTGGCTAACTGAAAAGCCAGACAGAAACCAAGGAAAGAAAGCACCGGCAATAGGGTCATAGTTGATTAGTTATTTGACCTTAGTGAATGTAGTGGTAGAGTTAACATTAAAGCAAGCTGTTTTCCCTTTTCAAATATACCACTTATCAGTGTTAATGTCAAAATGCGATAACAACACTTATTCATTGTGGATAAAGGGGGCGGCATTGAATAAAATTTAGCATGACTTCGGAGGGAATGTGGACGTAAATCTACAGGCGCTGGTAGGCAGGAATATCCGCCGGTTCAGGCTGGCGGACGGCCTGACAATTGAGGAATTGGCTTTCCGGGCGCAGTTGCACCCGAATTATCTGGGAGATGTTGAGCGCGGCCGGAGAAATCCTTCGCTTGTTAACCTTAAAAAGATAGCCGACGGTCTGAAAAAGCCGCTTACAGATTTGCTTTCAGGAGCGCATCTTACCGGAGCATCCGCCGCCTCTATACCACGGGAGAAAACTGCGGTGTATTTCTCTCCCGGGCAGGATAAAGACCTGCTTTCCCTTATCAAGACACTTCGCAGCACCTCCCCAAAAGACCGCAAACGCATCATACAAATAGCCAAATCCCTGAGCGCGCGGCTGAAAAACGGATAATAACCCTAGCGCAGCGTTACCTTATTTTCCGGCTTAAGGCCGGGTATTTTTCTGAGGCAGAGGCACGGGCCATTGGGCGGGCCCGCACTTCTTCCAAAAAAGGCGGCCGCCGCCTTTTTATTTATAAAACCGGACAGCTTCTTTTTGGAAGGATAACAGGTCGCCGGTAAAGGCAGCAGGAGCCTTTTTGTCGATTACTTCGCGGTAGTCGGCGTCGTAAACTTTAACCCCGCCAAGCCTGTAGGCCTCAAGCGCCATCGTCAGGGTGCCTGTTTTTTTTACGATGGCCGCTGTGTCCCAGGAAAAAGCGCCCAGGAAGTCACGCGGCTCCGGCTTGAACAGATCGGTGCCGCTGCTGTAATCGGAGGGCGGATTTTTAGCGCCTAAAAGCCTAAGCACGCCGGGCGCCACATCAAAATGGCTGGTAAAATTATCGTAAACACGGGGCTTAAACCCCGGCCAGTACAATACAAGCGGCACCTTTATCTCTTCCGGCGGGTACCCCTGATTATGTCCGTAAGAACCGCGCTCAAAAAACGGCTCGCCATGGTCGCCGGTAACTATAACAGCTGTATTTTTCAATTCCCCCCCCGCAGAAAGAGAGTTGATTATCCTCATAGCCAGGTTGCTGTCGTAGTAAATTGAATTTTTATACTTATTGAACACCGGCAGAACCTTTTTTTTGTTCAAGGTAAGATAGCTGAAAGAAGGAACCGAGGGCTTGAAACGCTCATACTCCGGAGCATATTCATAAGTGCCGTGCGAGGCGTCGTAGAAGATAAAGGCGAAATACGGTTTCTTCCTATCCCTGTTTTTCACAAATTCAATGAATTTTCCGGTTATTTCGGCGTCTTTGTCCGCCTTACCGGCAGCCAATGGCTCATCATAAACTTTGGAGTGCGGAATATCCACAAAGCAGGTTCTGTCAAACTCGGGGAAACTCAGCTTCGTGCCGGCATAAAGCCTGAAGTCGTAGCCAAGTTCAGCCAGCGCCTGCATCATGACAGGCGGCTTTCTTTCGGCCACAAACTGGAACCAGTAACTGCCGTAAAGCCCGTAAATCAGCGAAAAGATGCCGAACCGGGTGCAATTCCCTCCGCTGTAGTGGTTTTTAAAAACCACCGCCTTTTTTGAGAACGCCCACAGCTCCGGCGTCACCTCTGGGTTCATCATATCGCCGCGGAAGGAATCAATCACGATATAAACAATATTCGGCTTGTCAGCCGGGCCGAATTCAAGCTGTTTTTTGGGATAGTCCAGCCTCGAAGACTTTACATCCAGTTTAATATTAACCGGCTTATCCAGACGGGTATGAAAATACTTCTGTATGAAAGTTCTGGCGGTAAACGGCTGATAAAGCGGAAACAGCCTGGCGTTCTTGGTTATGTAAACAATGTCATAGGCCGAGCCCCAGGCAAACAGAAGCTTATCCAGCAGCAGGAAAAACACCAGAACCCCAAGTATGTATGCCGACCGCTTTTTAATAACTCCCGGGCCGGCAAGATCCTCTTTAGCCAATTTCCCGGAGAGCCGGTAAAACCATGCCTCAAGCGCTATCAGCCCCAGTAATATGGCAAAAAAAAGCGCTTTAACCCAGAAACCCTGGTCAAGGGAATTCAGCCCGCCCGGTGTAAGAATAAGATTCATCACCATTGGATTCAGGTGCATCTTGAAAATTTTGTAAATGGCCGCGTCCGTCACCAGGGCCAGTTGGAAAACAGTGATAAGCCCGGCGAAAAGCAAACGGGCCGGAGTTAGCCAGAATAGGGGAAGCGCGATAAGCGCCAAGGCGATGTAAAACATGAAAGTGTTTGAAATAAGAGCTGATCCGGTAAAAAGCAGCTCAAGTGGATGTGAGCCGGCGAATAACAAATAAAAAGAGCTTATCAGCAAAGATACCAGAAAGTTGAGAGCCAGGTAGATGCGCAGGCGGCTGTAGATGGGAGGGGTCATATCAATCCGAAAATTGCAGTTGAAGACCTGATTTATTTCACCGGGCCCGAAAAATTCACCTGAATTTTTCGGGATAATGATATAATGATTCTACAAATTATGGACTTTAAGAATCTCGCCGTTTTTTTGAAAGAAAATTCTGAGCCCGCTTTCAGGCTGACACAGATACAGACGGCGGTTTATAAAAATTTCGCCGCCGGCTTCGGTGAGATCAAAGTGCTGCCGGAGGCCCTGCGCTCCAGGCTTAAATACGATTTTCGTTTTTCCTCCCTTACCCTGGACAAGCGGCAGGTTTCAAAGAGGGGCGACGCCGTAAAATTTTCCTTTTTGCTTAAAGACGGCCTCAAAATCGAGACAGTACTGCTGAATCTGATGGCTGAAAAGTGGAGCCTCTGCGTTTCCACCCAGGCCGGCTGCCCGGTGCGCTGCCCCTTCTGCGCCACAGGCAGGAAAGGTCTTAAACGCAACCTTTCACCCGAAGAAATAACCGACCAGTTTCTGGCGGCCGCCGCGTATTTAAAGAACGACAACGCGCAAAAAATACACAGCGTGGTTTTCATGGGCATGGGCGAACCTTTCCTTAACTATGACACTGTGGCCTCAGCCATTAAAACGATTATTGACCCCGCACTTATAGGCATGGGGCAGCGGCATGTGTCGGTTTCCACGGCGGGGCATGTGCCCGGCATAAGGCGTTTCGCCAAAGATTTCCCGCAGATAAACCTGGCGGTATCGCTGCACACCGCCGACAACGGGCTTCGCAACGCTCTGGTGCCCTTAAACCGCAAGTACCCGCTTCCCCAGATCGCTAAAGCTTTAAAGGACTATTTATTCGTCACCAAGCGCCGCGTGTTTCTGGAGTATGTTCTGCTTGAGAACGTGAACGACAGCAGAAGCTCCGCCAAACAGCTCCTTGACTGGCTTAAAGGCGTGGAAGCGCTTAAATATTTCAATGTAAACCTTATCCCCTACAACGAAGCGGGGAATTCCTTCAGAAAGCCGGCAAAAGAGAAAGTCCGCGCCTTCCACGATTATCTGCTTGAACTGGGCATCCCAGTAACACTGCGCAAAAGCCTGGGCGAAGACATAGACGGCGCCTGCGGCCAGCTCGCGGGAAAATAAGCCCGAAAATCAAAATCTTTTTATATAACACTAAAATACCCACACTGCTGCTATTCGTTGGGGGGACTGGCAACAAAAGGAAAAACCGTCTATACTATGGTAACCGGGTATAGACCTTACCCAAAAGCTCATGTAAGCCCAGGTCGTCTTTCCGGCGAAAGCCGGAATCCAGAAATGTCAACGACACTGGACCCCGGCTTTCGCCGGGGCGACGAAAAAGACTTCACCGTAACGGTGAAAAATGTTCCGACCATGGAATGCTTTTGGGGGTCTTATGGTTGCGGCCTGTCAGCGGTGAAAATATGGATAATAACACAAAAAAACCCGCTTTGTTTGTTGCTTTGGTGATAACCGTTTTTCTTGCGGGCGGATTTCTATTCATAGTTTACGTGGGGGTGAACAGTATGCCCCCGCAGAAGATGCATTCCCATTTAACTTTCCGCTACGCGGCGGATGCCGCCTCCGCATATTTTGAGAGTTTTCAAAAAAGCAGTGAAATAATAAAGAACAAAGCCGAAAGCTTTATTGACAGTTTTTTTGCCGAAACAGGTGGAACAGTTCCCGGCTCGAAAAACAATGTCACCGCGCAACGGAAACCCAGCCGTTACGACAATATGTTCGGAAAAAACTTTGAGGAATACGCCAGGGATTATGAAAGTTTAAGGGACGGTGAATCCGGTTCCCTGGCGGAAGGCAGCGGGGAATCGGCCTACGGCGGATATATGAGCTCCGGCCGTCAGGACACCATGACGCAGAACGCATATCGTAAAGGTCCGCGGAAAGCGGCGAAGGCCGGGGCGGCCTCTTCCGGCGCCGGCAAATCCGCTTCAGCGCCGGGCGCTGTTCCAAGCCAAGCGGCTTCAGCCGGAAACCGCGCCGCCGCGCCGCGGCTGCAGGCTTCTTTGCCTATGAAAAACACTAAAAACACTCCGGTCAATACCGTAAGCCGGCCTCCTTCCGGCGGCGCATTGCGGGGATACGGCAACAGTAAACCCCAGAAAAGCGGCGGTTTGCAGAATTTCCGGGACAAAGGCCCCGGCCCCGGAGGCGTTGCGGACGGAGCCTCGGAAGGCATGAGGGCCGCCTCACAAAGCGGTTATAATTCCAAAATGTCCGGCGGCGGCGCCTCAGCCTCCGCGGGAGCGTCAGCTTCTTCCAATGCCTCCGTCCCCGCAGCCGCCACGCCACGGAAGCTTTCCACAAAGGTAAAACCCGGGGATATCACCGCGGAACCCGGTTCCGACACGGGTGCTGACACGGCCGGAGAACTGTTCGCGGGCAACTTCATAGCCGAAGACCTGGACCTTGTAAGATCGGTTATCGCGGACAAGCTGAACGGGGCGGATGCGAATTATCTTTCTGACGAAAGGGCGGCACCCCCGCCAGTGGAACCGCTGCTAAAGGCCGGCGCGATAGCCGGCATGGAAGATATAAAAAAGGATCCCGCCGATGTCGACCCGGAAAATTTCGACAGTTTATCCAAAGAGCGCAAGGAATCGCTGAAAAAGGAGATGCACACTTTTTTAAAGGCAGTTGAGGATAAATACGGACCCATGAACGACATCTATCACACCACCTGCCGATCGGCTCCGGATGTGTGCAAAACCCACGGACTGAGCCAGAACTATCTTACCATGACAACTCAAAAAGGCGCGAAGCTGGTTTTGGGAGTTAAATATGTGAATAGCAGATGGCGGCGATACACGATAGATTTTAAAACGCCTGAAAGCAAACCCGGTCAGCCCCCCGCTTCCGGAAACAGAAAATAATATATAATTTTCATACTATGCCAACATCATTACATTCCGTGCAATTTTCCCAGCTGGTTGACATGTACAATCCGGCGGCGGTTTTTGAAGAGGTCAAAAGCATTTTTGTAAGCTCGTATCCCATCAACGAATTCGAGGACGTCAGGAAAGTATACAAGGACTTTACCGCCCTTTATTCCGGGAAATATCCCGGCTACTGCGCCTGCAATACCCATTATCACGATAAGATGCACATCACCGATTCGCTTCTTGCCATGGCAAGATTGATAGACGGCTATAACTTTGTCCACAAAAAAATGCCCGTGCAGATAGTGAAGCTTGGTTTTATAGCCGCCATTCTCCATGACACAGGCTATATCCAGAGCGTTCACGACATAAAAGGCACCGGCGCGAAGTATACCCTGACCCATGTTGAAAGAAGCATTAATTTCGTTAAGCACTATTTTGTTAAAAATAATTACGGGAAGAACTACGCCCGCATTGTCGCAAATATGATCTCCTGCACCGATATACTGACCCCCATAGAAAATGTTAAGTTCAGAAGTCCTGTTGAAAAGACCGCCGGATTAATGCTCGCCACCGCCGACCTGCTGGGCCAGATGGCGTCAAGATGCTATCTTGAGCGATTAACATATTTATACAGGGAATTCCGTGAAGGACATGTGAAGGGCTACACTTCTGAGCTGGGGCTGCTGCGTAAAACCCTGGATTTTTCAAAATTTATCCAGAAGCGCCTTAAGGTCGCTCTTGAAAACACCGCGCAATACGCTCATTTCCATTTCAAGAAGAAATATCACATCGATAAAAACTTTTACCGCGAAGCGGTGGAAAAACAACTTGATTACCTGGAAGATCCGGTCTTGAAAAACCCGAAAGAATACAGGAAGTTTCTACGCCGCTCAAGATAGCTTGCGTTTACGCCTGGTGTATTCAATAACGCCGGGCATCAGGTCCAAACCCCGAAATCCTGCACCACCTGCCCCAGATATTTATCCAAGTGCAGCAGAATATCAATAAACTTTAGAACGAAAGCTAAAAGCCCGTGAAGGACTTCCAGACGGGAAGGATAAATACTACTTAAAAACTGGTGGGTGGTACAGGATTTGAACCTGTGACCCCTGTCGTGTGAGGACAGTGCTCTACCGCTGAGCTAACCACCCGAACATGTATATTCTACAATAGTTTTTTTGTTTTTTCTGTTTATTCGGCCTTTTTTTACTAATTCGCGCACAAAGGAAAGGGCCCGCGAGAAACCCGTTTTATAAGGGCCGCGGACCCAATAATAGTCTAGCAGAAATATTCCGATTGTCAAGGGGGTGGCGCCAATTTAATCCATCCGTATTCGCTATTGGCTATTTCGGCGTGTAAGCCTTCGTGTAGAGCTTGTCAAACTCCGCTTTATAAGGCCCCACATATTCCGGGCGGATGGTAAATATGGTGTTTTCAGTGTTTATAGTCTCCGCCGTTTCGGACCAGTTAAAAGAACCGTTTATCAGCAGGGTATTGTCAATAACCGTGAATTTATTATGCATCAGCCCGTTCTCTACGCGGCCTGATTTCAACCGAAGTTTAATATTATTGCCTTTCACCTCCTCACGAAACGGGAAAGCGGATTTAGTGTAAAGCATCAGTTTTACCACAACTCCGCGCCCAGCCGCGCGTTTAAGCGCGTCCATTATAGGGCGCGAGGTAAAAGAAAACATGGCCACATCCACTTCCCGCAGAGCCGCATCCACGGCCCTGGCTATGGCCGCCTCGGTGCCGCCTCTGGGTGAGAAGATATAATTCGGCAGTAACGCGCCGTTGAAACGCACCGACGGCGCCGGATCAACCGGCAAGGGTCCGGGCTTGACCGCGGGCGCGGCGGGATTACCGGCTGGCCTGGCCTGCTGCCACATCCAGTCAAAATTAGCGGCATAACCGCGCACTATGGCTCCGTCGGCCACGAACATCATATTTTCAAAGCTGGCGCTCTCGGCCGAAAGGCTCCAGTTGGCGGAGCCGGTTTGCAGAAAGGTCCCGTCAAAAACCGCGTACTTGCAATGCATAGAACCGGAACCACCGCGCCCTTTCATTACACGGGTTTCAATGCCTGAATCAATAACGGCCTGTATTTCCTTTCCCGCCTTGGGATAAACATGGTCATAGTCAAAAATCATGCGCACTTTAACGCCGCGTGAGCGGGCGCGAAGCATGGCTTGTATGGTATCGTCCAGCTGAAGGTTGTATAGCGCCACATCCAATGTGGCTTTAGTCCTGTCTATTGCTGTCACAAGCGCCGGGCTTATGCGCTCATCTTCCGTAAAAATATACGCCGGAAGGCCGGACCAGTCATACCCACCGCGCTCCGGGACGGGAGTGTAAACCGAAAACGGGGAAGCCGGCTGCGCAATATCCGACCGTATGGCCTGCATAGAACGCAGGTTAATATTCTCAAGATTCTGAATTTGGGCTATGCATACCGCAGGAACTGCAAGCAGGGACAAAAGTAATACGCGAAAAATTTTACTCACAGGAACCTCCGTTTCTCTTTAGTAAGGACACCTAAATGATATCACGCCAGCCAAGGTTACGAATAGAGTCTTTAGTCCCAGGGTGGTGAAACCTTTTGGCCCATAAAAAAACCGCCACCAAAAATTTGGTGGCAGTTTTTTTATATCTTATGACAGCGTTTATTAGAAGCTGTAGGTGAACTTTACGGCCGGAACCAGGTATGCCCAGGAGGAACCCGATTCTGATACGGTATGATACTTCAGGTCGAAGCCAAGCTGCATTTTATCCGCAAGCGGAAGCATAACTCCGCCACCTATATTGAAACCTATGTTGGTCGCACTTGCGGAAAGGCCTCCGCACTCGGTTTTTGTGTTGTAAAAACCCAGTCCGACCAAGCCGTAAAGATTGGCTTTTTTTCCAGCAAGGTCTATCGCTTTTTCGGTTTTAATAAACGGCGTTAAACCCCATGTGGAGAAGGTGTAGGCGGAGTAATCGACAGTAACCCCGGCAACCTTGGCATCACTTTTTCCTTTACCGCTGGTTATGAAAAGGCCGGCGCCAATCGTAAACATATCGTTAATTTTGTAACCCTCGTATTCAAGGCCGAAACCCAGACCGCCCTTCGCAAGCTCCGCAACATCACCGGTAGGCATCACATAACCTATTCCAACGCTGCCCTCTTTCTTCATCTCACCCGCGAACACAGAGGTTCCAAACGCACTCAGAACCATAAGCGCTATTATTATTCTTTTCATTATTGTACACTCCTCCTTGTTTTGTCGTAAGCCCCCGTTTCCGGGGCTTAGCTACGGGCCCTTTCGGGGCCTACGGCTGTTGGGACCTTGCGGTCCCGAAGAAGAAGCGCCTTCACAAACCGGCGCTCCGTTCCCCCTTTACGCCGGGGTTGACGGTCTCCTTTGCAGGGAGCCTCCTCTACAGAGCAATACTATTATCGCAAAAGATTTATAAGCCTGTCAACTCTACCCGAAATCACCGGAATTCCGTAAAAACCATCTGAATCGCCCATAATGACGCCCCCTTTATGACTCCGGCTGCAATTGATATAATTTATAACTTGATGAAAAGCCATCGCGTCTTTGCCCTGTTTTCCCTCCTGACGGCCGGTTTGTTCACCCTGGCCGGTTATCTCTCCTGGCAATGGGAGAGCAAGCTTGTAATTTACCCGGTAGGACGCGATCTGCCCAGGTTTCAGGCCGCCGAAGATGACGAGGAGGAAGAGGGTGATGAGGAGGCGGCATACGAAGAAGCGCCAAGGCAAAACAGGGAGGAAAAAGGCACAGCACAGAGGATACGGCACGAGAACGGAATACTGGAAGCCAGGTATAATTTCCTCAACTTCAATAAAGACAAACTTACCATTTCTTTTACAATGACCGACAGGGACTACGGCAGCTACCTAACCGGCTATGGTTATTCCGACACAGAACTTTCAAATCTGAACAAATGGCAGAATGCCACCCGGCAGAAGGAATGGGCAAAAGCCCTGAAGAAAGGCAGTAAGGCCGACGGCAATAAAGCTCTGGCAGCCGTAGACTGGGAATACGATGTCCGGCTTAAGGAACTTTTTCGCTCACGCGGTTTCACGCTTCAGCCCGGCAATATGGTTGTATGTGACATTCCAGGCGTTGTAAAGAGCAACCTTCCTTTCCTGAAGCCTCTTGCACTGGCTTTTCAAAAAATTTCCACTGACAAAGAATACGGCCCGGAGGAAACTGTTGGAGCGGTCCTCTCAATGGTTCAGACGGCCATCCGTTATAAAATACCGCCGATGATGGAAGGCGGCAGGCACACCGGCGGCTTACTGCCGCCGGCCAGGGCTTTACTTAACGGTTGGGGTGACTGCGACACCAAAACGGCGCTGGCGGCTTCAATACTGGGCAATTGGAGCGGGATGCGGCTGGTGGGAGTAGCAGTGCCTGGACACTACCTGATGGCCATACGAAGGATACCCGCCAAGGGAGACACGTTTGTAAATTATAACGGACTTGAGTATGTGCTGATAGAACCGGCTGGGCCCGCATGGCTTGAACCCGGAACTGTTGGAAGAAACACCGCCGCGCTTCTGCAAGGAGCGGAGGGCTACAAGATAGAGCCGTTCTTCTAATGACACGAATTAGGGAACCAGAAATTAATGTTAATATGGCAGAAATTATTTACGCGCACTTAATGCAGCTGGAGGAATAATGTTCAATACACGAATGATCGTCAGCCTGTTTGAATTCACGCTCGCGGTGGTTATGTCCGGTGTGATAATAGCCCTGACCTACAAGATATTTATACGGGCAAACCCGGATTTCAACATGGAAGACGAAATAAAGAAAGGCAATGTTGCGGTGGGCACGCTGATGGCCGCGATACTGTTTGCCGCCTCCATGATATTGCAGAAGGGACTGGGCGCCGTGGTCAGCATGTTCCGCCTGTATATTTCCGCACCCGGCGAAAGTCCGTTCGGTCTTTGGAAGCTTGCTCTGCTATGCCTTGCTCACCTTGGCATCTCCATGCTGCTCGCCGTAATAACCATCTCCGTAACACTGCGGCTTTTCGGCAGACTGGACAAAAACCTGCAGGCCGGAAAAGAACTCCAGAAAGGCAATCTGGCGGTGGGAATACTGTTGTCTGGCGTTGTGCTGGTAGCCGCGCTTTATGTGGGTGAAGGCGTAAGCTCAATTTCAAAAGCCCTGGTCCCCCAACCCTCCATAGGCAGAATAGAAATAATGAAGTAATCCGTAAGAAAAAGCTCCAGAAAAAGGCTCCTGCCGCCTTTTTCAACCCATTTTTCAGCTGTTTCTCCAATGAACCACTGCTTTTTTAAAAGGCTCCTGCTGCCTTTTTAAGGGATTGGCGAAATTGGAGGTCTCCCAAGATACCATTACGTTCTCTGTCCAGCATTTCCCATTCCTTTTCAGGAACTGTTTGCCCTAAAAAATCCATATAAGCATTTTTAGCCGAAAACGGATTTTCACTAAAAAACATAAGCGTGCCGGTTGGATTGCCTATAATCCTATCACTGCCTGATAAATACCCGCGATGACTGCTCCATTCGTATTTTTCAGGGCTGGAAACTATGCCGGCTTTCACAGGGTTTAAGTGTATATAACGCAGCAATGACAGGAAATAGCGGTCTTCTTGAACAATCTTACCTTTAAATCGCGTCTCAAAAAGATGACCTGTCTTCCCATGTTTATGGTTGAAGTATACCGTATAGTCTAAATTAATCCTATACATAGCCTCACTGATATTCGGTAAAAGTGTTTTAAGAAACAGATGCACATGATTTGACATAAGCACATAAGCGTAAATTTTCAATTTATATGCTGATACGGCGCCGCAAAGCAAATCCAGATAACACTTTCTATCCGCATCATCTCTAAAAATATCAGTCCTGTCATTCCCACGGCTTATCACATGATAAACCGCACCCGGGTAAGCGATTCTCAACGGCGTAGGCATAATTCCTCCCTTCAAAAGGCTCCTGCTGCCTTTTCAAGTATAGCAGACGACCGCGACAACGGTCTGTCGCGTTGTTTTTTACCTATGAGATGTACGCTTATACAGGATTAAAACCCAAAAGGCTCCTGCTGCCTTTTCGCTGCCTTTTCGTTAAATGTTGAAATATACCGCTTTGGGGTTATGAAGGACGAAACCTGATACCGAGGCTTCTGGGTCCATCATCAGATTATCCGTAAGCTTCAGGTTTATCTCTGATTCTGGTTCAAGTAATTTAAAAAGTTTTTTCTGCCCCGCCAGGTCCGGGCAGGACGGGTAGCCGAAGCTATAGCGCTTGCCACGGTATTCTGCTAAATGCAGCGGTAAAACACGCTCTTTGTCGGCGAAACCCCAGTCTTTTCTTATCATGGCGTGAACCGTCTCCGCAAAAGCTTCGGCCAACGTCAACGCCAGGGCCTCTATCATGTAGGACCGCAGGTAGTTGCCGCTCTCCCGCTCCTTTTTTGAAAGCTCCATCACGCCTTCACCGCAGGTTACGGCAAAAAACGCCATATGGTCCGTTTTTGAGCCTTCAGGCGAAATGAAATCCGGTATTGAAAGCTTTTCTCCGGCGGCCTGCCTTTGGAAACAGAGAGTTTCTATTTTATCATTGGAGCCGGACTGATAAACATAAACAAGATCACCCGAACTTTTTACAGGGAAAAAGCGGTAAACCCCGCGCGCTTTAAGCAATTTCCTTGAAATTATTTCAGCCTTCAGTTCCTCAACCTGCTTTTTAACATCCTCAACCTTTTTTATGTCTGTTTTTTTAAGTTTAAGGAACCGCAGATTAAACAGGTCATAGTTAAGGTTCTCAAAAAGCGCACCCAGAGCAAAATCTTTCAAAACATGCTTTTCCAAATCCACAGGAAACGGAATGTCATCGGGAGATAAGGCTGAAGTATTAATTGGTAAAACCTCAGCTTCTAACTTGTGACTTGTGACCTGTGACCTGTGACCTGTTCCCTCTGGCTTGTGACTTGTGACCTGTGACTTGTGACTTGTACCCCCGCCTCCCAGCGCGTAATTTAGTCCGCTCATGGCATCCTGGGAGTAAAACACCGGCCCCTTATACACCGGCGCTATATTGTTCTCCGTATACTTCAATGTCAATGCGGCCCCCCCCACAAGCAGCGGGCAATTGATACCCGCCAGCGCAAGCTCGCGCGCGGTTATGGACATCTGCTCTGTTGAACGAACCAACAACCCTGAGAGCCCTATAAAGTCTGGCTTTCCCTTTAACGCCGCCTCAACAATAGTTTCCGAGGGCACTTTTACCCCCAGATCCAGCACTTCAAAGCCATTGGACTCAAAAATAATATTGACCAGGTTCTTACCTATATCGTGCACATCCCCTTTAACCGTGGCCAGAAGCAATTTCCCTTTCCGAGGCGCCTTTGCTGCTTTTAGCGCGTTTTCCATTGCCGCTACAGCTTTCTTTGTGACTTCGGCGCTTTGCAGCACCTCGGTAACTATCAACTCGCCTGCGGCGAATTTTTTGCCCACCGAACCCATGGCCTTAAGCACCGGGCCGTTTATTATTTCGAGCGGGCCGTATTTTTCAAGCAGTTTATTAACCAACTCCTCCACGCCTTCTTTTGAACCATCGCTTATTTTAGCCGCAAGTGCCTCTTCAGGAGGCAGGGCGACGCTGTTACTATCGGCTTGGATGGTCTTTTTAACACCTCTAAAATATTCGGCGAACACCGAAGCGGCGTCCGCTTTCCTGGCGAATATCAGGTCTTCGGCTAACGCCTTTTCCGCCGGCAACATGGAAGAGTATCTTTTAAGTTTTTCGATATTCACTATCGCAACGCCAAGCCCCGCGCGCACCGCATGATGGAGAAAAACGGAATTAAGTATTTCGCGGCCGGCTGGAGGCAGCCCGAAAGAAACATTGCTCACCCCAAGCACGGTTTGTGTTTTCGGGAACCGCTTTTTAATTTCGGCCACGGCCTTTATGGTTTCATCAGCCGTAGACGCGTACTCGGGACCGACACCCACTGGAAACACCAGCGGATCAAAAATTATGTCTTCTTCCGGCAGACCGCAGGTCCCGGTTAAAAACTTATAAGCGCGCCCCGCTATGGCGACCTTATGCCGCGCCGTGCGGGCCATCCCCTCTTCCTTGTTCTCGTCTATGCAACCGAACACCAGTTTTGCGCCGTAGGTTTTACAAAGCCCGGCCACCTGGCGGGGTTTATCCTCGCCAAATTCAAAATTGACGGAATTAAGTATTATCTTCCCGGGGGCATATTTTAAAACCGTTTCCATCGCCTTTACATCCGTGGTATCTATCATAAGCGGCGCCCGCACCGCCTTAACCAGCATGGGAATAAAGGTGTTTATGTCTTCTATTTCATTCCTCTCCGGGTTTGAAAGGCATACATCCAGAACATGGGCGCCGGCCTTAACCTGTGCCCTGGCCATTTCAACCGCTTCATCCCAGCGCCCGGCGGCCACTGTATCGCGGAATTTTTTTGAGCCGATAGAATTATTCCGCTCGCCGGCCATAACGGGCGGTTCTATGTCTTCAAAATAAAGCGCTTCAGCTCCGGACAGCGTCCACGGACGCTCCGTGCGCCGCACTCCCGGTTTCACACCTTCAAGAGCCGCACTTAAAGCCTTTATGTGCCAAGGAAGCGTGCCGCAGCAGCCGCCGGCGATATTAAGCCAGCCTTTTTTGGCGAAGCCAAGCATTAACGCGGCGAACTCCTCCGGCGTCTGGGTGTAACTTCCGTTCTCGTCCGGCAGGCCGGCGTTAGGCATGCAGAAAAGCGGGAACGGCGATACTTTTGAAAGCGCTTCCAGCCGCGCGCCCATGTTTTTAGGGCCGGTGCCGCAGTTAAAACCCAGTGCGGAAAGCGGAAAATGGCTGAGCGCCGAATAAACCGCCTCGGAGTTGTGGCCGGTCAACATAGCCCCAAGCGCATCCATGGTAACAGAGGCCATAACCGGCACGCGGGCCGCGTCACCGCCCAGCGCCAGACGCGCGGCGGCAAGGCCGGCCTTCAGGTTCATTATGTCGTGGGCGGTTTCAAGCAGCAGAATATCAACTCCGGCCTCAAGCATAGCGCTTATCTGCTCTTTATACAGGTCGCGCATCTGATCAAAGGTAACTCCGCCGGTCACAAAAAGGGATTTGTTGGTTGGACCTATGGAACCGGCCACAAACCTGGGCTTTTCCGGCGTTGAATATTTCGCCGCGGCTGCTTTCGCCAGTTTCACAGAGGCGGAATTAAGCTCTTTTACCGAGCCCTCAAGGCCATACTCCGCCAGCACCGCCGAGTTGTCACCGAAAGTGTTGGTTTCAATAACATCGGCCCCGGCTTTCAAATAATCTTCGTGTACGCGAATGACTGCTTCAGGTTTTGAAATTGAAAGGTATTCGTTCAAGCCTTCATATTCCGGCTTGCCGTAATCGGCCGGTTTAAGCCCCATTGTCTGCAAATAGGTGCCGGTGGCGCCATCGAATATAATTATTCTCTCTTTCATCAGGTTTTTCATAATACTCCGTAGCTAATCAGGCTGAAGACTGAAGGCTGAAGGGCAATTAGGCACAAATTATTAGTTTCTTTACCTTCAGACTATTCTTTCTTCAGCCTAATAGCCTTACTTGTGCAGTTATAAGACTCCGAAAATTTCATAGGCATTGCCGGTGGTGACATCGGCGGCTTTTCCCACTGTAACGCCCAGATAGCCGGCCGCGGCAGCGGCTATTTCCGGTATATAAGACGGATCGTTGCGCAGGCCCCGCGCGCTTTGCGGCGGCAGATACGGGCAATCGGTTTCAAATACTATGTTCTCAAGGCCGGCTTTTTTAACTATTTCCCGCAGTTCATCATTTTTTTTGTAAGTAAAAGTGCCGTTCACGCCGAGTGCAAGCCCCAGATCCAGGGCCGCCCCGGCGTCTTCCCATACTCCGGAAAAGCAGTGCAGTATGCCACGGAATTTTTTGCCCTTGGGCGCATAATTCCATTTATTCTTAAGCAGGGCGGAAAGATCCGCGTAGGCGCTGTCATTTTTAGCGTCTTTGCCGCTGCGGGCGTGAAACACCGAAACAAGGCCCAGCCGGTTTGACAAGCTTATCATGGCTTCCAATAAAAGCGTCTGCTGCTCTTTTTTACCGGCGTCCCAATAATAGTCCAAGCCTATTTCGCCAAGGCCTTTTGAAACGCTTTTTTTCAGATGCTGCTCAAGTTTTGCCAGGTTCTCCGGACAAAGCTCCTCGCTATAGCCCGGGTGTATGCCGAAGCAGGCGTAAATTTGCGAGGGATATTTGGCGCACAAAGCCCCAGCGGGCTCCCATTCTTTGGCCGAACACGCTATTTCCACCAGTTTTGAAATGCCTCTGTTAAAGCTTTTTTCAATAACGGCATCACGGTCCGGATTAAAGGCCTCGTCGTTCAAATGACAGTGTGTTTCAATAAATTGCATCACTACATTTAATCATTTCAGGAGGCGCCGGGAAATAGCTGTTAAAAAGCCAGCAGTTTTTAACTGCGGGTTTTTTAATTTAAAAGATTTCTTATAAAATGATCGCCCAGCCTATGATTATATAGGCTATGTTCCATATCGTTACAAACCTGCTCAACCAGCGAAAGACTAACACTTTTACACCCATCGGAAGAAATATCCGGCATTTTTTATTGGGGCAGAAATAATTCATGTTATCTTTTGTGAGCGGCTCGCCGCATTTAGGGCATACCCGTACGAATGTAGTTGGCATGTAAGTGTCATAAGGATAGCCAGTGATTGCGCTCACACCAATTGAAAACAAGGTTATCCCTGTAAAAAATACCAACATGGCGCCCACTGTCATCCCCAATGCTTGCAAAGTTCCTATGTCGGGCCATTCAGAATATTGCTGCCCCGCAAAAACATCGTATGCAAGCGCCAAGGATCCCCACAAGAAATACACGGCTCCAATACAAAAGATAATCATCCCCACCGCCATTAGAAGATAGAATCCCGTTCGGGCGAACCGCATTAAAAGATAGTGGAACTCACGGGAATCTTCCCGGCATTCAAGCACTTGGTTGTATTTCATATTATCCCCCCATCCCTTTCTTGGGCAACTTGCTTATCGCCTTGTTAATTATCTGAAACAGCCCGGGCTTCTTACCCGCCAAAAGCGACACAAGTTCCCTGGCATCGCTTACATCAAAGGCCGCATAAATATTCTGTTCGCTCTCGCCAGTCTCCCGGGCGGTCATAAGCACGGCGGTCTCCTCGGACACCTCGTCATCAACACAGAGTTCTTTGATGCGCTTTATAGTTTCCTTGTCAACCACTGGCTTCTCTTCGTGCCATATCTTGCTAAAGAGATTCCTGTTAAGCCACAACGGAAATACGAATAGCGCCTTGAAGAAGAAGTACGCTAGTATGACACCAAGTAATATTGGGAAAAACATATTTCCTCCCTACTCTGGTTCTGTTTTCTCTCCGATTGTTTGGCGCGGGAACAGCTACCTTAAGTATTATGGCTGTCTTTACGCTTTTCCATATTCTTAAAAGCGCTCTCGCACATCCTAAAAAAGGTCCGCTGGAATTCTTCCTTGCTCATCCTGGCTCCAATGTCACGAGTGAGAAGGTAGTAGACATTAGCCATGGCGAATGCCAGACCGCCCGCCACAACTGTTACCACCAAATCGTCCCGTGTTCCCTTAGCCTTCTCTTTATCAAACACAGTGCCTACAAGCTTATTCATCTTGCCCACAAAGTCATTGATGGAATCCTTGATAAGCTTTGCATCCTCTGTTATTACGCTATCCTCACCCCTGGGCGGCTCCATGTTCCTTTCCGGTGAGCAAGCATCCTTGTAATAATCTTCAAAAATATTGTCATTCATATCTTACTTGCCCTCCGGCTTTTTCATCCTGTCAACAAAGTGCTTGAGCAACTTCGACATTACTTCAGACACATAGCGGGTATACTTTTCATCGTCTTTGCTCAGTGTGCCTGCTATAAAAAATGACATCCCGTTAAGGAAGTTCTGCTCAGCCTTTGTAACATCACCGTTGATCTCTATGCGGACATTCCTATCATGCGATGTGCGAGTATTCTTTATATACCTCTTATGTTTAGGCATGCCCAGTATATCTTCAATATCCATATTGCCTCCTTATTTTCACAACCTTACCGCCTCTCACCTACATATGCCCGACAGCTTCCATTTTGTTGCAGGGACTTTGGCCATACTCAGAACGGTCAAGCGTAGAATAACTAATTTTCCCGTTCTTACAACTACCTGGCCCAATATATCCCTATTGTGTTTATGGGAACATCCCTGGTAAATTTCACCGCCGCCTTTCTAGCCTCTATCTTAAGCAAAGTCCGGGCGGCAAGCTCTCTATCCCATTTAGATGCCTCCCTATCCTCACTATCATCTTTCCTAAACCCATACCCGCAGTGATTCCAGGCAACCCCGCTGTTATTAAACCTGTTCCAAGCTCTATGTCCAGCCATATATAACCTCCTATGTTTTAACCAGCCTCTACTATAAGACTACAGCTGCCGAAATGTTACCTGCCTTTCCTGCCATTCATAAGCCCCCGATGCTCTTACCCGAACAGTTCCTTAAGATGCCCGCCGCGAGTATAGTCCATTATGTTGACTTTTTGTCTTTCACCGGCTTTCTTGAACTTCAGAAGGTCAAAAACCAGGCCTGAGAAAAACCCTTCCACGGCAGCGTTAAGGCCCCTGGCGCCCAAGTCGCGGTCAATGGCATTGGCGGAAATTTCCCCATAAAACTCAGGCGGGATTTCCAGCTCCACACCATGTTTATTGAAAAAATCGCGGTAATACTCCACAAGGCTTGTGCGGGGATTATCCAGTATACCCAGAAAATCTTCCCTGGTAAGCCGGTCAAGCGCAATTACATTAGGGAAACGCCCTATAAGCTCCGGCATAAAACCGTACTTTATAATGTCCTGCGGACGTACCTGTTGCAGAAGATTAACCTGCTCAGGTTGACCGTTTGTTAAGGTCGCCTGGTCATTAAATCCTATCTGTCTTTTGGTTTTAATCCGATCGTTTACGATATCAACCAAACCCTGGAATGCGCCCGCGGCGATAAACAACACATTCTTTACGTTAAAGCTATACTCGCTGAGACACCTTGTACGATACTTCTCATAGTTAAGCTTGTCGCCTTCAAGTATTTTAAGCAGGTCCTGCTGTACGCTAAGACCGCTTACATCACGGTTACTGTTATGTGACTGACCCACACTTTCCGCGCGTATCTTGTCTATTTCATCTATAAAAATTATCCCGTATTCCGCGGCTTTGGGGTTGTCTCCGGCGGACGTTTGAAGCTGCACCAGCATATCTTCCACACAGGCGCCCGCATAGCCGGTTTCAGTGTACTGTGTGGCGTCGCAAAAGGCAACGGGCACACCCAGTATTTCCGCCAGGCATTTGGTTATATAAGTTTTTCCACAGCCGGTAGGCCCGATAAGCAGCGTATTCAGGCGCGGCGCGGCCAACCCTGATTTAACCGGTGTTTTAGCGCGCTGCAAATGCTGAAAAGCCACGGTTGAGAGCTGTCTTTTGGCGGCCTCCTGCGCTATTACGTTTAAACCGAGCCTCTCTGAAATGCTGCCGGGCCGGAGTATTTTCACAACCTTATTTTTCTTCTTGAGGGATTTCTTATCTCCGGTAAGCAGTTTTTCAATAATTTTCTCCCTTAAGTTAGACGGCAGACGGAAGGCGTCGTCCTGCATGTAATGTCCACACGAAAACACGCCGGATTTCCTGAGTTTGCCGGAAGACAGAAAATAAGGGGCCAGCCTTACCTTTTCCATGCCGAACAGGCCAGCCAGGGATTTAAAGATGTTTTCCGCCCCGCGGAAGATTTCAAACTGATCCCGACCGGAAATTTCAGCCACCGCAAAGAGCGCGAAGGCCGCGGACTCTATTTCATCAAACCGTTTCTGCACGCAAATTTTGGTAAAAGGTATTTTAAGCCCGCGCTTAACTCCCTTTTGACCGGCGGCAAAAAGCTCGCGCAATTCCGCAAGAGTTTTGGCGCAGACGGCTTTAGAGTCAACAGCCGAAGCAACAGACCTAAGCCTTGTCGGCGCCTTAAGCAATGGCGCCGGAGACTTATCGGGAAGAGCCCGGTGGAAATCAGGGTTGCAAAGAATGCGGGTAAGGTTTGCGAGATAATCATTATTGTTTTTTATTTTTATCATAAGTCCTCTTACTAAGTTTTGACTGAAGGTCGTTTTACTCCGCTTCCGTTGGCACAGAACCCGCACATTAGGCCGAGTGGAAATACAAATCCGTATTCAGACCGGCATCCTGGGCCATTGCTTTCAGTGACCACACCGGAAGAACCTTGAATACCCCCAACCCTTTAACCCGGTTTCCCAGATCGCGATCATTAGTTACAACGGCTATCCCTCCGGCGCTATTGACCAGAGCGCCGGCCTCGCGTACTATAAGTTCATCCGCGGCAGTTCCGGCACCGAATTCCAGGCGTACGCTCATGGGCAGGTTTCGCGGGCATATTTCATGCGGCCGCACGGTTCCGTCAAAATACACCTTAATTTCAGGTATACCGAGCCTCTTGGGAAACGCGGCAAGCACGGAAAGCAGGCTTTTTGAGTGCTGGTTATCCAGAACGCGGCGCTCATTCCCCCAGATATCCCGGCCAAACCCAAAAATTTCCCTGGCCGCATTGCTTCCATCCACTATAAGGTATTTTATGTTCATATATTCCTCAGTAAGTTTTTGCTGCCTCTCGCTATATGTCGCCGGCTTCCAGTTTGTTGCAAGACACGAATAACAGAACCCCGCCCCCTGTATGGCAGGCGCGCCGCAGCTTCCGCAGCGTTCAATAGCCTCGCGTTGAAGGCAGACTGTGGTTTTTGAGCGCTGGCTATCCGTAACGCGATGCTCACTTCCCCGCATTTCCCGGTCAAACCCGAAAATCTCCCAGGCCGCATTGCTTGTGTCTACTGTAAGGTGTTTTGTGTTCATATATTCCTCCGTAAGTTTTAATTGCCTATCACTATATGTCGCCGGCTTCCAGTTTGTACCATCCCCCAGACCCTCTCAGCGTTACCCTTCTACCTGTATATTCCCGGTTAACGCTATTTTGTTGCAGGGTGTTTTGTCCAATTATTTGTCTATATGGGTTCTTCGGAAACTTAATGCCAAAACAAAGCAGCCCCAGGCAGCATTTTACTGCTGCCTGGGGAAGTTACTCCAGCTATTAGTTTTTTATGGTTCGTTTAGGAGGGGATGTTGGGGAATCATAGTCTAAAAAGCGACTATAATCTACAGCAACCGTCTATTTAGCAGGCCTGAGTTTTTCAAGGGCCGTTTTAACAGCCACTCGAACCTCTTCAAATTCATCATTTATAGCTTCAATCAGCGGCTCTTGCGCACAGGGATCACCAATTTTACCTAAAGCTGTGGCGGATCGGGCGCGAACTTGGACATCTGTATCATTCTTTAGTCCATAAATCAAAGCCTCACAAGCCGTAGAATCACCAATTTCAATCAACCCCTCAGCAGCAGCACGCCTTGCAACAACATCTTGTTCACAAATTATAATACATGATAAAGACACAATCTCATCTGCTCTGCAGGTTGCGCCTTTAGGCCCCATATTCCATATGACTGGCTTTATTTTAAGTTGGGCAAGAATTCCTGCACGCTGAATTCTATTAAGCATTTCACGCTCCACCCCAGAAATCCCGCTTTTTTCTTTAGATATTTGTTTCGCACATCTAAAAAGTGCATTTACCCATAACAGAATACCTTGTTCATACTGAGCCCCATGCTTTGCTAAGACTTTTACCTTAGGATTTCTAGAATCATGTGGTAATTTCAACCACGGCTGAAAAGCTGCATAGATATTCAACCAGACACGCAGACCTTGGTAAACAAGTTTAACATTCTCAGGCCACGTAGCTGATTTTAAACGCACCGCGTCACCTTCTAAACATCTCCTCGTGTTTTGCAAGAAAGTATCAAATATTAGCAACTTATTTTCTTCAGAAGGCATCTCTCTAAAGATCTTTTCTGAGACCAGATAACATAGAGCCTGAGAATCATCCCATTTCTTATCCACCCCCGTCTCAATCGGTAGCAATCCCCATACGAGCCCGGCCTCATCGCATCCAATCATGGCTAAAACAGAAGTTGCTACCTCACGAATTATGCCTTTATCGATTTCACTGTCAATACCCTTCCGGTTCGCAGCGCTTAAATACTCCCTTGTAAAATCTGCACGTTTTGATCCCTCTATCTGACATATTACCGCTACCAAAGTAACCACAAGTTCCGGTTTGAATTTTTGCGATGAGGAAACTCTCACAAAAGCTTTTTTAGCTATGCGACTAATATCAGTCAAAGATTCACCTAATGGGAATAAAGTGTTTAGCTGAAAGCCCACATATTCATCAGCAGAGTCCTTATACAGTTCAAGCAATAATTCCTCTGCTCTTCCAGAGCCATCAGACCATCTGTCGGAAAAGTCCAGGACATGAAACACATAGTGCCGAGCTATATATACCGCTGTTTCCTGGCGCAGGGAAGGGTTGCTCCAATTGGCGCACCAAGTTAAATACACTTCATAACTTGACTTGTCACCCCATCTATCAGAAATTAATTTTGCCCACACATTATGGGATATAACAATACCTTGGCCGTTAATTATTAAAAATTTCTTCGCCTCGTTAAGTGCCCCATCGCAAACCGCCCGGCTTAAACCCGTCATTTCAACAAGGTCTTCGCTCTGCAGCGGGCCTTTGGCTAGCGCCACTAAAACCAAAAGCTTTTTTGCATTCTCAGAAAAAAGTTTAACTCGCCCATCCAAATATCCTTCTAACCCAATAGCCCAAGCCCTATCTAGATTAAATCCATCCTCCTTTGCGTCCTCGGCTAAAATCTTAAGCAATAATGGGCAACGGTTTTCCTCGGTTTCAATATAACTATCAAAATGCGCTCGCACCTTAGACTCAAAAACATCAAATTCAGCATCTGGGGCTTTCCCAAACACTTTCCAGAAAAATTCCCTGGCGTGTGTTTTATTGAGATATTTTACTTCAACCCGATTTTTTATTTTTCCGTGTTCAAGGAAATTTACCGGCAAACTTCCGTTACAAACGCCTGGTTGCGCAAAAATTACATAGATAACACCTTCAGCCGGAAGAATATAGCTAAGGAATTCTTTATAATCACGCATCTCCTCTATACCATCAATGAAAAAATAAACTTTTTTCTCGTCATCTTTGCCTATTGCGGAGGACAAATCCAATACGGATTGCTGGAAATCGTTATAATCTTTCCTCTCCCTTCTTGAAGTTTGAATTTGTGGAACGGCAGGATCTGCAACTCCCATTATTATCCTGATTTTATCACAGGTGTATTCATAATAATTATCCGCATTATCTAAAACAGGATTATTCAAGCTGAAGTAAAAATGAACAACTCTTTCTGGGTTATGCGCGCCAACGGCATTTGCAATATACTTCATGCTGGCACTCTTCCCTATGCCAGGCAAGCCCTCCACTAAAAACACCCCACTCTCCATATTTTTTATCTTGGCAACAATATCATCAGCGGCATTATTAAGAAGATAATCAAGGCCGTGCTTCTCCAGCAAAAGTTTTTCCATTTCCTGTTCAATACGTTGAATCATTTACGCCCCCCAGAGAATTCATGTATATTAACGGTCGGCCCATCTGCAGATTCAAGCACGGCATCCGGAGTATCCGGGTAGGTAATAATCCCGTCATTAGTAGGCGCGTATGTTTTTTTACCGACCCTAACCCGAAAGTCTTCTTTAGCGTTATCAATCCTCGCATCCCACCCATTTGCGGTAAACTTTAGGTCTGTCTTTCCATATTTTTTATTTACTGTATATAAATGCTCTTTCTCAAAACGCTCACGCCAGCGCACGAACCCCTCATGATCCAGTTTTGTTCCCTGGGGGCAATCATCTTTTATGCCTTCCGTCGCCCTTGCTAATTCTATGGCAAGCAGGGTACATTTGCTGCAGGAGAATATCTTTTCCTCTGCAACTTTCATTTTTGCCGGCGGCATCCCGCCTGAGAGATAGCTGATTATCAGGCCTTCATCGCATTTCCCCACCTTATGAGAAGGTAAAATTATCCCAACCTCCCGCTCACCTACGATATCAATCAGTCGTTGATAAAACTCTTTTTTCTCATTATCCTCAGTCATAAAGCCCCTCTTCCTTACTTCCGGGTTGGTTCCGTACAAATTCAGCAAACTCCTTACAATCGCGCCACAGCGTTTCACGGCTAACCGACAACCGCCGTTTAACATCCCGGCTAAGTGTAAATTCCGGATCCGTTATTATCAAAAATGCCGCCTTCCTTAGGACCCAAGCTTTTACGGCGCTCTGCTTAGCGAATAAATCCAAATAGTAAAAACCCGATTGAATCTTCCTTGTGCTATACAAAATAGCAGCCGGGTCCGATTTATCACCTTTATCATCTAAAACCTCAACGTCGCGTTGATACTGTTCTTCCGCTGCCTCTCTCCTTATCCCACCTTCCTCCGCTGCGTTTTCTTTATCCGACCCTTTCAATTTTCTTTTGGTAAACTTGCTACCTTTAATCTTCATCCAAATATTTATAACGAATCTATTAATATACCCGCAAAATTGCAGTGCACAGTGCTTTTTGTCCTGAATTTCAAACTCATATATTTTTGCAAAAACAGTACTCATCACCTTACTGGTTAAATCCTCAGCATCTTCCTCAGTGGCCCCAAAGACTTTTCTAATACACCCGTTAGCCCATATCTTAATCTGAGTCCACAACCTTGTCCAGGCGCTATTATGCTTTTCCGGCTCCGTCGGGTCCTTTAAATTCGCTAAAAAATCAGTAAATTCTTCCGGAGTATCCTTACACACGGGCCTAAACTCGACATTGTTATCGCCTTCTTTCATATATATGTCCCATTACCCGCTCATTGTAACAACATAACACAAAAAACATTTAATATTCTTGCAATATGACAATACAACCACCGTTTAATTATTATCAATTATAAGAACCGCTTCTGCTCTTGTATAACCACTTTATTAGGATTATCATCGGCCAGTTCAAACCAGATTACGGATAAAAACTGTTTCTTTTCTTTTATCCATCGAGAGAAGTAGTTTTCTTTTTTTATTGTATTAGAAGTCAAATTA
The DNA here is from genome assembly GCA_003450815.1 of Elusimicrobiota bacterium. Taxonomy (GTDB): domain Bacteria; phylum Elusimicrobiota; class Elusimicrobia; order Elusimicrobiales; family UBA9959; genus UBA9634. The sequence goes on along the minus strand of DMES01000078.1, from coordinate 55,841 downwards.
TTTCCGTCTAAATCAAAACTTGTATTTCCATCTGAAGATTCGACATGTACATGTGGTTTTTTGTGTTTTTCAGCGTCTTCCTTTCTCATAATTATTGACGTATTCCATTTTCCATAAAGGAGTTCTGCGGTTCTACGAAACCCCACAATGGGTTGGTGTGCAGACATTTTTCCATCGTTAAGTAAGTTCAACAAACTCTCGGAAAGTATATCTTCGTCATCTGTTTTGTCCATATTTTATTGTTGAGTTTGGCTCCACCCAAATCCCCCCCTTATAGATTTACTTTTTAAAAAAATCAAAAAGCCAATTTGCAAAAAAAGAACCAAGTGTTACCGAGATGGTAGCTAAAACTCCATACACCCAAATATTATGTCGTTCTCTTTTGAGGAAAGGCTGTAATCGGTCAAGACCTAGTCCAGTAATATGCATAGTATTTTTAGCCTTGTCAATGGTAGCATACCCTTTTTCCTCTAAATATCCTATATCATGTGGCCCGTTAATATCTAAGTCACATTTAGAAAATATCTCAGTAATGCTTACATCGGCAAGATTCGCTTTGCCAAATATTATTTCACCTAGCAATTCAGTTTTTGAGCCTGGTATTGCCTCTTTATTCTCAGTTAGCTTATCAATGAGTACTATTCTACGACTTTTTAGAAATTTCAGAATTTCAATTTGTTTATCCATAAATCTCCTCTTGACTCCATATCCTCGCTTCGGCGCGTATTTAATTTTAAGTTTTATGCATATTATCCACAAAGCTCTTGTTGGTTTTTATATACAGGTTTTTATACTTTTTATACATCCTCTCCCATACATCCAAAGTAAATTTCTCTTTGCCCTCTTTTTCAATAAATTCCCACACCTCATTATACTGCCGTTTCCGCACACTTGAAAATTCCTGCTTAAAATCATTCTCCGCATCCAGTGATTTTTTGTATCTCATAACAGTTTCCGCCTGTGTCCTTTCCCCTTAAATATTCTAAACAAGCATATTAAGGGCTTATACTTATAATACATTTTTATCACTAGAAGCCCTTCACCGTCAACAAATAATCAACTTTTTATAAGCGCCGCGCAGCAGCATATTGCGCTGTCCGCCGACCGGAATTTCCTCAAAGTCCGCCGCCATTTTGGGGCCTATGTGCTTTTCAGAGGCGAATTTGTCCGATATTTTTCAAAGCCTTCCCGGACCAGCTTATTGGAGATATGCTTTTTTATCTCCGCCGCCGGCGCGTCAAGGCCGCCGGGATAATTGTTCAGTTCTTCCTTGTGAGCAAGGCGCGGCCTGTCTCGGTGAGTCGGTACTGCTGCAGACGGCTATTGGGCTTGTCGGGGGTGGTCATTTCGATGGTTTGATCACCCAGGAGAACGCGAATAACCTTGTTTAACTGGCCTGAAATTTCCTTTTGGCCGAGGCGTGCAGACAACTCAGCCTTTCCTAAAGGAGCTGCCGCAAGCTGGCGCAAAATCCGAATTTCCAAGGACTCTGGCTGTGACTCTGGCTGTGACTCTGGCTGTGACTTGCCCCTGGATTGACTCTTCTCTCCCCCAACCGCCTCAAATGCCTGCTCCGGCTTGCGGCGGATGGTGACTACAAAGCCGTCGGTCAGGCCAAACTCCGGCTCGGCAAGACCCGCATTCCGGCAGCGCATGATCATATCCCCCGTGCCGGTGCCCATACGTTCTATGTATTTCGTGAGGTAAAGCGGTTCAGCCAGCAGGGGATTCCATGGCACCGAGCCATGCGGGTGACGCAGTTTCTTCAGCGTAAGCGAAGGCGGCAGAGTGCCCGGATTCCAGACCTCCAGCCGGTCGGAAAAGAGCATAATCTGGACACTGCCGTTGCTGGTGTAATCCCGGTGCGCCACGGCATTAACGACAGCTTCGCGAACAACTTCCGGGGGTATCTCATATGCAACAGGCGCCTGCGAACTGTTCGCCCTCGTGCCAACGGCAAGATTGATCTTCGATAAGACGAAATCCACCGCATGGTCCACTAAATCAAATACCGTACCTTTGTATGTCTGATAGGAAGGTATCGGTTTTGTTGCCTCAATGCCGTGGAAATGTGCGCACTTCACTTCCGAGGAGACCAGAAACCGTTGCGGCTGCCGCGCGAACAATAGCACGGCGGCGTTCACCACCCCACCATTATCAAGAAGGTTTAAGTGGGTCAGAATATCTTTTGGAGAGGCCTCCTCGCTCAGCGGGAGGCCTCTGGCACGGCGGGCATCAAGAATGAACCGCCGCATTTTTCCTTCATCCAGATCCTCCAGCGCAGCCCCGGGACAAAGAGCAGCATCGAACGGCCCGGTACGGATCAGTTCCCGGTCTTCAAGCACCTGCACCAGCGCGGAATAAACGTCAGTGAGCAGTTCCGCGCTCGTTCCAAACCGGCGCCGAATGAGTTCCGACCCGGCTCGGAGGATGAGTGCCTGCATCTTTGGATGTTTGGCTCCATCCTCCGCCCCTTTTACAAAGATTAGCCGCGCCTTATGCAGCCCGGAGGCGGTATTAAATTCGCGCTCTGTTGGTGAAAGGCCGTCGGCGTCCTCAAACCCGTACTCGTTGCCGAATAAGCCGAGGTAGATGTCGCACTGTTCCACTTCATGCAGGTAGACTTTGTCCACCCTGCGATCGGCAGCGGGGACATCCTCAAACAAAAACGGTTCAAAAAACCGGCGCATAAGGGCATCGCCGCGCAGATAATCGCGCAACGCGGCCCGTTCAGTTGCAAATTCCTTTTGCGCACTGCTTATGAATATGCGGATAGGTCTCATAAACTTCCCTGAACTGAGTCAATTCTATTAAATCCATAGCGAAATTGCACTGATGCTGATGGAAGGCCCTATGTGCTTTTCAGGAGCGCTATTTTTGCTTATCATGATGATTTTATGAGATTTTTAAGGATTTCCAGCCGCAGCTTCCGCGCCTCTTCCTTAATAGCCGGCAAGATCCAGATACACCTGCACCGCCGTTCAAATTCCCGGCACCATAAAAAACACCGTCAACGTATGTAGGGAAAAGGCTCCTGCCTTTTCCCTTAGTTCCCTAACATCGTAAATAAATACCGGCCCGTTTAATGTGGAGCCATCCCGGCCTAAAAGCTCGGCCCCGACTATTTCAACATCATACCCCGCCGACTTCAATAAAATCTCGTCTTTGTATAAACGCTCGCCAGGAAGAATTTTGTTGTATTTTATTTTTTCCCACCGGCGGACCAGGTTAGGTAGGAGTGCATGAAAGAGTCCAGGTCGCCGTCCATTACATTCTGGATCTGTGAAGTCTCGTGATCGGTGCGCAGGTCTTTTACCATCTGGTAGGGCATGAACACGTAGGAGCGTATCTGATGGCCCCAGCCGATGTCGCCTTTGGCGTCGTAGTGGCGCTCCATTTCTGAGCGTTTTTTGTCCATTTCAACTTCGTAAAGTTTGGCTTTCAGCATCTTCATGGCGGTTTCGCGGTTCTGATGCTGGCTGCGCTCTATCTGGCACTGCACCACTATGCCGGAGGGGATATGCGTTATGCGCACCGCGGTTTCCACCTTGTTCACGTTCTGGCCGCCCGCCCCGCCTGAGCGGTAGGTGTCGGTATGCAGGTCTTTTTCGTCTATTTTAATATCTATCTCCTCATCAATATCCGCTAGCACGTCAACCGAGGCGAACGAGGTATGGCGGCGCTTATTGGCGTCAAAAGGCGAGATGCGCACCAGGCGGTGCACGCCTATTTCGCTCCTAAGGTACCCATAAGCGTATTTGCCGTTCACAAAAGCGGTAACACTTTTTACGCCGGCTTCCTCGCCCTGCAGAATGTCCGTGATGCTGAAAGAAAAACCTTTGCTTTGCGCCCAGCGCGTGTACATGCGAAGCAGCATCTGCGCCCAGTCGCAGGCCTCGGTGCCGCCGGCGCCCGAGTGTATGCTTATAATGGCGCTGGCTTTGTCGTGGGGACCGGAAAGTTTAAGTTCAAAATCAAAAGCGCTTAGCTTCTGTTCGGCGGACTTTAGCGCCTCCATTATAAGCGGCAGCTCGCCCAGGTCGCCGCTTTCCCTGGCAAGCTCCAGGTGCGCCCGGCAGTCCTCCAGCTCGCGCCCCAGTTTATCCACCAGTTCAACGCCCTTTTTTAAATCGTTCAATTCTTTTAGATGCACCTGGGCCTGTTCCGCCTTATCCCAGAATCCGGCCTCAAGCGAAACGGCCTCTTTCTCTTTTAAATCCGTTTTTTTAGCCGCCAGGCCGAAAAGCGCCGACGAAGCGGAAAGCGCGGCTTCAAGCCGCTCAAGCTTATTACCCGCGTCTTTAAACTCCAATGTCTCCGCCATAAGACTATTTTACAATAGTTTTGGAATCATGATTCTCTCACATGTCAGCGTAGTTGCAGTGACACTGGCCTGTCGCGGGCCTCTGGCGCTGTCCGCGACTGAGCTTGCTCTGCGTAAAAGGGCAAAGCAAGCTTTGCCACTACAGGAGCAAAATGTGGCTATAGCAGTAGTTACACATGGTTTTACAATGACCCCGCCACCTAAATTTAATAGAATTTACAAATGCGCAATAAGCTCAAAAGAAAAAGGGCAAAAATAGATTTAATTGATAAGAAAATTGCCCGCTTGCTGGCCGGACGTTTTGTTCTGGCGCTTTCGCTGAAAAAACTTAAAAAACGGGTAGTAGACCGCGCCCGCGAAAAAGAGGTGCTTTCAAAAGCACAAAAAAACGCAGGCCGCGCGGCTTTCAGAAAGCCGGTGCAAAAAATATTTGAGGTAATTATCAGACAGACTAGGCGCTTGCAGGTGAGAAAATGATAATAAAACTCACACACGTGCTCTCCCCACGCCGCATAGGAATTCTGAAAAGGAAGTTGGCTCAGCCGCTTGCGGGCGCAAATCTTGAAACCGTAAAAGACCAAATACTTGTTACAGGCTTAAAAGCTGAAAAAACAGCCGAAGTTGCCGCGTTCATAGAGAATATACCCGGCGTCAGCAAGGTAGAGTTTGAAATAGACGAACTCTGCCCGCTGGCAATGCGGACAAAAGGCCACCCCCTGCCCGAGCGGCCGCTTAATTTTGTAAAAAACCGATTTATCTATATAGCCGGACCATGCGCTGTTGAAAATGAAAAGAATTATCTGGCCTCCGCGCTCGCGCTCAAAAAAGCGGGGGCACACGCGCTCAGAGCCGCACTTTTTAAACCGCGTTCTTCGCCATATACCTTCCAGGGCATAGGTTTTAAGGGCCTCCCAATAATTTTAAAAGCCAAAAAGCTTACCGGCCTGCCGCTGGTAACGGAAGCTACCGACACCCGCCAGATAGAAAAGCTTTCCGGCGCGGTGGACATCATACAAATAGGCGCCCGCAATATGCGCAATTACGAACTGCTTAAGGAGATAGGCCGCAGCGGCAAACCGGCCCTTTTAAAACGGGCGATGCTCTCCACCCTTGGAGAATGGCTGTTGTCGGCGGAATACCTGCTTAAGTACGGCTGCAAAACCCTGATACTCTGCGAAAGAGGCGATTCCACTTTTACCAGCGGCAAAACCGGCCTTAACCTGGAACTTATGCGCAAAGCAAAATCCGCTTCAGGCTTGCCGGTACTCACCGACCCCAGCCATTCCTCAAAAAACCGGATTCTGGCGGAGCGCTTCGCACTTGAAGCCGCCGCCTCCGGCGCGGACGGCCTTTTAATAGAGGCCAGCGTCTCCCCCGAAACAGCCCTGGTGGACGGCGCACAGACCCTTGGTCTCCCAGCTTTCGGCGCACTGGTAAAAAAAACAACCAAACTCCACGGGTGATGAAAATGCTTAAAATCGGCCTGATAGGCTACCCGCTTAAAAACTCCCTCTCGCCTGAAATTTTTAAAATATTCTCAGAGCTTACCGGCTTTAAAATATCCTACTCCCTGCATGAAACGCGCGAAAAAGACCTGGCGCATACTTTAAAGCGGCTGCGCTCTGCCGGCTGGACCGGGGTAAATGTAACACTGCCTCTTAAAGAAGCCATAACCGGTTTTTTAACAGCTTCAGATCAGGCGGTTTTCAGCGTGAAAGCCGCCAACACGCTGAAATTTGACAAAAACGGTATGGCGGGAATTAACACCGACACACGGGCGCTCTCCGACACTTTTCGTGAAAAAAAATTTACGGTAAAAGGCAAAACCGCCGTTGTCTGGGGCGCCGGCGGGGCGGCAAAAGCCGCCCTCTGGTTCCTGGCTGGCAATAAGGCTGGGGAAATAAGCCTGCATAACCGCGATACCAAAAAAGCGCGCGCTCTTGCCGCTGAATTTTCCGCACTTTTCCCTAAGGTCGTATTTAAGGTCCGCCGCTTCACTGAAAAATCCGAAAAAGCCGATATTTTCATAAATGCCACACCTGTTGGAATGTACGCGTACGGTCGGATAAACGCCATATTTAACAGGAAGGCCGCTTATTGCGACCTGGCTTACCTGGGAGACGAAACCGGGTTTCTCCGTTCGGCGCGCATGGCCTGCGCCAAAACAATAATAGACGGCAAGGAAATACTGGTGTACCAGGCCGCGCGCTCGCTTGAATTCTGGACAAATAAACACATCGCGGAAATAGTAAAATTTAAGCGGGAAACGATGAAAAGATTGACAATTCAAGATTCCGGATCCAAGATTTAAGATTGAAGATGCTGTATTCTTCCTTCAGCTTCTTACTTGTGACATGAGACTTGTGACTTGCAACCAGCATTCACTATTCGCTAAACAGGAGATTACATGAGATACCTTACCGCCGGTGAGTCGCACGGTAAATATCTGGCCGGTATTTTAGAGGGGTTCCCGGCAGGCGTGCGCGTTACAAAGCAATATATAGCCGCACAACTGAAACGCCGCCGCCAGGCGCCGGGCAGGAGTGCGCGCCAGGCCATTGAAACCGACTCTTTTGAAGTAGTTTCCGGCATACAAAAGGAAATAACCACCGGCGCGCCCATAACAGTACTGATAAAAAACATCAAGGTTTTTAACGAATTGCCTTTTTCAAGCGTTCCAAGGCCGGGACACGCCGATCTGGCGGGAATGCTGAAATACGACACTTTAAACGCCGCCCTTATACGCGAGCGCGCCAGCGCCCGCGAAACCGCAGCCAGGGTGGCTTTGGGTTCTTTCGCCCTGCGCCTTAATGAACTTCTGGGCGTCTGTATAAATTCAAGAATAGTATCTTTAGGCGGACTTAATGAAATTACGGCCCAAAGCGCAGCGGTTGAGCTTAAACGGGCGCGTGCGGCCGGTGACACTCTGGGAGGAGTCTTTGAAATTACGGCGGAGAATCTGCCAGCGGGCCTTGGTAATTTTAACCAGTGGGACGCAAAGTTAACCTCCCGGATGGCCGCCGCGCTTATGAGCGTAAACGGAGTTAAGGGTTTTGAACTGGGCGGCGGTTTTAAGCTTGCGACCCTAAGCGGCCTTGCAGCCGCTAAAACCCCCGAACTATCGGGCGGGCTTGACGGCGGAGTGACTAACGGCCGCGCTTTGGTAATGCGCTGCGCAATAAAACCCGTGCCCGGACTTAAAGCCGGCACTCCATCCATAAACCTGAAAACCTTCAAAAACACCGAGGCTGTTTCCAAAACCTCCGACACCACAGCTGTTTTTGCCGCTGCCGTTATAGCGGAACACGCGGCCGCGCTTACGCTTGCCGGAGCCTTGCTTGAAAAATTCGGCGGCGACACTTTTGAGGAAATAAAACAACGGGTTAAACTATGGCGGTTAAAAACCGGAAAAAAACTAGCCTATGGCTGTGCCGTATCAATGCCTATGGCCGTCAGACGGCCTGCCAAGCGATGAAGAATATTTATCTTACCGGCTTTATGTGCGCCGGCAAAACCTCAACCGGCAAAATCCTGGCGCGGCGGCTGAAACGCAGGTTCGCGGATTCGGACCTCATAGTTGAAAAAAAAGCAGGGATGAAAATAAGCAAGCTGGTAACCACAAAAGGATTAAAAGCTTTCAGGGACCTTGAAACCGGAGCGATGCGCGAAATGGCCGGGAAACAGGGATTGGTGGCGGCTTTGGGCGGCGGGATTTATCCCTCTCGCAGATGGGCCAAGCTCCTTAAAACCACCGGCTTTACTATTTACCTGCATTGCCTCTGGGCGGAGCTTGAAAAAAGGCTTAAGGCCGCCCGCGGCCCAAGGCCGCGGCTTCGCGGCAACTGGGAGCAGGCGCGCAGGCGCGCCAAAAAACTTTACTCCAAAAGACTGCCGTTCTACCGGCTCTCAGACTTAATAATAAACACCACCGGGCGCACGCCGGCCGGGACAGCGGCCCTTATAGCCCGGAAAATTAGCTCGTTTAAATAACGGACTAATTTTCCAGATTCTGGACTGATAAATTGACTTATGAATACATCAGAAAATAAATTTATTGTGCGGGCCGCCACACACAAGGATGCAGCAGGGCTGGCAAAGGTGCATATTGACGCCTGGCAAGAAACCTATAAGGGAATAATGCCGGATTCCGTGCTGGACGGGCAGACGCATGAAAAAGCTCTGCAAGGCTGGATAAAACGGCTGTCCCCAGATTCAGGACAGAAAAATTTTGCCGTTCTCGACGGGATGGAGATTATAGGCTTTTCAGGAGGCGGCAAGGCACGGGAAAAGATCGGAAATTACGACGGAGAAATGTACGCCATCTACCTGTTAAAAAAATATCACCATAAGGGCCTTGGCCGCCTTCTGACAAAACATTTCGCACGGTGGCTCCTCGAAAATAGTTACTGCGGCATGTACCTATAGGTGCTGGAAAACAATCCCACACGGCACTATTATGAATCGATAGGAGGAATCCTGCTTCCTGGCAGGAAAACCCAGACTTTCGGGGGGATAGAGTTGGCGGAGGTAGCCTACGGCTGGCCGGATTTTAAAAAATTGTTCTGAGATAATCCGGGAAATTGATATTAGGGATATTTGGACCGCTTTATTTATGACATAGAATTCGGCGAATTGAGTCAACATCTTTCCCGTGTCGCAAAAGTCCAGAGCCCTTTTTCCTCTCTCTTCGGGCAATCCCCCTGTTTCTTGTTTGAGCGTCGCAAAAGCAGCACTTTCACACCTCTGAGGGGACAGAGGTAGAGATTTTTAAAAACCCACTTGAAATCCAGTGAATTATGGTATATACTGTAATTATGGACTTTACCTGGGATGTAAAAAAGGGCGAAGCGAATGCCGTTAAACACTTGGCGTTTTAGTGATCGTCTTTACAATCCGAGAGCCGGGAGATGTCTTTCGGATTATCAGCGCAAGAAAAGCCAATCGTAGTGAAAGGAGGCAATATGAACAAAATAAAGGAATTCCCCTTTAAACAGGCGCATCGAGTCACGGGTAAAGAGGTGGAGATGGCCCGGAAAGCTATTGAAGCCAAACTCGGAGTCAAAAGGCCTTCCCGTGGGCGGCCCTTGAAGGGACTTGATAAATACAAGTCCATTCAGATCCGGCTCAATCCCAAAGTGCTTGAATGGGCACACACTCAGGCAAAGCATCGCGGCATCGGCTATCAGACGCTTATTAACGAAATACTCATGCAGCGTGCGACCGGGCATCACGCTCATCACTCCACGCACAAGTAGCTCTTAGTAACACACGGGGACGCCAGCCCCCGCGTATTCTCCTTCCCATCTGCCTTATATTACCAAGTAAAATAAGGTGTACCTGATATTACTCATAATCTTTGGCCACCTCCCCATTTGTTCGCCTTCGTAGCATTTTCGCAACTCTGGGAGGTGGGGCCGGGGGCAGGCTATACAAAACCCTTACTTTCTAAGGGTTTTGTATCACTTTGGATTTTATGGCTCAGAAGAAACATCTTAACTTTTTTCCAGTGAGGGGGCGGGATGTGCGCCAAAGAAAGGCCGTCTACTAAAGCGGAACTAATCCGGGTTAGCACGGCCCCACCTAGGGCCAAAGGGCCTATATCTTGCGGGCCATTTTCCCCGAAACACAGGGCCTTTATGCTCTTTATATCCGCAGAGGGTTCGGCTACAATATCTTATCAGCTTAATAAAGTTCCGGAAATCCGGAACCCAGGAGAACAGTAATGAAAAAAACATTCTGCGCGGCGACGTTGGTACCCTATCTTCTAATGGCCTCGGGTGTGGTATTGGCCTCAGACAACGGGTCTGTCATGCAACTGTCGGATGTTAGCGACAGTCTTAAGCAAATCATACAAGAACAAAAAGCTTTTCCAGGCAAGCCACCGCCCCAAGGGTGGCAGCCTGGGCAGCCCGGTGGCAATCATGGCGGCGGGCCCGGCGGTAACCCAGGCGGCCCCGGAAATGACCACGGCGGTTTCCCGGGCGGCAATCATGGCGGCCAGCCTGGCGGCCAGCCCGGCGGTCAACCCGGTGGTCAGCCCGGTGGCAATCACGGCGGCCAACCCGGCGGTAACCCAGGCGGCCCCGGAAATGACCACGGCGGTTTCCCGGGCGGCAATCATGGCGGCCAGCCTGGCGGTAACCCCGGTGGTCAGCCCGGCGGCAATCACGGCGGTCAGCCCGGCGGTAACCCCGGTGGCCCCAGTAATGACCACGGCGGTTTCCCGGGCGGCGGCCAGCCTGGCGGTAACCCAGGCGGTCAGCCCGGCGGTAATCATGGCGGCCAGCCCGGTGGCAATCACGGCGGCCAGCCACCCCAGCCTCCACAGCCGCCTGTGCCGGTAGATACCACTCATGCGCGTAACGATGGCATAAGGGATGGTTCCGAAGTAGGCATCAGGGAAGGAAGACGGGCAGGCCACTCTGACGGTATTGAAGCCGGAGAAAGAGACGGACAAAGGAACGGCATTAATGATGGTGATACCGCTGGCAGGCAATCGGGTTATAGAGACGGCTATAACGTAGATCAGTCTGCGGGAACACAGAAAGGAAGCTTGGACGGCCAGAACGTCGGAACTAATAGCGGGACCGAGGCCGGAAAGAAGCGCTGCTATGACGAGGGATATACTGACGGTTACAACACCTCCTTTGCCGAGGCGAAACAAGCAGGGTTGCAGGACGCCGCTTCCTACAGCTCCGGATACGCGAAGGGGCAGGCCGACGCTGCGGCTATAGAAGCCGGGAACGGGCAGAAAGCTGGCTATCAGGCCGGCTTCAGCCAGCGTGAAGCCGAATTGCAAAGCTCTTTCTCCGACATACAGGCCATGAGGAGTGGCTTCAAAGCCCAGAGGGGCGGCTTCGCAAAAAGCGCCCTGACGATGGACAAAAGGACGGATCTTCCGATAGCGTTGGCCCGCAACGGGTATACAACCCCGGAAGAGAAACGCGCCTATGAGGCAGGTTATCAGGAGGGCTATCGCAGAAGCTACCAGCGGGCGTATGATGACGCCAAGCGTGACGGATATAACGAAAGATACCAGATGGCATACAGGCGGGCCTACGATGCTCAGTTCTCAAGCAGCTACAGGAACGGCTTTACCGAAGGAAAAGAGAAGGGATACCAGGATGCTTATAATACGGCGTATAACTCGGCGTATTCTTATTACTATGAGCAATACAGTAAGCTGGAATATGCCGACCAGCGCACTCAAGGCCTGAATAACGGCCAGGCTGTCGGCCAGAAGGAAGGTTGGGCTGCCGGCACCGCAGAACAGACGAAACTCGGATACAAAGCGGGCTACGAGAAGACGGCAGCCGAGGTGTATCCCGGCGCTTTTGAAGCCGGCAAACAGTCCGGTATCGCGGCGGCTGACAAGTATTACAGCGAGAACGCGGTCCTGAAGGTCCTGGATATCTCGTTCTACGACGAGAACAATGACGGCAAGTTCGAGGCGAGCGAAAATATCATACTGAAGGCCGAACTAAGGAACTTCGGTTTCCAGAAATCGGACGTTGTCGCCATAGTGGTCAAGAGCGAGCGCGGGGAGATAGTTCTTGTTCCCGATCTGAAAGTCGACGGTGTGGGCAGCCGCGCAAAAGCTGTTGTGAGCTTTAACATCGGCAAGCTCTATGATGTGGTCGCGCCGGACGCGGACGCTCTTTACGTGACGTTCTCGGAAAAGGGCAACCTCGTCGGCGATACCCGCCAGATGTACACTAGAACGAACCCCAATAAGATCGGCGTAGTGTCAAAGAATGACACCGATGTAAGGAGCGGTACCCACGGGATCTTCTCCAATTCTATCGCCAAGGTTAACCGCGGCGAAAAAGTCATAATAACCGGCGAGAAGAATGGTTATTACAAGGTCCGCAAGTCCGAAGTAAGCGGCGGGAACTGGAACGAGGGTTATATTAACAGCGATAAACTGAACTTGCAGTAGAGGAGCGTCAACAGCGCAGATTTTGTCCTGTTGACCATTAATGCGAAACCGCCGGGGAGCCCCCCGGCGGTTTTGTTTTGCGAGGGGGATAGGCGGAAAAATTGGTATTATTGTTTCTGCGGCTTCGAGCCTGAAAAATTCATATGAAAATAATCATCCATCTGGTTTTGAGCGCGGTGGCGGTTTTTGTTACGGCCAGAATCCTCCCGGGAGTCAAACTTGACAGTTTTACAACCGCGCTGGTGGTGGCCGTGGTTCTGGGTGCTGCAAATGCCGTGCTGCGGCCCATACTAATAATTCTTACCCTGCCTATAAACATACTGACGCTGGGACTTTTTACTTTCGTGATTATCGGCGGGATGGTGCAGTTGGTCAGTTGGCTGGTACCGGGGTTTCATGTGGCTAGTTTCTGGTGGGCTATGATATTTGCTCTGGTACTGTGGATAATAAATGCTTTCCTTTCCGGGTTTAGTTGAGGAACAACATTTTATCCTACACGACACGGGGTTTTATCCATCCCCATGCCGGATATGGTAAAAATTTTTGCGGCAAAAACTTTTGATGAAAACAGAAATACTCGCTTTGAACATTAAAGAGGAAAAGACCGTTAAAACCGTTTTTACCACTGGGCTCAAAAACCTGCCGGGGGTTTTTGGCGGGCTTTTTGACGCAGCGGACAAGGTCTGCGTGGTAACGGAACCACTCGCCGAAAATAAATTCAGCAAAAACCTTAAGCGCCTGCTTGGCCCAACGCGAAAAAATTTTATTTATTACAGCCTGACCGGCCGCGGCGGCAACAAAAACATTGCTGAATTGGAAAGACTCTGCCTTTTCCTGCTCAAACACAGCTTTTCCCGCCAGTCTCTTTTACTCGCTGCGGGAGGAGGTTCGGTTACGGACCTGGCCGGGTTTGCAGCCTCAATTTACATGAGGGGAATAAAATGGATAAGCGTCCCCACCACTTTTCTGGGCCAGATAGACGCGGGCCTTGGCGGAAAGACCGCCGTCAATCTTGGCGGAATAAAGAACATGCTCGGCTCTTTTTATCAACCTGACCTGACCGTTTGCGATACGGCCTTCCTGGATTCCCTGCCGCGCGAAGAACTGCTCTCCGGCGCCGGAGAGCTTTTAAAATATGCCTTTATAGGCGGCAACTCCCTGCGCGAAACCGTGCTGTCGAACCTTAACGCCGCCCTAAAAGGCGACCGTAGCGCCCTTTTCAAATGTGTCAAAGCCTGCGCCGAATTCAAGATGTTTATTGTTTCAAAAGACGAAAAAGACGAGAACGGTGAACGGGAACTGTTAAACTTCGGGCACACGGCCGCGCACGCGTTTGAAACGCTTTCTAAAGGCAAACTTCCTCACGGCGAAGCCGTGGCACACGGCCTGTTTTTTGCCCTGATAGTTTCAAAAGAGACAGGCCTGCTGCCCGAAACAGAATTTACTAAACTGACCGCCCTTATACGCGGGCTCGGCCTTAAACCCCTGAGCGCGGCCTGCGGGGATTTCAAGCGCTTCCTCGCGCTTGTTTCAAAAGATAAAAAAGCGCGCGGGAACATAAATCGCTTTGTGCTGATAAAGGCGCCCGGTCTTATGGAAACAGCGGAAAACATAAAACCGGCCATACTGAAAATAGCATTAGAGGAAACGCTAAAATGAACCTACTGGTTATTCATGGCCCGAATTTACATTTACTCGGCAAAAGAGAACCCGGCATTTACGGCAGGATTACGCTTAAAGCTTTGAACGCTTTAATAAAAAACCACGCCGCCGCGCGCGGAGTGAAAACCCGCTGTTTCCAGAGCAACTGCGAAGGCGCCATTATTGACCTGCTGACGGCCAACGCTGCCTGGACCGATGCGCTGATTATAAACCCGGCTGCCTATACCCATTACAGCTATGCCATACGCGATGCCATAAAAGCCTTGGAGATGTTCGCCGTAGAAATTCACCTCAGCGATATTTCAAAACGCGAGCCATTCCGTAAAATCTCCGTTATCAAACCTGTCTGCGTTAAGCAGATAAAAGGCTTCGGTGCCGATTCATATCTAAAAGCCATAGACTTCTGCCTTGCCGCGGCAGGGAAAAATGGAAAACACTCCAAGTAACTCCTACACACCCCCTCCTGACAAAGCCATCACACACCGGGCTCTGATACTTGCCGCTATTGCGGACGGCACAACCAGCATTTTTAATCCATCTATATGCGAAGATACCCTTGCCACTGCGGCCTGTCTTAAAAAGCTTGGCGTCAAAATAAATTTTTTAAAGAAGAGCCTGCAAGTCGAAGGGCTGGGACTCAAAGGTCTTAAAGAACCGGCCGGACCGTTGAGCGCAGGAGAATCCGGCACAACAATGCGCCTTATGGCCGGCCTGCTGGCGGGTCAGGATTTTAATTCGGTCCTTACTGGACGCGGCTCGCTTTTGAAAAGGCCTATGGCGCGCCTGACCGAGCCGCTTTCGGCCATGGGCGCCAGAATAAGTTCCCAAAACGGCCTGGCACCGCTAAAAATATCCGGAGCCCCGCTTACCGGAGCCCGCCTTAAACTTTCAGTTCCCAGCGCACAGGTAAAATCGGCCGCACTGCTGGCGGGACTTTACGCAGATGGCCGCACCTCGGTAACGGAACGCTTTAAGACCCGCGACCACACGGAAAGGCTGCTTAAACACTTTGGCGCTAAAATAACGATAAGCGGCCTCACAACAATTTTAAAACCGGGCCCCCTTTCCGCCGGTCACATAACAATACCAGGTGACATTTCCTCGGCCGCGCCTTTTATAGCGGCGGCCCTGCTTTCAGACCGGACGCTTTTAATAAAGAATGTCGGCCTTAATCCCTCAAGGCTCGGTTTTTTAAAAACACTTAAAAAGATGGGCGTACGCCTGAAAATAAAAATAAAAAAAACCAGGCCTGAACCGGTTGGCGTGATTCAAGTTTTTCCGGCCAGGCTTAAGGGCGTTAAAATAGCGCCGGATGAAATTCCGTCAATGATAGATGAGCTTGCGCTGCTGGCTCTTTTGGCCGCCTCAGCCGAAGGCAAAACGATAATACAGGGTGTTACTGAACTGCGGCATAAAGAATCCGACAGGATAAAAACAACTTTACTCCTGCTTGAGCGCCTAGGGATAAAGGCTTCTTTCAAAACCGATTCATTAATAATAACCGGCCCGCAGCAAATCCGGGGCGGCAAACCGATTGAAACATTCAACGACCACCGCATAGCCATGGCGGCGGCCGTCGGAAACCTGATAGCTGGAAAGCCGGTGATAACAAAGGGCGCAAGCTGCGTAAGAAAATCATATCCGGCTTTTTTTGCCGATTTTAAAAAAAACTTCCATTAAATATGAAAATTATTTTAGCAGCTGCCGGAGCGGTTTTACTTGCTAGCGCAGTTTATGTTTTTTGGCTTCCGGATGTGCGCACGCTGAAGAAACAGAACCCCACTGTAACCTCTTACATGCTGATAAAGGAGCGCCAGGCCGCGGCCAAAGGCAAAAAACTGAGCCGCAATATTATCTGGACCGGCTGGGATGGCATTTCCGAAAACTTAAAACACGCCGTCCTGGTGGCTGAGGATGACAATTTCTACGGCCACAAAGGCGTAGATTGGGAAAGCACCTGGCGGGCAGTTAAGACCGACTTGAAAGCCAGGCGACTGGCGCGGGGCGGAAGCACCATAACGCAGCAGGTGGCCCGCAATCTTTACTTATCCCCTTCAAAAAACCCTCTGCGAAAGGTAAAAGAAATCCTGATAGCCCGCCGGCTTGAGAAAACGCTGGGCAAGCGGCGCATTTTTGAAATATACCTGAATGTAGCCGAATGGGGAAAAGGAATCTACGGTGCGCAGGCAGCTTCTACGGCATATTTCGGCAAGAACGCCTTGGAACTTACCCCCGAAGAAGCCGCGGCGCTGGCGGCGGCCCTGCCGAGCCCCAGGCGCTACAGCCCGACTAAAGGCACCCGCTTTATGGAAAAGAGGAAAAGCCAGATTGTATCGCGGATGCGGGCTTCAGGCTATTTGCCGGATGAGACTGAAGAAGCCGACCTGGACGAATCTCTTGAAGTGATCACCTCAAGCGCCGCCACGATCATCTCGGAAACAGAAAGCCCAATTCCAACGGAATAGGTATTGCGTCCCCTTATTTTACCCTTATTTTATTCGCAGTAAAAATCATGCTCGGCAAAAGTATTTAAAGTGATCTTGTAATCTTTTCTTAAACCCAAGACTGTTTTCGGCAGCATTTTTTTATCAGCGCTGCGGTGATAGGCTGAAAAAGACAGCACTGGTTTGTGTTTCCTTATCAGCCGCGCGGCGCCAAGCAAGACATTCTTCTCATAACCTTCCACATCTATTTTTATAAGATCCACTTTCCGCCTTATTAAGTCGTCCAGGGCAAGGATTTTCACTTCGCGCGTCTGCTCGTAGCTGACACCTTCGTTTACGCCGCTATTGCCGCCGGCTATCATCGCAGACCCCTCTCCCCGGGTATTGCATTTTATTCTTGCGGTGCCCCGCTGCGCGCCCAGCGCCGCATTTACAGCTGAAACGACCTTTCCCAGGTGGCTGGCGGAGATATTGCTCTTAAGCATACCGTAGGTTTCTCTGACAGGCTCGAAAGCGTAAACTTTTCCGGCCCCGCGGGCACCTGCGTACAGAGAGAACAAACCGATGTTGGCGCCGGCGTCTACCACCACCGCATTTTTAAAATCTTCAAAGTTGTACTGGTTCTCTATTATTATCCCGCTTATGTCCGATAGAAAATTCCCGATATCCGCGGGCACATCCAGCATGAAACTGCGGCACTTCTCAAATTTAATTTCGGCTTTTACAGGCTCCAGACCCAATATTTCTTTAATGGCTTTGTCGCACAGCGTCTTTACCAGGCAGCCGCCGGCAAATGAGCCGGGCCCGGCCGCTTTCCGGATTATGCGCGGAACGCTTATTTTTACGCGCAGCGCGGCGTTAAGCACAGCGCCGCTCAGCTCTTTCCCGCTGCCCGCCCTGTCACGGAAAATTATCCGGATCTTCCGCCCTTTCCTGTCGGTTATATCAGCCATATACGGGGACATAATACGCAATTCCAGCTCAATAGGTATTGTGTCCCTTCCTAGTTCCGTATTTTAAAAAGCCTGGAGTAGTCCAGAGAAATCCCGAAAATATAATTATGCGCCGTTTCTCCGCTCACACCTTTTGCCGAATAAAAGTCTGCGAATGGATTTAAGCTTAGATCTGAAAATAATTTTATTTTAAGTTTTGCAGCCAAGTCGAACTCTTGTTTAAGATCTGTTACTCTCAACCGGTTGGGAGAGAACCGTTTGTAGGATATGTCCACAGAATACTCAGGGCCTATTCCGCCTATCAGGCCACCCAAATGAGTTCCCATTTCCCACGCCAATTTTGTGTATGCGTCCGGATAAGTAAAATCCCGCTCAATCACCGCCGCGCTATAAAAATCCTGAATTACCCTGCCCTCAAACACCTTTACGCCCGCCTTCCCCACAACAATCTTTCTTCTGGGAATACCGGCATCATGTGTGAATTCCGTATTGTAGCCTAACGACACAAGCGGCCCCAGCACCGCTCCGCCGAACCTATCCCATTTCAAAGCGGCATAACGCATTTCGTTCTCAAAAAGCATCTGGTCGGCTGTTTCACTTACCACTTTTCCCCCACCAATTGGGTTTAGAATGATCTTCCCATAATCAAGCGACACTTTCGTGTCGTCCCAGAAGGCATCATGGCGTGATTCCAAAGCCAGCCTGAGCGAATTCTGCATGAACATCTGGTTTGAAGCCTGTAACTTGGAATTCGGCACCTGGCTGAAGGCTGCGGTGTTTGCAACCTGTGTTTCCGAAAATTGCAGGGCCGCCTCCTTGACGTTCAAACGCCACTTCCAGCGCGCAGATGCCGTTCCGGCCATCAGCTTTCGCAATTGTTCGTAGGACGTCGCATTTGAATTCTTTTTAATCTCCAGAAGCTGGTCAACAACGATATCGTCTAAATACAAATCCGTGTCCAATTTGTGCTTAATCCTGCCCAGCGCGGGGAAGTCCTTTACTTCGGCCAGCAAATCCTCGCTGAACGATACCTTGTAAATTTCATTGTTGTTCAGCGGAATTCCGCCCACACGCCCGTCTTTTGACACGCCGCCCACGGCTAGCCAGCTCCCTTTGGTGTATTTTTTCCGCCAATCATCATCTGAGGAAACGGGGATGTGATCGAAATCCATCTGCTTCAAAAGCGCCCGCACAGCCGCCCCGTCCAGCTCGGCAGTAATAATTTCCCAATGCTGAAACCAGTGCCGGATTACAGATTCGGGGATTTCCCCTACCAGACTTAGGGAAAAAGGTCTTATTTTTAAAAATGCGATTTCGGCTTTTGTTTTTTCATTTAGAGTAACGGCACCTAAGTTGAAAATTTCAAGAGGCGTGTATTGTCTTTTATCTTTGGACCACAAAGCAGTGGGGTCCGGCAGAAGACGGGCCCCAGAAGCGATACTGCCGATGAAGCCATTATCATCATAATTATCATATTCATTCCGTTGCCGGGCCGCAAAATCCATGCCTTCGGACCCCTGCAATACTGAAGTCAGCCGCTTTTTACCGTCTTGTTCGGAAAACTCAAGCTGAAGTTTTCCGATCCGGCCGTTAGGCAAATCCGCCACAACCGCCGGATGGCCTATTTCATCACCCCAGTTCTCAAGCGTCAGCAGGTTTGTTCTGATCACCGAGTAGAAATTTCCATAGGAGCTGTTGTTTATGACAATATCAACCCCGGGGATTTTCGAAAGGATGGTTTGCAGCTCATCTTCATCAAACATGGCAAGCATTACCACAACATCCACCTTCTCTTTATCCACCAGTATTTTCACTATTTCCGTGGAGGTCCCCACGGGGTCGGAAAGTTCCGCGGGCAAGGGCCCCACACTAGCCATTCTGGCTTTATTATCAAGCACGAAAAAGAAACCGATCTTAACGCCATTGACCTCCTTTATCGTATACCTTTTCCCATATCCGCCGATAGTTGAGGAACTCAAGCTGATATTGCCGAGAATAAGTTCCGGAATCTTTATGGCATTTTTTGAGACTTTTTCAGCCACGGAATTCAGGATGGGTAAATCGTACGGAGTAAAGGCATAGATATGGCTTTTTGTTTCATTCCATAAATCCATGGTCGCCCCGAATGGCAATCCATTGACATTAGAGGGCTGCCATGTCAACCCGATGTTAATGTCGGCTTTGTCCATATAGCCGTGTGTTGCCATATCAGAAAGCAATCCGGAGCCTCCGAACAGTTTTACGAAGGACTTTGCCACCACCTGATTGGGACCCATTTTAAGATGGGTATTGACCATAAGAATCTTAAACCAATCTCCAGGGCTGATCGTTTCCCTGTCCGAAAACGCCTCTACGTCTCTGCCGTCAGGAAGCCGTGCTTTGAAAATATATCCGTTTTTCAGTTTTACGCGCGGAAAACCCGGCGTTCTCGCTGTATTGGAAAACTCATCGAACATGGATTTTGTGATCTCATCATTACCCGGCGGCCAGGAGACAAGAAGTGTTGTGGCGTCTTCTATGAATTTTATTTCGATTGTTTTAGTAAAACTAGCGCTCACATCTTTCAACACTTCAGGTGAAATTCCCTCCGGCATATTGATTATAAAAGCATTGCCGGAACGGTAAGTTGGCAGAATCTCTATATTCTCCAATGTGGCACTGGACTTCTTTATAAACTCGGTATCGGGCAACAGGTCTCCCTGCACGGATTGGGAATTACTGAAATAATTTATCCTAACGGTTGCAGACGATGACTTCTGCGCATATCCGTACTGCAATGCGCATAGAACAACCGCCAGCCCCTGCAGAAATCTATTTTTAATCAAGTTCACAATATGCTTTTGATTTACCTCTTCAAACTATTATTTTAAAGCTTCCATCAGCGCCCTGCCATATGCTCGCGCGGGAATGGGGCCGCTGGCGGTTATAATTTTTCCGTCAATTTCAACTTCGGCGCCGGTATACTCGGCCCCGGCTTTTTCAAGTTCGCCGGAGCCGTCGGGCCAGACTGTGGCTTTTTTATTCTTTAAAAGCCCGGCGTGGGCCAGAACAACCGGCGCGATGCAGATGGCACCTATAAGCTTTCCGAGCCCCTCAGCTTTTTTAAAAATCGCATAAACTTTTTGATTATCCAGATGTTCCAAAGCGCCTGGCCCCCCCACCAAAGCAAGGGCGTCATAGTCGGCGGGGTTTATTTCATCTATCACCTTATCCACCTGCGCAAGTGCGCGAAATTTGCCCTTGGCCTGGCCTTTAGCGGTTGAAACCGTGTCCACTTTTATTCCGGCGGCTTCAAGTATTTTTTTGGGCTCGGTGTATTCCTCATCCCGAAAGCCCTGAAAAGCTATGAACATGGCGACTTTTTTCATTTTCTCCTCCAATTATGGATATTTTATAAAATCTCTGACTATCTGCCTTTTTGCAGTTCGGACCAGCGGGTAAACAGGGTTTCCACTTTTTGCAAGGCGTCATCCAGCTTCTTGTGGCGTTTGGCCAGTTCCTCCGCATCGGTGGCGATGGAGGCGTCTTCAAGGGCCAGACGGGCTTTTTCCGCCTGGGCCTCTGCGGTTTGTATTTCGGCTTCCAGTTTCCGTAGTGCGTTCTTAAACTCCCTTGTCTCTTTAGCGGAAGGGCCCGCGTGGGCTTCTCCGGCAGCTGGAACAGGAGGCAGCTCTTCCTGCTGCCGCTCCATCCAGCTTTCCCACTGTGAGAGATCGGAAAAAAAGCGGGCGTTACCCCGGCCGTCCAGCGCAAGCAGGCGGCTGCCTACCCGCTCAAGCAGGTAGCGGTCGTGTGTGACCAGCACCAGAGCGCCTGGAAATTCCTGCATGCTGCTTTCAAGCACCTCCAGCGATTGAAGGTCCAGGTCGTTCGTGGGTTCGTCCAGCAGCAGCACGTCGGCGGGCCGCAGCATGAACCCGGCTATAAGAACGCGGGCCTGCTCGCCGCCGGACAGCAGCCGCAGCGGCATGTCCAGTTGCTCCTGGCGAAAAAGGAAGCGCGAAGCCCAGCCGCGCACATGGATGTTTGACCCTTTATAGCAAACATGCTCGCCGTTGCCACACAAGGCGCGCTTAAGCGTAAGGTCCAAGTCCAGACCGGCGCGGTGCTGGTCAAAGGTTGCCACGCGCAGGCCTTCGGCCTGTTTCAGCGTGCCGGTGTCAGGCATAAGCTGACCGGCCAGCATTTTAAGCAGGGTCGTTTTGCCGCTGCCATTGCCGCCCAATAGCCCAAGCTTATCTCCGGGACCCAGTGTCAGATCCAGCGGGCCGAACAACTTGCGGCCGCCCAGGCTTTTTTCAGCCTTTACGGCATATACAAGGCGGTTGGCCTGGCGGTCACCGGCTGTAAAGTCTATATCTGCGGCGCGGCCCTGGGAGTTGTGGTATTCCAATTCTGAAAGCTCGTTTATCAGCTCCCCCGCTCTGTCTATGCGGGCTTTCTGCTTTGTCGCGCGGGCCCTGGGGCCTTTGCGCAGCCAGGCTATTTCCCCCCGCACGATATTACGCACAGAGTCTTCGCGCGCAGCCTGCGTGTCGAAGTAAGCCTCGCGGTTTTCAAGGAACTGACTATAGTTGCCTACGCTGCTGAAATGGCCCTCCGTATAGCGCTTGTTCAGCTCTATCACGCGGTTGGTGACCCGCTCCAGGAAGCGGCGGTCATGCGTGACCACAAGAAAAGGAAATTTGAGCTCTGAAATGAACCGCTCCAGCCACAGCACGCCTTCTATGTCAAGATGGTTGGTGGGCTCGTCCAGCAGCAGCAGGTCGGGCTCGCGTACGGACTGTGACAATATGGCCAGACGCTTGCGCCAGCCGCCTGAAAGCGCGCTCACTTGCCGCGCTGGGTCCGTGAAACCGGCGGAGGCAAGCCCGGCGGCGGCGCGCATATCAATTTCATAGTCCTGCAGACCGAGGCCCTGCAGCGCCTGTACAACCTGGTCGCGGGCGGTCCAGCCCTGCGGGGCCGCTTCAAAGTGGTCCTGCTGGGCCAGATAGCCCAGCCGCAGGCCGCGCCGGGGAGTAACGGCGCCGGCGTCGGGCGTTTCCTGACCGGCCAGTATTTTCAGCAGCGTGGATTTGCCGGCCCCGTTTGGGCCTATAAGCCCGGTACGCTCTCCCTCAGAAAGGCCGAAGGACAGCCCCTCGAACAGCGGCCGCGAGCCGAAACTTTTGGAAAGATTTTGACAACTAAGCAGTATAGCCATAACAGCGTCAGACCGCACATCCGATTTTTGCCGCGCCCGCATCCCGCAGCGCGGCTTCCACGGCTTTTATCGCGTCGGAGGCGGAGCTGGTTATCCCCCCGCTGTACCCCGACCCTTCACCTATCGGATAAAGGTTCCGTATATTTACCGATTCAAAATTTTTCCCGCGCCTGATCCTTACTGGAGAGGAAGTTCTTGTTTCCGGACCCATAAGTATGGCGTCACCGCCTACGAATGAAGGGCATTCCGTTTCCCATTGGTTAAAAGCGTAACAAAGCGCTTCGCTTATAAAAGCCGGGAAAATGCGGTTCAGGTCCGCGCTATGGGCGCCCATCCTGTATGAATTACTGTTTAGCTCGGCAGACGGCTTCCCGCTTAAGAAATCCCTTAGATTTTGGGCGGGCGCTTTCCAGTTTCCCCCGCCAGCAAGGAAAGCTTTACGCTCTATATCTTTCTGGAACTCAACTCCGGCAAGCGGATGAGACGAGTTATAATCCGCCGGTGTACAGGTTACCGCGATAGCCGAGTTCGAAAATGCGGAACCCCTGGCCGAGTAGCTCATACCGTTAAGCGCCAGCCCGCCCTCTTCCGAAGACGCGTTTACAATCTCGCCGCCGGGGCACATGCAGAAAGTGTAAGCGCCGCGGCCTGTTTTGCGGTTTGTGCAGTTAAACGAATAGGTGGCGGCGCCTATGCGGTGGAAGTCACGGTACTTGTCGCCGTACCTGATAAGGTTGATGGTTTTGGCCGGGTGCTCAACTCTCACTCCGACAGAAATAGGCTTAGGCTCAAGGCTGACACCTTTTTTGTGCAGCAAATAAAAGGTGTCGCGCGCCGAATTGCCTATGGCCAGATAGATGCTTGAGCAAAGGTACTCCGCCGAACCGTTAATGACTACGCCGGATGCTTCCCCCCCGGATATAAGGATATCCGTCATTTTTGAGCCATAACGTATTTCGCCGCCTGCTTGAAGTATATGGTTCCTTATATTGGCTGTTATTTTTCGCAACACATCTGTACCCAGGTGCGGCTTGCTGACATACCCCGTTTCCGGCGGAGCGCCGAATTTAATAAAGGTGTCCAGCACTTTGTCTGCGTATACTGAATTATTGAGCCTTGAAAACAATTTCCCGTCGGAATAGGCGCCGGCACCGCCTTCGCCGAACTGGATATTAGACTCCGTAGCCAGCGTCCGGTCTTTAATAAAACTCCGCACATCCGCGTGGCGCTCTTCCAGCCGCTTGCCCCTTTCAAATATCAGTGGTTTAAGCCCGTACTCTATAAGCTCAAGCGCCGCGAACATCCCGGCCGGGCCGAAACCGATAATTACAGGGCGCTCACCGGCCCGCGCGGATTTAGGCCGCGCGACAGGCTTTACGTAGACGGAAAAATTGTCTTTATTCTCGTAACCGGCGGGAACGCTCATAACCAGCGAGATTTCATAATAGAACTGCTGCTTGTCGCTGGAAACAAGAGATTTGGAAAGTATTCTGACGACCTTGAGCTCTGTTGCCTGGATCTTAAGCCTGAGCGCGGCGGATGTTAAGTATTCTTCAGGCCCATCAATTTCCACAGGAATGAGCAAACCGCTTACTATCAGGTCCAAAGCCATAGTAAATGATACGATATACAGGGCAATCTTTTCCTTTTTCCCCAATGCTGGCGGATATTTTTTATATATAATCCTAAAGGCACCCTTCCAGCCACGGAAGGGCGGGGTTTGCTCAGGATAACCGGCCTTATTGTTGCTGCAGAGCAGCGTAAGTGATGTCTGTCCTGCGCACAGTCAATCCTAAGACCGGAAAACAGGAGAAAAATATGACAGAACGGAAAGCGGTCCATGCAGACCTGAAAATACTCTCGAAAACATTCCACCTTCTTGTTTCAGAAATTGAAGAGACCCTGCCATCAATAAAAGTCAGCGCATATGAACCTGAGTCGGTAATTCTCAAAGAAGGCGAGCCCGGAACGAATGTCTATGTGGTTATCAAGGGCGGGCTGTCGGTATGTCAGTCGCGATGGATATTTCTGTCAAAAGAAGTCGCGCACCTCGGTCCCGGCGACCTTTTCGGGGAGATAAGTTACCTGGTGCCGACAGCCAAGCGCTCAGCGTCCATTGTAGCCAAAAGCGCCTGTGAAGTGGCGCACATAGCTTCCAGCGATTTCAAAAAGCTGCTGGACAGGCATGAAGAGCTTCGCACCAGAATAGAGGAAATGGCCCGCCGCCGCCTGTATTCCTTATCCGAAGCCGGCCATTCATAAAATCCCGCTAAACTCCTGACGTGGTTTTTTAAAGGAAGACGGCGAATCGGGGCGGAATTACACCGAAATCGCGGACTCCAAGATGATGCGGAAGTCCGGAGACTCAATCAGGATTTGAATGAGAAAACAAAAATACTGAACGATAAACTGGATGACATAACTGCGCAATATAGCCAGGCAAACCGCGAATTTGAGAAAACCATAGACCAAAAATTAGCCCGGAATTCCGACAGCGCTCCGCTTGTTAAAAAAAGCGACGCCTTGCAGAAAGAAATATACGACACGTTGTAGAATCAAAGTCCGGCAAGCCAAGGGAAATACCTATCGCTGCTAAATTACACAACATTCTCCTAGTCATGGGACCGCTGGAACCAACGGACAAGGTTTTCAACGTGCCCGATATAACACTAAGACGATATTTTGGGAAGTGCTTGGAAGCTGCGGGAATTGTAGGATTCCGATTCCATGACCTACGCCATACTTTTGCAAGCCATTTTATTATGAAAACCGGAAATCTTCCCGCCCTACAAAAGATACTCGGACATGCCAGCCCCATAATGACACAAAGATACGCACATTTGAGCAGCGGCTACTTACAGGCAGAGATGCGGGCCTTTAACACGTGTATGCCAATCACGCAGGAATCTGCCCCAAAACCAGCCCCGATGGACACCTATATGGACACCAAGTAAATTAAAATTTGCCCAAATATAGTAAAATTACCAATACAGAATGCCGACGTAGCTCAGCGGTAGAGCAACCGCCTTGTAAGCGGTAGGTCGCCGGTTCAATCCCGGCCGTCGGCTGGTTTTTTTGCCTGCTAAGCCGGCTATTTGGTAAACTGTGAACTTACGGCCTGTTCGTCTAGCGGCCTAGGACGCTGCCCTCTCAAGGCAGAGATCACGGGTTCAAATCCCGTACAGGCCGTATACAATTTTCCATAAGCAAGCCAACTGCTTGGCTTGCGGCGGGATTTGAAAGGCGGAGCGTTGATGAGCCAGCAGGCGAATCCGCGAGCCGGGGCCGCGAGCGCGACTGAGCGACGGCGAAGAAGCGACTTGTGGCCAAATCCCGTACAGGCCGCCACAATTTGCTGGCGGCAAGCCGGTTCCTCCGCGGGAATCGGCTTTTAATTTTGAGATTCTCACGCGGCTAAGCGCTCGCGGCAAAATAATATGAGCATTTCATATTATCTTACCGCGAACCATAAGGACTGAACAATGGAAATAGGAATTGTAGGACTCCCCAATGTGGGCAAATCCACGCTTTTCAACGCGCTTACCAGGGCGGGCGCGGCTTCATCCAACTATCCTTTCACCACTATAGACCCGAATGTGGGAGTGGTGCCGATACCGGACAAGCGTCTGGACGCGCTTTTTGAAATTTTCAAGCCGCCGAAAAAGGTCGCCTCCTATATAAAATTCGTGGACATCGCGGGCCTTATGAAAGGCGCTTCTCAGGGCGAGGGCCTGGGCAACAAGTTTCTGGCCAACATCCGCGAGGTGGACGCCATAGTGCAGGTGGTGCGCGTATTCGACAATCCCGATGTGGTGCATGTGCTGGGCGAAGTGGACCCCATACGCGACATTGAAGTGATAGAAACCGAGCTAATGCTGGCCGACCTGGAAGCCGTGGACAAAATGATAGACAAGAATTCCGGCAATCTGCGCTCGGGCAGCAAGGAAGCCAAAGAAAAACAGGAAAAACTTGAAAAGATAAAAAAACTGCTGGTCGCAGGCAAACCGGCCAAAGAAGCGGGATACACCATAGAGGAAGTGCGCGACTTCAACCTGCTCACCGTAAAACCAGTTTTCTTCGTGGCCAACACTTCCGAAAGCCCGAACGCCGCCGTGCAGGCTAAGCTGCGCGATTTTGTAAAGTCGCGCGACGCTATTCTGGTGGAAATTTCCGCAAAGATTGAATCGGAACTAATAGAATTGCCCGAAAATGAAAAAGCCGCGTTCATGAAAGACCTGGGAGAGGAATACACCGGCCTTGAGAAAATGAT
This sequence comes from Elusimicrobiota bacterium, assembly GCA_003450815.1. GTDB lineage: Bacteria > Elusimicrobiota > Elusimicrobia > Elusimicrobiales > UBA9959 > UBA9634. The sequence goes on along the minus strand of DMES01000078.1, from coordinate 29,043 downwards.
ACTGGCCGGCCAGAAACTGCTGGATCTGATTTCCTTCTTCACCGCCGGCTCGGACGACGAAGTGCGCGCCTGGAGCCTGCGCAAAGGCCTGAAAGCGCCGCAGGCGGCCGGCCGCATCCATACCGATTTTGAGAAAGGCTTCATCCGCGCCGAAGTTTATTCCTTTGAAGACATCGTCAAATACCGCGAAGAAAAGCTTTTGAAAGAAAAAGGCCTGATCCGCTCGGAAGGCAAGGAATACGTAATGAAAGACGGCGATGTTTGCTTCTTTAAGTTTAACGTATAAAATGTTGAGGAACAACATTTTATTTTTGCGGCAAAAATTTTTAATAACCAAAAATGAGACCCGCCATCGCCGTTCTGTTGATTTTATTTTCATGGCCGGCATATGCCGGCCATGTTGACATTTCTCTTCTCTCCGCGCGCGATACAGTACAGCCCGGTGAGAGCTTTACGGCGGGGCTTAAATTTAAACTAAATGACGGCTGGCACGTATATTGGCGCAATCCGGGAGACGCGGGAATGTCTCCAAGGCTGGAATGGAGGCTGCCTACTGGCTGGAAAGCCTCCCCCATGCAATGGCCCGCGCCGATGCGACTGGAATCGCCGCCGCTCACCAATTTCGGCTACAATGGTGCGGTCATCCTGCCGTTTACGCTTACAGCGGCCCCGGACACCCGCCCCGGAACGCGCGTCAGTCTCCGTGCGAAAGCGGAATGGCTGGAATGCCGGGAAACCTGTCTGCCAGGCTCAGCGGCATTAACGCTCAGGATAAATGTAGAAAGAACCTCACGTGAACGCGCGGACGATGCAGCGGCTATTGCGGCTTCGCTTGCAAGTGTACCGCGGCCTGATTCCGGCGCAATAATTACGGCCGCGCATGACGGGAACAATATACGCCTGCGCCTTAAAGGCCTCCATCCGCTGGCCGAGTTCTTTCCGGAGGAACCCGGCATATTTGAAAACACACGTTCAGCCGTAAGCGTAAGCCCGTTGGAAACGGAAATAGCCTTAAACCCGGCGCCCGGCTCAAAAATACCTTCGCGGATGGAGGGCGTGCTGATACGCCCCGGATTTAATCCTGTGCTGGTCTCCGTCCCGGTAAGCGCAGACGGCACGGAGGCACGCTTCTTCCTTCTGGCTTTCGCCGGGGGGCTGCTGCTAAACCTGATGCCGTGCGTGTTTCCCGTGCTGACTTTCAAAACGCTTGGACTGCTGAACCGCAAAGAACAGAATACCACGCGGACCCGTTATGAAGCGCTGGCCTACGCCGCCGGAATGGTGTTAAGCTGCGAAGCTCTGGCGTTAATGCTACTGACGGCACGCCGCGCCGGCCACACTCTGGGCTGGGGAACGCAGTTCCAATCACCCTGGCTGGTTGCCGCGCTGGCTGTATTGTTCTTTTTCGCCGGGCTAAGTTTACTGGGCGTTTTTGAATTCGGCGCCAGATGGATGGGCACAGGCTCATCCCTGTCCGCCCGCGAGGGCCGGATCGGCGCGTTTTTTTCCGGTGTGTTCGCCATGGTGGCCGGAGCGCCCTGTACGGCCCCATTTATGGGCGCCACTCTCGGCTGGGCCGTAACGCGCCCGGCGGGCGAAACCTTGGCCGTGTTCGGCGCGCTCGGGCTTGGCGCCGCCGCGCCGTACGCCTGTCTTTCTTCCTGGCCCGCGCTGATACGGCTTCTTCCGAAGCCAGGCGCCTGGATGGTCCTGCTGAAAAAGCTTTTGGCGTTGCCGATGTTCGCCAGCAGTCTTTGGCTTCTTTGGGTTCTTTGGCAGCTTCTCGCTGTTAATCCACCGCCCCAAAACGCCCTCTGGCGGCAATGGTCGCCTGAAGCCGTGGCCCAGGAGCGCGCCGCCGGACATACCGTGTTCATAGATTTTACAGCGGCCTGGTGCCTGTCATGCCAGGTAAACGAGCGCACCGCGCTGGCCTCTAGTGAAGTGCGCGCGGCGCTTTCACGCGACGGCGTCCGCGCCTTCCGGGCCGACTGGACCGGACGCGATAAAAGCATAGAGGCGGAACTTTCAAAATATGGACGCAACGGCGTGCCGCTTTATGTGGTGCATCCCGGCGGCGGACCCGCCGTTCTATTGCCTGAGCTTCTCACGCCGGGGCTTGTGCTGGACTCGCTCGCCCAGCTAAAACTAAAAGGAGAAAACAAACCATGAAAAGAATCTTCGCAATTATGGCCCTGATGATTTCCGCCTGTAAAGGGCCGTCCTATGCCGCGCAGGCGCCGGACTTCAAAATAGCAAAAGTCCTTAACGCCCCGGTCACCAGTGTCAAAGGACTGAAGGACCTTAAAGGAAAAGTGGTTTTCCTTGATTTCTGGGCGACCTGGTGCGCGCCTTGCGTGGCAAGCCTGCCTCATATAAACCGCCTGCATGAAGCTCTGAAGGGCGAGCCTGTGGTCTTCATCGCGGTAACCGACGAATCAACAGACACAATCACCGCATTTCTCACAACGCACGAAATAAAATCCTGGGTGGGTATTGACCAGAAGGAATCCTCGTTTAAAGCTTATAGGGTCAATGGACGGCCGGACGGCTACCTTATCGGCAAGGACGGAACCCTGCTGGCGCGCATATTCCCGGCAAGTCTGGAAGAGAAAGAAGTTCGTGACGCGATCGCGGGTAATTTTAAACCCAAGCCTGTTGAATGGGAGGATACTAAAGCTCCGGCGGTTAAGCCGGAAACCGTCAAGACTATTTTTGAAATAAAAATATCGTCCGGGTCCGGCAAGTGGCGCATGTCAAGCTCTCAGACAAAACTTGAAATGCAAGGGGTCCCATTTTTAAACAGCATCGCGCGTATTTGGGACGTTGAAGATAACCAGGTCATTCTGGACACAAAACCGGTGGATTCTCTGAATCTGACATTGAAGACGCCTCCTGATGGAATCGAGAAGGGCCGTGAAGTTCTGAAGACCGCCATCCAGTCCGTTTTCAATATACGCGTAATGCCGGAACCCGCGGAGACCAATGTTTTTGTCCTGACCTTATCAACCTCCCAAGGCGCTCCCCGGCCAAAACCGGGCGCGCCGGAGGCGGGTGAGATGGGCTTAATGGCATACGGAGGCGGCGACCTGGTCGGCACAGCCGAAATGCCCAGAATCGCGCGCGCCCTTTGGTCAAGCCTGGACAGGCCGGTGGTGGATGAGACCGGGCTCAAGGGAACATACGAGTTTGATCTCAAGTGGAAATACGGCGACCTTACTGAAGCCGATCGGGTTCTTGCCGGACAGGGGTTGATCCTTGTGCCGGCGCGCCGGACCATTGAGTTTCTGCGCGTCACGCCGGCAAAATGACCCACACCGCATTCTTTGGTTTTGTTTCCATCGCTATGATGGCGCTTTCACGCGCGATTTACCTTGCCTCTATCTTTAAAGGCAAAACAAAACCTCATGCATTCTCATGGCTTATCTGGGCGACAATTTCGGGCATAGGCTTCGCGGCGCAGGTCGCCGAGGGCGCGGGCCCAGGTTCCTGGGCGCGGGGATTTAGCGCGGCAACCTGCTGCATACTGGCGGTTCTGGGCTATTATAAAGGTGAAAAGGACATCACAAAAGGGGACTGGACCAGCCTTGTAGTCGCGTTTTGCGCGATTCCGCTTTGGATCATAACTAAAACGCCAGTCTGGTCGGTACTCATCGTCTGCATCATAGACACCATCGGCTATTTCCCGACAATAAGGAAAGCATGGAACAAGCCGTATGAAGAATCGGCTTCCAGCTATTTCATCGCCACGCTGTGCTCGTTTTTTTCACTGTTCGCGATCGAGCATTACACAATCTCCACCTGGCTTTACCCGGCGCTGCTAGTGTTCTCCAACAGCGCGCTGGGAATTTTCCTGCTGGTAAGGCGCGGCAGCCTGAGCCACCAGCAGGTTTAAAACCGGGAAACTATAAGCCTGAAAAAGATATATAATTTCAAACAGAACATAACAGGGGAGCTTCTTTTTCAGAGGCTGAGAGTTCCGGTCCGACCGGAAGACCCTTGGAACCTGATCCGGATAATGCCGGCGGAGGAAAACATGACTACAGCACAAGCATTCCTTAACACATCCCACATAAAATCCATTGGCATCAAAGAGGGCCGCAAAAGCGCTTATATATTAAAGGAACTTGAATCCGGGCGGGCCGTTATACCCGCCAATAAACGCCGCGCCGGTATAGACCCAATAATAATCGGCAGGAACTTCTCCTGCAAGATAAACGTCAACCTCGGCATATCAGGCGAAGCCTCAAATCTGCGGGAAGAATTTCTGAAGCTTGAGGCCGCGCTCGAAAACGGAGCCGACACCGTGATGGACCTTTCCACCGGCGGCGGCCTTGATGCTATACGGAAAGAAATTATGGCGCGCTGTAAAATGCCGCTAGGCACGGTTCCCGTTTACGGCCTTTTTTCCGAACTAAAAGACATTACCAAACTTACTTATCGCAACATGCTGAACCTTATAGAAAAACAAGCGGCGCAGGGAGTGGACTTTATGACCATCCACGCGGGCCTCATGCGCAAACACCTGCCCTTGGCCGAGAAACGCGTAACAGGAATTGTGTCGAGAGGCGGCTCGCTGATAGCCGGCTGGATGAAGGCGCACGCGAAAGAAAACCCCTTTTACGAGCGTTTTGACGACATTCTGGATATCTGCTACGAATATAATGTCACCATCAGTCTTGGCGACGGATTGAGGCCGGGCTCGCTTGCCGACGCTTCCGACGCGGCCCAGTTCGGCGAGCTTGAAACGCTGGGCGAACTGGTACTGAAAGCCAGGGCAAGAGGCGTTCAGGTGATGGTGGAGGGGCCGGGCCACATACCGCTGAATGGAATAGAGATGAATGTGGAAAAAGCCCTTAAAGTCTGCCATGACGCGCCGCTCTATGTTTTAGGTCCGCTGGTAACCGACATAGCCCTGGGCTTCGACCACATAAACGCCGCCATAGGCGCGGCCATAGCGGCCAGAGCGGGCGCGGCCTTCCTTTGCTGCGTCACACCAGGAGAACATCTGGGGCTGCCGGACCTGGAGGAAATAAAGCAGGGCGTTACGGCTTTCAAACTGGCCGCCCACGCCTGGGACGCTGCCCGTAAACTGAACGGCGCCCAAAAGCGCGACCTTGAACTGTCCCGGGCCAGGTACGCCTTTGACTGGGAGAAACAATTCAGTCTGGCCCTGGACCCGGCACGCGCAAGAAAGATGTTCCGCGCAAAGCGCGGCGATACGGGCAAAGGCTATTGCTCCATGTGCGGGGAAAATTTCTGCGCGATGAAAAACTCAAAAAAAACCTTCGGGCCGGGGAAGGCCGCCATATGAACCTGGAAACCCTAAAAATCTGCGATAACCTTGAGAAAGTTAGGTTCGCTAAACCACTGGTCCATAATATAACCAATTATGTGGCGATGAACTTCACCGCCAACGCCCTGCTGGCGGTGGGCGCCTCGCCGGTTATGGCGGACGCGGCAGAAGAAATCGAGGACATTGTTTTCCTCTCTTCGGCTGTTGTCCTCAATATAGGCACTTTAAATCCCAGGTGGGTGTTAAGCATGAAAGGCGCGCTCAAAGCGGCCTCCGCCTGCGGCAAACCGGTGGTGCTGGACCCGGTTGGTGCGGGCGCGACAGCCTATAGGACCGCCGCGGCAAGAGAACTTCTGGAATCCGGAAGTATAGCTGTGTTGAGGGGAAACGCTTCGGAGATACAAGCCGTGGCCGGCGCCGCGGACGCGGCTCGCACCAGGGGCGTAGACAGTTCCTGCTCTTCGTCGCTGGCGCTTGAAGCGGCCGACGCGCTCGCCGCTAAATACGGCTGTGCGGTTTCCATAAGCGGCGCAAAAGACTTTATCCGCTCCCGCGATGGGACCATGTCGCTCGCAAACGGGGTGGAACTGATGACGAAGGTGACCGGCATGGGCTGCGCCCTTAGCGCGCTCACTGGAGCCTTCGCCGGCGTATGCGGTTCAGCTTTTGAGGCCGCTTACACAGCGGCCGCGGTTACGGGCATAGCAGGAGAAATGGCCCGTGAAAAAACAGCCCTGCCCGGCAGCTTCCAGGCTTGTTTTCTTGACTGCCTGTACGCGCTAAAACCGGAGGATCTAGAACGAAGATTAAGGATAACCCGTGAAGCCTGACCTAAGTCTTTATCTTGTAATCGGGACAGAATTCGCTCCTGCCGGAAAACTTAAAGATACGATTGCCAAAGCGGCGCGCGGCGGCATAACGGCTGTGCAGCTCCGGGAAAAATATATGCCGGCGCGTCAGTATGTTGAGCTGGCAAAAAGCCTCAAAAACATGCTCAGGTCCCGCAAGATCCCGCTGATGATAAATGACCGGGTTGACGTGGCGCTTGTCTCCGGAGCCGACGGAGTACATCTGGGGCAATCCGACATTGACCCACTGAGCGCAAGGCGGATACTGGGGAAGAACGCCATAATCGGCCTCTCGGTAGAGAATGAAAGCCAGGCCCGTTCAGCTTTGAAACTACCTCTGAGTTATGTTTCCGCTAGCCCCGTTTTTTTCACGTCTTCAAAAAACGACGCGGCAAGCCCCCTCGGCCTTGAGGGGTTTTCAAGAATAAGAAAAATAATGAAGGATACGCGGCTGGTAGCCATAGGCGGAATAAACCCTTCAAACGCTCGATCGGTTATTGCCGCCGGAGCCGACGGCCTCTGCGTGGTTTCCTATATCTGCCTGACTACCAGTCCCTTCCAGGCGGCCAAAAACATGGAAAAATGCCTGGCAGGAAACAAGAATGAAGCGCAAAAGGCTTAAAACCGTACTGTGCATAGCAGCTTCCGACCCTTCCTGCGGCGCGGGCATTCAGGCGGACATAAAGACCGCGTCCGCTCTGGGCTGTTACGCCCTTAGCGCCCTGAGCGCGCTGACCATACAAAACACCACCGGCGTTTTTGAGCTAGCCGCGCTGCCGCCGTGTTTCATAAGCGGCCAACTAAAAGCCCTGGCGGAAGACATAACGATTGACGCTGTAAAAATAGGCGCGATAGCGTCAGAAGGCGCGGTGCTGGCGATAGCCGATTTCTTACGGAAAAAAATATTCAAAAATATAGTGGCGGACCCGGTAATAGCGGCCAGTGACGGCTTTGTTTTTTTAAGGCGCAAGGCTCTTCTAACCTACAAAAAAAAGCTGCTGCCGCTTACGGATATAATAACGCCGAACATCCCTGAGGCTGAGCTGCTGAGCGGAATAAAAATAAGCCGCGCGAAAGACATGGAAGAGGCTGCGGTAAGAATAGCGGACCTGGGCGTGGGAAGCGTTTTGGTAAAGGGCGGACACTCACGCGGTAAAACCGCGACCGACTGCCTATATCTGCCGGACACAAAGAGAATGATCTGGTTTGGCGCGCCAAGGATAAACACACCAAACTCGCACGGCACCGGCTGCGCACTTTCCACCGCTATCGCTTCTTGTCTGGCCTCGGGCGCGGACACAGGCGAGGGAATGATAAAAGCGGTTAAATCCGCCAAGGAATTTCTAAACAGCGCGCTCGCAGGATCAAGGAACTATAAATTGGGCGCCGGCCGCGGTCCTTTAAACCATTTTTATAATTACAAACAAAACAGACCACAAAAATTATAAAATTGGTCTATCCCGTCTTGCGATATTTTTTAAATTCTGGCGTTTAATTTATTATGAGCGTATTGGACATACAGCTTAATCCGGAAATTTTACCCAAACTGGCTTTGAACCCGAAGCAGCTTGAGGCCGTTACTTATTTCGCGGGACCGGAACTGATACTTGCCGGGGCGGGCACAGGCAAGACCAAAACGCTGACTTCAAAAATAGCGCTGCTTATAGCCTCGGGCGTTTCTCCAACGCGCATACTTGCCATCACTTTCACCAACAAAGCCGCGCAGGAAATGCAGCACCGCGTGGCCAGGCTTGTGCCCTACTCGGGCGGCATGTGGATACATACCTTTCACTCTTTCGGCGCGCGCCTGCTGCGTCAGCACGGCCGCCTGATAGGCATAAAACCCGACTTCCTTATCTACGACTCTGATGACCAGAAAAAAATAGTGCAGCTGGCCATGGAGGAGCTGGGGTTTGAAAGCGATAAATCCAAAGCTCCAATTTATGTGAACCTCATCTCGCGCGCCAAGGACGATTTGCTTGATGCCGGGTCCTACCTGATAAACGCCGAGGCCTCCGGCGAACCGAATCGCCTGAAAGCGGCGCAAATCTACCTGCGCTACCAGGCCAAGCTCGCTGAGGCCTGCGCCCTTGATTTCGGCGACCTGATAGTGCGCACGGCCGAGCTGCTTAAGGAAAAGGACGAAATACGCGAGTACTTCCAGGAATATTTCGAATACGTACTGGTGGATGAATACCAGGACACGAACCACTCCCAGTATGTGCTGATAAAAACTCTTTCCGCGAAACACAGGAACCTGTGCGTGGTCGGAGATCCGGACCAGATGGTGTACGGGTGGCGGGGCGCAGATATCCGCAATATCATGGAATTTGAAAAGGACTTTAAAGATTCAAAAACCATAGTGCTTGAACAGAATTACCGCTCCACCGCTAAAATACTTTACTCCTCAAACGAATTGATAAAGCATAACCGAAACCGCAAAGAAAAAAAGCTCTGGACCGAAAAAAAGCACGGCGACCCTGTTGAGGCGCTTGAATACCAGAACGAGCTGGACGAAGCGCGGGGCGTGCTTGAAAAAGTAAAGCAACTGACCGCCAAAGACAATTTTACCTATAACGATATCGCTGTTTTCTACCGCACTAACGCCCAAAGCCGCTCTTTTGAAGACGCTTTCAGGCGCGCGCGCATCCCCTACCGGCTGATAGGCTCGGTGCGGTTCTACGAACGCAAAGAAATAAAAGACGCCATGTCCTACATGAAAATGCTGGTAAACCCGGCCGACACCGTAAGCATTCTGCGCGTAATAAATGTTCCGGCGCGCGGCATAGGCAAAACCGCCCTTGAACACGTAATGGCTTACGCCCGCGGAAAAGGAATGCCGGTTTACGACGCCCTGCTCACCGCCGACCAGGTGCCCGACATCACAAACACGGCACGGCGCGGCATTAAAGATTTTCTTGACCTTATAGAGGGAATAAAGGGCGACTTGTTTACCGCAACGCCCAGCCTGATGCTTGAAAAAATACTGGTTAAGTCCGGCTACTGGCAAATGACCGAGGACGAAACCGAAAAAGACAAGGAAGGCGCGCTGGCCCGCCTGGGCAACCTGCAGGAACTGGTGAACGCTATAAAGGAATTTGAGGAGCGCTGCGCCAAGGAGGGAGTTCCTCCGACGCTTCATAAATACCTGGAAGAAGCCATGCTGGCCTCGCAGGTGGACGACATGAACACCGAGACCTACGCGGTTACGCTTATGACCGTGCACCTGGCCAAGGGCCTTGAGTTCCCGGTGGTATTCGTGACCGGACTTGAAGAAAATCTTTTCCCCATAAACGCGGCCAACACCTCGGAAGAGGAAATGGAGGAGGAACGGCGGCTCGCCTATGTGGGCATGACGCGCGCGAAAGAAAAACTTTACCTTACCTGGGCCGATACCCGCAGAATTTTCGGCACCACTTACCCCAACATAGCCTCGCGGTTTATTTTTGAAAGCAGGGTGGCGGCCGAAACGGCGCGAAGGCCGAACGAGGACGATGTGCAGGTGCTTGGCGTCTACCAGCCGCCGCGGGCAGCGGGCCGCATCGGCAAGGGCAGGCGGGTGGCTCATCCTATCTACGGACCGGGCCGCGTTATAGACCAGATAGGAACCGGGGAATACACGAAAGTAACCGTGGCTTTTGACTCCGGCGCGCGGCAGACCTTCATGCTTAAATACGCCCCGCTGCAAGAGATCTGACAGCTTCCACAAATTGGTAAAATATTTGCGGCAAAAATTTTTAATGAAAATAGAAAAACAAGATGTGGAATATATAGCGGAACTATCCCGGCTTGAGCTGACTGGGGATGAAAAGGAGTTGTATTCCTTACAACTCGACAACATCCTTTCCTGGATGGAGGAGTTGAACAAGACGGATACCTCCAAAGTTGAACCGACGGCCCACATACTCGGCCTTGAAAATGTATTGCGGCCTGACATTTCTGAGTTGTTCCAGGATAGGGAAGCTATCTTAAAAAACGCGCCGCAGCGGGAATCCGACTTTATAAAAGTACCGAAGGTTATAGAATAGTTAGAGCTGAAGAACTGAAGTAAAGAGCCTTTAAGTTTTACGCGTTTCCATTCTTGTGAACTACAGAGCTTCAGCTCTTCAGCGCTTCAGGACTATTATTATGCTTACCGCCACCGAAACTGTTGAACTGGTAAAAGGGCAAAAGCTTACGGCCTCAGCCGCGCTTGAGACCTGCCTTAAGGTCATAGATGAACGCGACGGCGAGATCGGGGCTTTTCTGGAAGTTTTCACGGATTCCGCGCGCGCGCAAGCGGCGGCGGTGGACATCAAAGCCGCATCTGGCCGAAAAATGGGTCTCCTTGCGGGCGTGCCTGTGGCCATAAAAGACAATATGGCCTATGCGGGACACCGCATGACCTGCGGCTCAAAAATACTGGAAGGATATATTTCCCCCTACACCGCCACAGCCGTACAGCGGCTTATAGATGAAGACGCGGTTATAATAGGCCGGGCAAACATGGATGAATTTGCAATGGGCTCCTCCACTGAGAATTCGGCTTACCAAAAAACCAAAAACCCAGTTAACCCCGCCTATGTGCCGGGCGGCTCTTCCGGAGGATCCGCCGCCGCTGTGGCGGCTGGTTTCTGTCCCATCGCGCTGGGTTCCGACACCGGCGGCTCCATACGCCAACCGGCCGCCTTCTGCGGCGTTTATGGCTTAAAACCCACTTATGGCCTGGTATCACGCCACGGTCTTACAGCCTTTGCCTCAAGCCTGGACCAGATCGGGCCCTTTGCATCCACCGTCAAAGACGCTGAGCTGGCTTTTTCAGCGTTGGCCGCTCACGACCCGAAAGACTCAACTTCCATTGAGCGGCCGATGATGGAAAGGCCGTTTAACATGAGAAGCCTGCGCGTGGGCCTGCCGAAAGAGTATTTCAGCGATATGACGGGACTCACACCCGAAGTGGCCGCCGCGATGGAAAAGGTAAAAAGCCGGCTGAGCTCCGCCGGCGCCCGAATGCTGGAAGTATCGCTCCCTAATTCCGTTTATGCTTTGGCCGCTTACTACATTATCTCCTCAAGCGAGGCCAGCTCCAACCTGGGCCGCTTTGACGGCATACGCTACGGCGCAAGCGTCAAAGGTTCAAGCCTGGCCGATGTTTACAGGAAGACCCGCGGCCAAAATTTCGGCCCGGAAGTAAAACGACGCATAATGCTGGGCGCTTATTCGCTCAGCTCAGGCTATTACGACGCTTATTACCTGAAAGCCCAAAGAATCCGCACGCTCATCAAGCAGGATTTTGACGAAGCCTTCAAAACCGCGGATGTTATACTTACCCCCACAGCGCCAACAACGGCTTTTAAATTCGGCGAAAAAATTGCCGACCCGCTGGCGATGTACCTGTCGGATATTTTCACCATTCCCTGCAACCTGGCGGGGCTTGCCGGCATTTCCTTTCCGACCGGAAAAAGTCAGAACGGCCTGCCCATCGGCGCACAGCTGCTGGTAAAACCGTTCAATGAAAGCCTGATGTTCGGCGTTATCAAGGAGTTGGAACATGCCGCCTGAAATAAAGCGCGAACACTCGGCAGGCGGCGTTATTTTTGAAGACGGACAGGTCCTTCTTATATTGATGGCCAACCTTAACGGCGATAAAGTCTGGACTTTCCCTAAAGGCCACCTGGAAGACGGGGAAACCGCAGAAGCCGCGGCGATACGGGAAGTGGCGGAAGAAACCGGCTTCGACTGCCGGATAACCGGAGAATTGTATAAAGCCGAATACTCGTTCGTAAGGAACGGCATCCCGGTAAACAAAGACGTGCGCTGGTACCTGATGAAACGCTTGGGCGGAGACGGCATACCAAAAACGCCGGACGAGGTCTTTGACATGAAATGGTGCGCTCTCGCTGAAGCGGAGGCGTATCTAACTTACCCGAGCGATCTCCGGCTGCTGGAACTGGTGGAGGACTTTTCAAAAATTTAGGAAACTGGTAAAGTTAGAATTCAGAAGACAGTAGTCAGAAGCCAGAATTACGAAACCATAAGGCAAAAAGCTATCGGAGGCTTCACATCTGCTATTCTGGATTCTGACTACTGAATTCTGTCTACTTGAGTATTACCCCCTAAGGACCGCTTATGAGCAAATTTGAAACTGTTATCGGCCTTGAGGTGCACGCCCAGCTTAACACCGCCACGAAAATGTTCTGTTCATGCCAGCTGGCGGACTACATGGCTCCGGCCAATTCCTCAATTTGCCCCGTGTGCACCGGCCAACCCGGCGCTTTGCCCGTCACAAACAGTAAAGCGGTGGAGCTGGGCGTGAAAGCCGGAGCTGCCCTTAACTGCCACGTGAACGGAATCTCTGTTTTCGCCCGTAAAAATTATTTTTACCCGGACCTCCCTAAATCCTATCAGATCTCACAGTTTGACCGGCCGCTATGCGAGGCTGGAAGCGTTGAAATAGATTTAAAGCCTTCCGGTTCAAAAACCATACGGGTGGCCCGCGCGCATCTGGAAGAGGACGCCGGAAAGTCACTGCACGCCCTGGGCAGCCGGGCGCTGGATTACACCCTGGTAGACTTCAACCGCTGCGGGGTGCCTCTTATAGAAATAGTTTCAGAACCGGACATAAATTCAGCCGACGAGGCTTACGCCTACCTTACCGAACTAAAGCGGCTTATGCAATGGGCCGGCATTTCGCAATGCGATATGGAAAAGGGCGAACTGCGCTGCGATGTAAACATTTCACTTAAAGCCGCCGGAACCCAAGAGCTGGGGCACAAGGTGGAAATTAAAAATCTTAACTCTTTTAAGGCGGTGAAAGACGCCATAAACCACGAAATAGGGCGCCAGACCTCAATGCTTGAGAGCGGCGAAACCGTGGCGCAGGACACGCGCCTCTGGCATGAAAAGGAACAGAAAACCGTTTCCATGCGTTCAAAAGAAATGGCGCACGATTACCGCTATTTTCCGGAGCCGGACCTTGTGCCGCTCAGAATTACGGAGGACCGGCTTGAAGCGGCAAAAGCGAAAATAGGCGAACTGCCGCGAGCGCGCAAAGCGCGTTTTATGAAAGATTTCGGCCTTAATAACTATGATGCCGCCGTGCTCACTTCTGATCGCTATTTAAGCGAAGTTTTTGACGCCAGTATGAACAAAACCACGAAGGTAAATGCCAAAGCGGTGACGAATCTGATCGCTGGTGAATTTCTCGCCCGTGCCAACGAATTAAAAATACAACCGGAAGATTATCTTTCGCCAAAAACCATCTTGCCGGCTAATTTAGCGGAATTGGCTGGTATGGTGACGGCAGGAACAACAGGGCCTTCAGCCGCCAAAACAATTTTCGCCGCGTCCTGGGAAACGGGCAAAAAACCAGAAATTTTGCTGCGCGAGCTTGGCCTAGCGCAGGTGAGCGATACCGCACAGATAGAGGCCTGGGCCAAAGAGGCCATTGAGGCCAACCAGGGCGCCGCGCAGGATTTTAAAAATGGGAGTGAAAAAGCCCTCGGCCCGATCGTCGGAGCGATGATGAAGAAGTCCAAAGGCAAAGCCAACCCCAAACTTGCAAATGAAATGATTAAAAGATTGCTGGCGGGATAGAAAGTTATTTCATTTTACCAAAGTAATTTCAAAAAAAGTAAACGCGGGTTTAAATTTTAATTTTCCGGCCGAAGCCGAAACCTCAAGCTCAAACGGCCTGAAGATCAGACCCCATAAAAAAAACTGCGCCCGCCTATTGAAGACGGAAATTTTCTCAACAATCTCAACAGACCCGATAAAAGCCGCCAGTTCGGCGGACAGGTCGCCACCCAATTCCCCAGGCGCGCCGCGCCCAAGCCGCGCGCTGGCGCTCCGGAGCAGAGCTTCTCCCCCCTGAAGCGCGCCCCTGGCCCGGACACAATCGCTGTCCGGGTAAAATCGCTCAAAATACACCGAGAATAAATAATCATACAAGCAGGAAAAACCGGCCGCCCGCTCAAGACGGAGACTCAGGGCCGACAGGGTTTTCACGGCCCCGGCCCGCGCGCAAAAAACAGCGCGGGCGTGTCCGGCCGCTCTCAAAACACGGGCCATCTCACCAGGGGCGTACAAACCCGCCTCTAACTCCCCAGCCGCTTTCTCAAAATTACCGGATAAAAGTTTTGCTTCGCCAATAAGTTCCACGTCTTCTCTGCCGAGCCCGCCGGCGGCCTTGTGAACGCGCCCGGCCATTTCATACAGCGTGAGAGCGGCCAGCTTTCCCTTTAAAACCCGCCGCGATTTTTCAAGGCCGGCGGATTCTCCGGCTGTAAGAGCGCTTCGCGATTTAAAAGCCGAGGCGGCCGCGGTAAAAGCCCCGTAGGCGGAAAATGCCTCGTCAAAAAGCCGCCTTTGCGTTTCGGAAGCGTCACCCGTTTCCTTGCCATCCCTCAGGGAATCCGTCCAACCCCTCAGGTTTTTAAGCTCCTTCTCCAATCCGGCGCGATTAAGCTTGTAATCGGCGTAGCCGGAAAAGAATGCGGTTCCTTCCGCGCGGGCGCGGTCAGGCTCTATTCCGCGCGCCTCCGGGGGGACTTGAGGGCCCTCAAAAAGCCGGGCCGCGGATAAATTCAAAGTTTCATCCGACATCCCCCTGTCCCCGGCCGCCGCCTTAAGCGCTTTTATAAGGCCCAAAAAGCGCGGGTTTAATTCCCATGAGGGCTTTGAATATTTTATTTCCGCCGGCATCACTCCGTATGAACCGTGCCGGCTCAGATAAAAATAAAGGTTTGCGGCTTTGTCAGGATTTTTTTTAATCCAGTCTAACAGCGCCCCCCTCACCTCGGAATGGGTTTCTCCGCCTTGAAGTTCCAGCAGGCGGCCTTGCAGACCGGCGTCTATAATCCTGTCCGCCAGTTCCCCCCGGAAAAACAGGCTTACGCTCAGCCTGTCTTTCAACGCCGAATATTCGGCTTCATTGACATTTACCGGTTTTATATCCTGCTCCAGGCTGAAGCCTGAAGCAGAAAAAGAAACCAACAAAACCGCCGGCAGAGCCGCTCTAAAGAACCATTTAACCCAAAAAATATAATTATATTTTTTTTCCATTAAAAAACTTTTATGCAAAAACTTCTTCGGTAATTAACCCCGCCACCTATACGAAGCCTGTCGCGGCCGGCACTGGTTGGTCATTCCTCATGATCCGAAAATTGCCGCAATTTTCGGATTAGCCGAATGATCTGAAAAGATACAGCAGTTTGCTTGCCGCTTTTGAAAGCAGGGGCCTTGCACGCACCTCGTCAAGCGACAGCTCTTTTGAGCCCTTAAGGTCCTCCATAAAAAGCCGCCGCAGCTCCGAACCGAACTTTCTGCTGAAAACATTAACATTCAGCTCCATGTTATAATGCAGGCTTCTGTGGTCCAGGTTATGGCTGCCCACCGAAGACCAAACCCCGTCAATAACGGCGGTTTTGGAATGTAGAATTTCACCCTGCCATTCGTAAAGCCTTATGCCATTTTTCAGCATGTGAGCGTACATCGCCCAGGAAGCCCAGCGCACATACGGGTGGTCTGTTTTAAGGGGAACTATTATGCGCACATCCACTCCGCGGCGAACCGCTCTTATCAGGCGGCGGTAAATAAAACGATCAGGCAGAAAGTAGGCATTGGTGATATAAATATTATCCCCGGCATTATCTATCGCATACCTGTAACTGCGTCGGATAGACCTGTAATTCCTTATGCCGGAAACGGAAACTATTGAAACCAGAACATCTCCGGCCGGATAATTTTTTGATAACCACGGGACAGCCAGCGGGCTGACGTTTTCCGCGAAGTCTGCCTTAGGCGCGCCGCCAGGCTCCGGCGCGACCACCACGCCGCCTGCCTGAGACGGATCAGCCGTCTGCTTGGCTGAGGCAGGACCTTTCGGTCCCGAAGCTGGGGGCGGGGTCAGATGGCTTGCAAACCAGGATTCCCAAAAAAGCTTCTCTATTTCCGCAACTGCCGGCCCTTCCACGCGCACCTGCGCGTCTTTCCAGCCGCGGCCGCCCAGGGAACGCGGCAAATCAGCTTCGGTAATATTAAAACCGCCGACAAAGGCCTTCACGCCGTCCACACAAAGCGTTTTCCTGTGGTCGCGCTTCACCCAGTTCCAGTAAGGCTTCCAGAGCACCACGGGCCGGAACTCCGCGACTCTTGCCCCATCGGCGGCAAGGCCGGAAAAGAAGTCCTGGTCGGTAAGTATGGAGCCCACCGCGTCGCGGATGAGGTAAACTCCCACCCCCTGGCTTATTTTCTCTTTAAGCAGCCCGGAAAAAAGACGCCCGGCGGCGTCATCAGCGAAAGCGTAAAATTCAAGCAGAATATACTTTTTGGCGGCCTTCACGGCTTCAATCATTCCGCCAAAAGCTTCTTCGCCGTTTTTAAGCAGCCGGACACTATTGCCGCTTATCGCGCCTGCGGGCCTGAAACAATATTTCTGCCAGTTGTTGTTTTCTTCCATAGGTCTTTTTTAAGGCTCTCAAAGGCTTCCAAATTAAAATTTACTAGCAGCCTATCGTAAACAGAATACGGCCGCCGGTTTTGCGAAGCTGTTGTTACTGCGATAGCGGCTTGCGCGGCCGCGGTTTTTAATTTACCGTCGGAATAAAGCAGGCGGGCCAAAGCAACTCTTGCCGCCATGAATTCCGGCTCAAGAGCGAGCGTCTTTTCAAGCCTGTCATAAGCCGAGGGCGCGTTGCCGCCGTAGATAAAGGCCTCAGCAGCAAGATACGGGAACCTCGGATCTTTCGGACAAAAGACGGCCGCATTTTCAACGAAGGCCGCCGCGTAAGCGTAATTGCCTGAAGAAAGCAGCCGCGCACTCGCGAACTCAAGAAGCAGGTCTTTATTACAGGGGGCAAAGAACAGGGCCCGCCGAAGGGCCATTTGGCTTTGCGCCGGATCCGTCCCGGGCCGCATGGCCAGGGAGAAATCCCTGTCAAAAACGATCCGGGGCACAAAGCCTAAAACGCATACAATCCCGAATATAACCGACATAAAGCGCGACTGTGACCCAGGCATACCGGTGGCCTCCGGCTCCATCCGTGCCTGAGAGGATTCACCGCCCGCGGCTTCCTTAGCACAGCCGCCGGAGGCAAAACCGAGAGAGCCGAAAAACAAAAGCGACACCGCCCCTGAGTAAAACACCATGTCAAAAGACCCCTGGACTAAAAGCGAGAGCGCGCATAACTTCATAGCCGCCGAAAAAGCGTCGCGGCTTTTTTCTTTAACGGAATAAAACACCGCCCCCAGAAAAAGAGCGGCGGCGGGAAATCCCGACTCGGCTGCAAGGTTCAGAACCTCGCTGTGGGCATGAATAGTGGAATGACCATAATATGAAATACCGTTGAAATAAGGAAATTTGAAAAGTTCAAAAGCTCTTTCAAATAACCCCGGGCCAAAACCGAAAAAGGGACTTGAGAACGCGGCTTTAAGTGCGCTGCCCCATATCCAAACGCGCGCATAGGAGCGGGAATCCCCTGTTTTAAATAAAAAATAAAGCCAATCCGCGGGAACGATTACGGCGGCCAAAGAGAAAGCGGCGGCCAGATAAAGCAGAACCCGCCATTTTTTATTTACTGCAAGATATGTCGCGGCGGCAAGTGTCGCGGCGAACAGCGCCCCGCGGGAATTAGAGGCGGTTATTCCCGCAAGGAAAACCGCGGCGAGCAGGCCATAGAGCGCTTTAAGCCGTAGTGAGGATTCTGAAAACATAAATACCCAGGCGGCCGCAAAAGCCCCCGTAAGAATTGCCGCTGAATAGTTGGGATTATAGCCGATAATCCCATAAACGCCGCCGCCTGAAAGGCGCTGATAAAGAACAACAAAAGCGCACACCAGCGCGGCTCCGAAAAGCGCGCACAGCCAGGCCCGCCCCCCGCTTTTTCCAAATGGGCCAAAGTGCGGAGCCCACCCTGATGTTATGGCGCTATGGGAAGTTAAAGAGAAGAAAAACGCGAAAAACAGGTATTTTGAGAACTGGGAAAGCGAATTCAGCGGCTCAAGCGAGAAAATTGAGGTGATACCAAGCCAGCCGAAGAACCACGGCCAAAGCCCCCCCGGGAGCGTGAAGCCTTCTTTTTTAAAAAAAACAGCCCAGCAAAAGAACACAAGCGTGAACACTTCCCAGTTAAAGGCGCTCCGAAGCCCGGAAAGCAAGCAGGCCAACAGCAGGAAGAAAGCCGGAGCGTAGTCCCGCGCCCTTTCTTTCAACAGTGTCTCACTAGCCCGAATCCTGCAGTTCAAGGTTATTCTCATTTGAAAAACCTCTTTTTCCTTTCCTCAAGGCCCTTGAGCAGCCTATCTTCACCCGCCACGCGGTAAACCGCGGCCAGATTCCTGTATGCCGGCGCGCTGTAAGGGTTCAGAATAAGAGCCCGCTCAAAAAACACGGCGGCGGAAAAAAGAGTCCCTTTGTCGTTTGTTTCGCGGGCCTGTCTGTATTCTATTTCTCCGAGCGCCTCAAGCGGCGCGGGGCCGTTTTCAATTTCAAGAGCTTCTTTAAATTTATTTTCAGCGGCCGTAAAATCCCCGCCGTCGTAACATGCAACACCGGCCACCTGCGCGCGCAAAGCCCGGTTATGCGTAAAACATAAATTAAGCCAGGCCGCAGCAAGCAGGGCCACAAATGCGAACGACGGCTGCCAACTTCCAGCTTGTGCTTCTGTGCTCCTGTGCTCCTCCGGGGCAGCAAGGTAGCAGAAAATCCAGAAATTAGCCGGAACTGAAAGCCCGAAATCAATTACGCAATGGGTCAGGGCGCCGATAAGCGAATATTTAGCCAGGCCCGCCTTTTGTTTAACCGCGTAAACCAGAAGCCCAAACCATAGCGCCGCGCAAACAAGCCCGTTTTCAGCCAGAAATTCAAGATAGTAACTGTGGGCGTAAATTGACCCCATGTCTCCTGGCATTGTCACCCTGTAAGCGGGATAGACGAAGGTAAACGCGGCGTGGCCGAAACCGAAAAAAGGGCGTGAGAGAAATATTAACATGGCGCTTTTCCACCAAAGCAGGCGGTGAACAAATGACTGCGACGGAACCCGGGAAAACGCCAGGATAATCGCCGCGGCGAGCAGGATAAAAAGCGGCAGATTTTTTTTAAACTCAGCCGCCCTAATTGTCCGGTGCATGTAAAAGCCGGCGGCCGCGATCAGCGCCATGGCCGCTCCAGCGGATTGCGTCCAAATCAAAATCACCAGCAGGGTCCCCGCAAGCCACCAATCTTTCCACGACACCGCCAAAGGCAAAAGCATTACCACGAAAAGAGCGAGAGCGTTCGGGTTTGCTAGTGAAGCGGCGATCTGCGGAGTTTTTAAGACAAGGGCTTGAATTACGGCAAGCACCGCAGTTCCCCAAGCCGCGATCCGCAAAGCGCCATCTGTTTTTTTACGCTCATCAGGGCTCAGAAAGCCGGAAAAGATAAAGATCAGGAACCCGGCCGCTAAATTGCCCCACTCGGGCCAGACCAGCGCCCGCACCGGGCTTGTGAGCATGGAATAAAAGGTAAGCGCCAGAACGGCAAAAGCCGCTATACGGATACCAACAGATTTAAGATTTAGGATTCCGGATTCAAGATTCAAGATTCCACAATCCGGAACATTGAATCTTAAATTTTGAATACGGAATAACCACAAAAGGCAGGAGAAAAATATTACAGACTGGAAAGCGGCTTGCAAAGGAAAATCAAAAAGGCCCTGTAGAAGCGGGGCAAGAGAGAGGACGGCAAAGAATGGAAGGACAAGCATCAATTGGAAATATCTTTTGCCTTAACCTTCAGCCTTCTGAAAATTCCTGCTGTAATTTTAAGATCAGTCTTCTATCACTTTCGGCGTAACGAAAATCAGCAGTTCCATCCTCTGGCGTATCACGCTTTTTCTCCTGAAGAGATAGCCAAGCAGCGGGATATCTCCCAAAAGCGGGACTTTGGTCACCACATCGCTCTGGGTATCGTGTATGAGCCCGCCGATCACGATGGTTTCCCCGTTTCTCACTATGACATTGGTTTCAACGCTTCTGGTATCTATTCCAGGCGCGGCGAATTTTTCGGCTGGATACGACGCGGAAGGCTGCTCCACTTTTGGGTTTATATACATCGAAATGCGCCCGTCGGAATTTATGGTCGGGGTGACCTTAAGGGTGATGCCCACGGTCAGGTATACGATAACATCGGTTACGGTTGGCGGCGTGCCTGCAGCGACCGTCTGGGTTTTATAAGGCACTTGCGAGGTGATGTTGATGACCGCCGGTTTATTGTTCAGCGTGGCTATCTTCGGGTCCGAGAGCACTTTGGCTTTGCCTTTTTTGGCGATGGCGGAAATAAAGGAGCTGAACACATAGTCGCTCGTCACCCGCCCGAACCTGAACCAGCCTGTTTCGCCCACAGGTCCGGTAAGACTTGAGCCATAATCGGAATTCCCGTCCGTGCTACTGTTAGACCAGTCCACCCCCATGCTTATCTGGTTGTCAAGAGCGACTTCCACAAGTTTCGCCTCAATAAGCACCTGCTGCGGAACACGATCCAGATTTTTAAGCAGACGGGCTATCTCTTCAAGGCTCATGGGGATGGCGGTAATGATAAGAGCGTTATTGGCCTCGTCAACGACACAGCTGGCTTTGCGGTTTTCGGCTGAGGTCACAGCTTCCACCTGGGTTTTCACTTCCGCGGCTTTGGCGTAATTGAGAAAAAAGACCCTGGTCTGCAGCATTGCTTTTTTCTGCTCCGCGAGAAAAGTCTGCGGAGAGGCTATCCTTAAAATATTGTCCCCCACCTGTTGCGCGGCAAGATCTTTTCCGTCCAATATGGTTTTAAAAGCCTCGTCGAACGGCACCTTGTTAAGGCTGATGGTTATTGTGCCGGAAACCTCATCGGAGTAAATCACATTGACTCCGGCTTTGGCTGCCATCATGCCTATTACCTCGCGCACATTGGCGTCATTATAATCAAAACTGACCGGCTCGCGGGATAGACTGTCCATGATATTGCGGAAAGACGAACGCGCGGACTGTGGTTTTCTCGGCTTTATGACCGGCACGCTTTCTCTTGAAAGATCTTCAGGCTTGACCGGCGCCGGGTCCATTTTTATTTCCGCCGGACGGGACGGGACCGCGCTGTCGGAAGGCGTAATGACCATAACTCCGGCGGGAGCCTCCTGTTTGTCTTTCACCGCCAGCCTTGCCTGTGCCGGCCTGCCGCCAAGCACCACCGCCAGCTCCGAGCCCTTGCGGGTTATTTCATAAGCCGCCTTCTGGGAGAGTTCAAGCACCACCCTGGAAATGCTGACAGGAGTTGTCTTAAACTGGCCCGTACGCACCCGTTTAAGGAGTTTGCCGTTTACCGGTATATCTTCAAGCGTTTGCAGCCGCGTACCCATAAGCTCAACCACCAGTTTTGGAGGCTGTCCCATAAAAATGGCCTTGTATTCCACGGGCTTGTCGGTGGCGATATAAACGCTCTCCGCGGATACGCGGACTGATTTAACGGTGGCATTTTCAACAGCGTAAAGCACCGGCAGATTCTGCGTTAAAAATACCGCCGTAAGCAGCAAAGCGAGTGGTTTTTTCATTTTCATTTCTCCAATGTCTACTTCTTTTCGCGAAGATCAATCTGACGAACTTTCTTATCGTCTGTCAAAAGTATGACCTGCTTACCCTTGATAACCCCGGACACTCCAGATACCGGCTTTTTTTTAGAGTCAAGAAGCCTGCCCGCCTTCAAGGTGTAAACCTTGCCGTTAACAATGTCGGAAAGCAGGGCTTGTTTGCCTCCGGAGTCTTCCATAACACCGGTAAGACTTAAATTATATATGCTGAAAGTGCTTGCCGCCACACCGCCCTGCGCCTGAAGCGCGGTTCCGGACTGTCCGCCGGATACAGTGGAAGGCACCAGCGGATCGCGGCCAAGGCCGAGGTAAAGCTGTTCCACCGTAGGAGCGGGGGTCGACGCGATAACCTGAGCCGCGGGAACAACGCCGGCCTGCACTCCCTGGCCTATGGCACTGTCAGCGGCTGAAACGCTTAAAACCGCAAAAAGTAAAACCCGGAGCATAAGTTTTCCTTAACCGTTATACTGATAAACCACCAGCATAAAAGTGGCCGAAATCGAGCTACTGACACCCGCCGCGGCCGATATAGAAAGGTTTTCTATGGCCATTATTCTCTCCTCAAGCCCCAGAGCGGTAATGAACCGGCCCAAAGCGTGATAATCGCAAGTCACGCTCAATTGATATGAAACCTTGATAAAATACGCCTCTCTGCCGCTTACCGGAGAGCCGATGGACTGGATATCCACCTTGTACTTCCTGCCCAGATCGGTAATGGTGCGCAGCAGGTCCGGCACTTTTCTGTCTTTGGGCAGCTTTTTCTGAGCCGCTTCCTTCTGGGACTTTAGCGACTCGAGCTTGGATTCCAGGTCTTTATACTTCGCCTTCTGCATTTTGGCGTTGTTTATCTCGCCCTCCATTGAAGCGACCTTAGCGGTATTTGCGGCTATAGTCTTTGAAATAGGCAGCCAGAAATAATTCAGGTAAACGAAAATAAAAAGCCCGCCAAAAAACACCCCGGCCGCTATCTGGGTTATCTGTTCTTTCGTAAGCTTTATCTTGTCCATAAATTCACTTGATGATGCACTTCAGCTTAACCTGTGTGGTAAAAACTTTTACCGATTCCTCTTCGCTGATTGTTATTCCATCCAGACTGACGCTGGAATAGTTCGCTTTTGTTTCAAGCGCGTTGAGCCAATCGGCAAAATCATAGGCAGACCGGGATTTAACCGCGAAGGAGACATCCATCGCATCGCCGTTAAGTGTGGTCCTTAGGGAGGTAAACCATATAGTGGCGGGCAGGTCGCGCGCGGTTTCCTGCATGAATCTGGTGTAAATAAAGCGCCCGTTGGCTATGCGGTTGATGGCGTCAAGGTAACGCTGAACCTCGGAGATATCCGCTTCTATGGCCTTTACCTTTTCAACATCCCCCTGCAGCGATTTAAGTTCCGCCTCGCGCTTTGCCATGGTTAATTTAAGCGCCTCCGCCCGTGTAACATGCCAAAGTGAAATCACGACTACCACCGCGAGCGCCAGCACGGCGCCCAGAACGACTTTGGCAATAACCACTCTGCGGTTAATATTGGCTATATACTCCGGCGGAATGAGATTTATCCGTATCATTTTTCCCAATCCTTAAGTTTGCGCAGCGCGAGCCCCGTTGCCACGGCAAGCACGGGCAGCACATCGGCCGGGACATTCCTGGCCTGTTCGCCAAGGAATGCAAATGGATTTACCGCTTCAACAGGCACCTTAAATTCAGCCGCCATAAATTTCGTTATATTGCCCAGATTTGACATACCGCCGGAGAGATAGATCCTTGATATGGAATGCTCGGCGCCTTGTGAGAGATAAAAATCTATGGAGCGGGACACTTCGGTGTATAAATCCCTCAACACGCCGGCGGCGGCCCTGGAAACGGCAATGCCTTCGCTGTCAAAATCGCCTATGGCCGTCTCTTTATCTTCATCGGACACCAACAGGCTCTTTTTTTTCTTTACCGCTTCGGCGGACGGCGCGTCCACCTTAAGAGCTTTTACGATAGCCTTGTCAAAAGTGGCGCCGGCAATAAAAATGTCCCGCACCACGCGGGTTACCCCCTGCGCCACTATGGAAAGATTGGTCACCTTATGGCCGATATTCAGGATCAGCGCGGCGTTGCCATCCGGAACCGGATAAAGTTTTTCGTAAAGTGTTTCAAGGGCGAAAGAGTCCACATCTATTATCAACGGTTCAAGCCCGGCCTCCAAAAGCATGCCGATTTTATCATTCACGGCATCCTTTTTGGCCGCCACCAGCACCGTTTCCATCTTTGGCTGCCCCTCTTCGGTAATGTCGTTAAGGATATGATAGGTAAGGTTTACATCTTTGATGTCGAAGGGAATAAACGGCTCGGCCTCCACATTTATAGTCAGCGCAAGTTCCTTCGTGGAAAGCTTTGGCAGCTTGACATAACGCACTATAACGGCATTGCCGGAAACGGCCGCCGCGGCGTACCTGGCTTGTATGCCTTTCTTTTTCAGATAGTTTTTAATTTCCTGGGCGATGATGGATTTTTTTTCTTCGGGAGGAACGTCCGGCTTTATGGCAAGCGGAATATATCCCCAGTCCTTAAGCTTAAGCTGTTTTTTCTCCAGGGTAAAACACACTATCTTCAGGGAATAACTTCCTATGTCGATGCCTACTATATCTTTTGCGGGGAAAAGCAGCTTCGCCAGGTTTGGAATCGTTGGAATCATCAGTCTTTTAAACTCTCTTTATAAGTTACCGTATTTCAGGCGCGGCACCGCTTCAGACAGCACTGGCGCCTGTATTAAGACATAGTATTATATAATTATTACAAGCGAACTAGCGCATTGTCAAGTTATTTCTGTCTCTAGGCGGCGACATCCTAATGTGAGGGACACACGCAAACGCAACATTTATTAGAAAATCAGATAAAATCGCTTTTTTTGTACGGGTTAAAAAGAGAAAGCAGAAACCGGCTTATCTCTTCGCTTGCATGATAAACCTGCAGGCCCGCCTTGGCAAGAAAAAACATGGTAAACACCAGGAACAAAGACTGATAAACCCACTCAAAATTTCTGATAAACGGAAACACCGCCTCCTGAAAGGCATAGTATGCGAACAGCAGGGCCAGGATTTTGACTATGTGGGAAAAAAGATCGCCCGCCCCGGCCAGCCGCTCAAGCAAGCCGTCAATAAGCACCTTTGTCTCGGAACCAAACCCCACGAAAGCCATTAAAGCGAGCAAAGAAATAACGGCATTCAAAAAAACCGATATCGGCAGCTTCTCGGTAAAAAATGGCAGGGACTTTGCAAACGGAAGCACACCGATAAAACAGGAAATCAAAAAGAGCGCGGTCAACACCACCAGCACCTTTACGGCTTTTACCAGCAACGCTTTGAACAATTCTTTTTTATCCATAAACTCCTCATCTTGCACGTAGCGCTAATAATATAACAAAAAAAGCCGCCGCTCTGAAAATATAAATCGAACATAGATAAAGTATTTGGAACTTGCAAGTGGTTTGAGATTGACTTGAATTTACATTGAAATGTCATATTGATTTGTGTTATGATTAGGACTACTAGGGCGCAAGGCAAGTCAGCCGGCGCGTGGAGGAAGTTTTATGATCGTAGAAAGAACTGAATTCAAAGGCCAGCCGGTGCTGGTACTTAAAAGAAACGAAAACGATAAATATCCGTTTTCTTTCGGCCTGTCAAAGGCCAGACTCGTAATTGAGGCCATAGAAGATATAAGAAAATTTGTGGCCGAAAACGAACCGAAAGAAGAGAAAAAATAATTTTTCTCCAGACCGCTGTTAAATGCCGTCACAGACCGAACAGGCTATTGCCGGGTTTTATGACGGTATTTTTCGTTTTTACGAGTCCGCGAACTCTTTTTTAACATTCGGCCTTGACCGCTGGTGGCGGAGCCGGGCGGCGAAGCTTGTCAGAAACCTTTCCCCGGACGCCTCCACCGCACTTGATATCTGCGCTGGCACCGGCGATTTCTCACTTACCCTTTACAACGACTACAGAGGCGCGCTTAAAATTACCGGGGTCGATCTGAGCCGCGCCATGCTTTCAAAAGCGCGCTCCAAAACCAATAAAATAGAATTCGTGGAAGCCGAGGCAAAGGCGCTGCCGTTCGCTGATGGGTCCTTCGACCTGGTGACGATTTCTTTTGCCGCGCGCAACATTAATATCAACCGGCAGCTTATGCTTCGCGCCTTGCGGGAGTTCCGGCGGGCGCTGAAAGACGGCGGGATTTTTCTGAACCTTGAAACCACCAGACCGAAAAACCCGCTGGTTAATTTAATTTTCAGGGTCTATGTAAAAACGGCTATAGGTTTTTTAAACCTGGCCTCGCCGACCAGCAGGACCTCCTACACATTCCTTAAGAACACCATACTAGACTTCTACGGGGCGGATGAATTCTCTGCCCTGCTACTTGAAGCCGGATTCAAAAAGCCCTCCTATAAAATCTTATTCCCCGGCGCCGTGGCAGTACACACCGCCGTAAAATAAGAGCTCAACCAACCGCAGATTACCGGTCACTGTCACCACCCCACGGCGGTTCCTTGCCGATTACTTCATGATCCAAAAGATAAAAAGCGTAAAGACATTGTTTAGCGCGTGAAAAGCGACATTGGCGCAAAAATCCTTCTGCTTTTCATAAAGGCAGCCAAGAAAGCAGCCAAGCATGGTTGTAGCTAAAACCGCAAGGAGTGCTGGGGCATGTATAAGCCCGAAAAGGCCGGATGTAACAGTAAGCGAAACAGCAAACCCATATTTTTTCCTTACCGCCGTATATAAAAATCTACGGAAGAATAATTCTTCAAAAAAAGGCGCCATACAAACCAACCAAAAAAACCACCATAACGGTGCGAGATGGAACAAATTAAGCATGTGTTGATTTTTCTGCATCTTGCCATTTAGGGTGAATATTTCAAGGGAAGAAAGTTTCAGCAGTTTCCCATTCGAAAGAGACTCCCCAACAGCAAAACCGCTGTAAATTAAATAATAGGCCAGAATAAACACCGCTAGATACAATAAAAACAATTTAAACACCCGCCTCATCCTGGCATTAAACTTCCCTTCTGTGCTCTCCGACAACAGCTGCGAAAACCCTAGGCCGTCTTTTTTGAGCCGCCAATTAACCAGCAGAAGCAGGCATGCTGTACCGATAAAAGCCCCCAACTCATTTCTTAATACTGAAATGCCTTCTACCGGCCAAACCAGACTCATAATAACCATCAATAGAAGCGCAAGTGCCGACATTCTTCTATTTGATGGAAGCTTGATCGAATTAAAATCATTTTTATTGTACATATACTCCTCAAATCCACTTCTTAGGTAGTTTACTTAAAAATACTTAGTTTTGATATTGTTGCCGCCGCGACGAAATTGCGGTGCCAGAAGTTTTCTGTTTATTTAAGCCGCTTATTTACATCATAATTGGTGTTCCCGCCTTGGCCGCTATGGAATGTGGATCCGGAGCAGGCGCCATCCTGTTCATGCGGATTATTATATTGGTGCGAATAATAATTTTTCATTTTTTTATCCATCCTTCCTTTTTTCAATATCGCGAAATTCCCCTCATCTGTGTTGCTCGCACCTATCACAGAGCATTTTTTATGCCAACATCCGGAAGAAGGCCTGCTTTCGGGCTTTTCCATTGGGGAAATGTGTTTTTGAGATTTTATCAGGACAGGTGAAGGCGGCCAAAAAAAATTTCATTTGAAAATATTTTCAAATGAAAATTTCCGCCAAAATGGATATAATAATATCCGGGTGGTTTGAGTTTTAAAATTACAAATTGATTATAAGGAACTTATGGCTAAACTTAATATTTTAGTTATTGAAGACGAGGCTTTGGCGAGAAAAGTTCTGGCTAAACACCTGGCCGGACATAACCTTGATACCGCCGATTGCGCGGAAGCGGCCAAAAAGAAACTTGCCCAAAACCGCTACGATATCTGCTTTATAGACCTTATGCTTGGCGGCGGGAACGACTGTTCCGGCCTTGAAATTATACCGCTTGCCGCGGCAAAGGGCATTTACGCGGTTGTAATGTCGTCACTCGATTGCGAAGAAACCGTGGCCAGGGCGTATGAACTGGGCTGCCGCGACTTTTATGTCAAGGGTAATGAAGAGGCCAACGTAAAAGCCGTGCTGGAACGCTATCTGCGTAAAGATTCCGACATCGCTCTGGCCCCCATCTTCGCCCAAAGCTTTATCACCGAAGACGCCGCCACCCGCCGGGATGTGGGCGAAGTTTTGCGTCACTCGGCTTCGGAGCTGCCAATAATGATTTTAGGGCCTTCCGGCACAGGTAAAACCACGCTTGCCCGCGTAATACACGAGTATTCGGCCAGGAAAGGCGAACTGGTGGCCATAAACTGCGCCGCCTACACCGAAGACCTGCTGGAGGCGGAACTGTTCGGCTACCGCAAGGGAGCCTTCACCGGCGCGGAGAATACCCGTAAGGGAAAGCTTTTACAGGCTGACGGCGGCACGCTGTTTCTGGACGAAGTGGGCGCAATGAGCCATGGCATGCAGGCCAAACTGCTGAAGGCCGTTGAAGAAAAATCTTTTTATCCGGTGGGCTCGGATAAACTGGAATACTCCCGCTTCCACATTATCAGCGCCACATTTGAAGAGCCGCAGAAACTGCTTGAAGAAAAGAAACTGCGCTTTGACTTTTTCCAGCGCGTGCACGGCTTTACGGTAAGACTTAAGCCGCTTGCCGAGCGTACCGGCGACATCTTCCCCTTGATCCAGGCCGCAACGCGCGGACGCAAACGCCTTTCATTTTCAGAAGAGGCGCGAAAATTGCTGCTTGGCTACGCCTGGCCGGGCAATGTGCGCGAACTTAAGCGCCTGACCGACCTGCTGCTTGCCGGCTCCTCCGGACTGATAACTCCTGAAAAAATAAAGCGCAGCCTTGGCACCGAGGCAAAGCCGGCGGCGGGGAACGGGACCTTCCTCGCGGACACGCAGTACGACTATGCTTTGGAGCACGGGTTAAACGAAACCCTTGATAAATTTTCAGCGGAGGCGGTACATCGCAGCCTTCAGGAAAACGGCGGCAGGAAAACAAAAACCATGACGGATCTTAAAATCTCCACACGGCTGCTTTATTCTATACTCGGCAAAAAAGATACGCGGCAGGGGAGCAGAAATGACTGAGACACCGGATTTAAGAAAAATCTATCACGATCTGGCTTCCAAATGCGCCGCCCTTAAAAGCGCGGTCCAGGTACTGCGCGACAGTCCGCCCGAAGAAAAAAAGGAAATGCTGGCCCTGATGACCGAAGCCGCAACCGCAATATTGAAATGCCTCTCCGAACTACAAAAGGGGTCAGGTCTTGATTCT
>DMES01000007.1 GCA_003450815.1 Elusimicrobiota bacterium | reverse complement strand
CATTTTAAACTGGACAGTACAGCTCCGGTCCGGACTGTTTCTCCCAACGGCCGGATCTAGGGCTTTTGCCTGGCATATTCTCATTCATAATTGCCGTCCTATACGCATAGCGCCTGATACGGCACCTACGCATGTAATGAAAGTATAAGGCATCAAAGTTTAATTGTCAAGGCCTTAATTAAACTTTTGGCCCGCAAAGTTTAATTAGCCACCTCGTAATTAAACTTTCAGCGGGCGGTTGGTATCCCATCGTTCCTGACCTATGGGCGTGCCGTTTCAAGCGCTATGCGCCTCAGACGGCCTAAGACGACGGGATGTAAACTTTGGCGGTTTAGAGGGGTTGGGGCGGGATTTGGTGGCCGGGTGGAATCTCATAGATTACACGCTCACCGTTCCTGATCGGGACCCATTGAACCTGCCAGGAGAGGTCAAAAGCAGGAATATATAGGGGTTTTTCGCTTAAATTGGCCTGAAAATCGTCAAAATTGGTCTTGATTCGTTGGCGGCGTAGCCGCCAAATTTTTCCCCCGATAAATTTGGCACAATTTAAATCCGCTAGTCCGGCTAGCGCACGCAGTTTCTCCGCCGGAAAATTAAGTTTAAATTTTATTTTCTTCCCGCGCTAGAAGGGAATGCGAACCTCTTAGCTCCCCTCCGTGCAAAAGCTGTGAGTTTCATTTTCCTTTTTCTCCTCTATGAATGAACGCTTCTTTTGAGCGTAATCTTCCCTTATATTGCGGGCCAGGCCGCCTGCCAGGCCGAAAAGAATCGGCGGAGTACCCCGTGACAGTAAGAGCGGCCATCCGTGCCCTCCGCCTCCCATAACTGGTGGCCGTTCTGGGTCTTTAGATTATGCATATCCAATATATAATGTTGCTTTTGCATAGTTTTTGTGATAAGCTGGTACTATGAAATATATAAAACGAACCATAGAGCCCCAGATAAAAAAAGCTGCGAAACAATTTCCCGCCATCGTAGTGACAGGTCCCCGCCAGGCCGGCAAATCTACGCTCTTAAAAAAGCTTTTCCCTAACCACGCCCATATTACCTTCGATGACCCCTCGTTAAGGCTTTCCGCTAAACGCGACCCCGGGCTTTTTGTTGACAATCTAAGCCTGCCTGTCATCCTGGACGAGATCCAATATGTTCCCGAATTATTACCATATATCAAAATAGTTATTGACCGGGACCGGAGTAAGAATGGACTATTTCTATTAACCGGTTCGCAAATTTTCCCGCTTATGGCGGGAATATCGGAATCGCTTGCCGGACGAATAGCCATATTCGAGCTTTTAGGCTTTTCCTGGGAAGAATTGGCGTCGACCCACAAGACGGCCAAAGAATGTTACGCGCGAATATTCCGGGGATTTTATCCGGTCCCGGCAAGCCAGCGCGTAGATACGCAAACTTATTATGCCAGCTACATCTCCACCTACCTGGAGCGCGATATAAGACAAATACAAAGCGTTCACGACATCTCCACATTCCAGTCTTTCCTGCAGCTTTTAGCGGCCCGGGCGGGGCAATTATTAAATCTTGTGGAAGTTTCCAAGGAATGCGGCGTTTCAGCCCAGACCGCACGACGCTGGCTGTCCTTACTGGAAACAACGCGGATCGTATACATTCTACGCCCGTATTTTCGCAATATTACGAAGCGGGTTGTAAAAACCCCTAAGCTTTATTTCACGGATACCGGACTTCTGGCCTATCTGTTGAAGTATCCATCCGCGGATACGATAATGGCAGGACCGCAATCAGGGGCTTTCTTTGAGAACATGATAATAATTGAAGCTCTCAAGCAAAAATTCAATCACGGGTTGCAGTGTGAACTGTATTATTATCAGGATTCCAACCATAATGAGACTGATTTGCTGCTTGATTACGGCCAAAGATTTGTTTTAGTGGAAATCAAAAGCACTAAAAACATAACGGCAAAATTGGCGGGATTTGTTAAACACGTTCCATTTAAAGACAGGCCCGCTTACGTGGTGAGCCTTTCGGAACATGAACTGGCGTTAACACCGGAAGTGAAAGCTATTCCATGGCAAAAGTTTAATCTGGCCAAGCTATAAAAGTTATCTGAATCCATCTGCGATTCGGACACGCAAAAGGCCCGGACCTGAGTTAATGAATGGCTCAGCCGGGGCATAGATTCAAATGGCAAAGACTTTCTTTACAAGCGACACGCACTTTAACCATTTCAACATTATTAAATACTGCGCCCGTCCGTTCGCCTCTACAGAGGAGATGAATCGTGAGATGATTTTACGGTGGAACGCCGTTGTGACCCCGGATGACATCGTCTATCACCTGGGAGATTTTGCCATGGGGAAGGCCTCCGAATGGCCGAAATTCCTTCAACAGCTTAACGGTGCCCGAAAGATAATCATACTTGGCAGCCATGACAGGCGCGCTCGTCAAATGCTTGAGGGCGGATTCACGGAAGCGCACGAGAAGCTTGAGTGGGACGGCTGGCTGCTCCAACACAAGCCGATAAAGACGCAGCAAAAACTCCTATGCGGACATATCCATGAAAAATGGATCCGGCTTGGCCGGGCAATCAATGTCGGTGTGGACGTATGGGATTTTACTCCTAGAACCATAGAAGAACTGACTCAAGCCGTACAGTCGCCGCCGCATTATAAATGTCCCCACTGCGGCGCTATGCTTATACATCTCGAAAACAACATTTCACACCGTAACGGAAAATGCGTTTCCGCCGGAGCCATCAACCATTAGGGGATTCCCCAACCTGTCCCAGACACGCATAATGTAAAACGAGCGTTGCTGGCACCAAACCCTGCGGAATATCTCACGAACAATGGCAACCAGATTTCACGAGCGATTTAATATCCAATAAACAGCCTACTCGCGCCATTCAGAGTGCGTGAGATGTCCCGGCCCGTTCTTAAGAAACTTCTTATATTGCGCAGCCGTCATGCTTTCCAATTCGCCCAAGTGCCGCCTGGCCCGGTCATAGTCCGGATTATGCCGTAGCGCCTCACGCAGCGTTTCCAGAGCGCGGTCCCGCTCGCCCATTAAGGCGTAGCATATTCCCAAATTGCCCAAGACCCTATACGAAATGGATTTGTCGTGTTTCAGAACCGTCAAAGCATCTTCATAAAGCCTGGCGGCTTTTTCAAAGTTCTTATGCATCATAAAACCCGTCGCGGCCTGCGCCTTGTCGGAGGCCGCTTCGCCGGTCTTATTCGCAATGCCCTGTATTTTTATGGAATAGGCTATCTTATCGGGATATGGATGGTTACGGGCTTTCCTTTCCTGTGAGATGAGCTCAAACGGACTCACGCCTTTCTCGCCATTAGCCGTGGTTTTCAGCCAGGCGTCATTCTCTTCCCTTGAATATTCTTTTCCGGTTTTTTTATGCCGGGTCATATTTGCCGCGCCAAGCATATCTAAAAAACTTTTTTCTACAGGGCCAGGGCCTTCGCCAACCAGTTCTACCGGAGTTTTAAGTCCGGCTTTGCTGCCAGAGGCGAGATTCCAGTATGCTTGCAGCAGGCCCATGATTTCTTGGACTTGTTCGGGGTCCGGACAACTCTCCACCAGAGTCTGCTCAGCGATCAGGTATTTTGAATGGTCCCCAGCATCCACAGCTGATTCCAGCTCCGCAAAAGGCCTGCTTTTGCCACACCATTTCTGCCAGATACCTGCGAGTCTGGTCTTGCAGAAGAATTCGCCTTTTTCTATCCAGTTCACCGGCTTGGCCCAGAGCCTGAGAAGATGGCGTGGTTTAAAACCGGTAATCTTTTCCGGGTTAGCGAAGGCCTTACTGAAAATCCGCCGCATATCAGCCGCGCCGCCAGGCCAACCCGCGACCCAGCCGGTAAAAACGGGATTATCCGGCAGTGGGATAATCCTCGCAAAGATGACGCTGCCAGCCGTCGCACTGCGGCTCCCCTTCATATCCCGAATCGCCCACTCACCAGTACCATCCAGCCGTTTAATGCGCAGAATGCCTGCCTCTTTATCGGAAGATAAAACCTCAAAGACACCGAAGATGGTTTTTGAAAGGTTCTTAAAAAATGCCTTCTCGGTAGAAGTAAGCCCTTTGGCTCCATATTGGAGAAACACTTCCGCTGGAGTTTTCAGGTAGCGGGTAGTTTTCCTGTCATACATAAACCATTCGGCCAGCAGCCCAGTAATATTGTCCTTGGCTCCCGCATCCTGATCATATTCGGAGAACGCAAAAAATTCGTCCTTGGCCTCAAGCATTTCCTGGCGCATCACCGGGTCATACGCTATCCAATTCCGCATCTTATCCAATAGTTTCGGTATATTCATAAAAATTTTCCCACATCGGCACAAACAAGGATCCGCCCTATGGACAGTATAGTAAAAACCCTTTTAGTCGCACCAAAACTTTCGCATCCAGTATTTGGCCTTCCTGATTAAAAGAGGTAGGATTTAACGGTGGCACCGAGCAACGATTCACTTTGTTTTCTTGAAAACCGAAAATGAAAATATTATTTGTGACGGACCTGCATGGGGATACGGTTAAATACCAGCTGGTCCTGGAAATTGCCAAAAGGAACGAAGTCAAAGCCGTCATCAACGGCGGCGACATGCTTTGTCTGGAAGACGATATCCATCGTACCCAGAGAGAGTTTATAGAGGGTTTTCTCTCCGACTACTTTGCTGAATATGACAAAGCGGGCATCTATCACTTGGGTTATTTAGGCAACGATGACCTTAAAATCCATGACGCGTGCTTCAATGAAATTTGCTCAAAATATCCTCACGCAGTAAATCTGGCGCAGGCAAGATTTGAGCTGGAATCTTTTGAGTTTATCGGGATGAACTGGGTTGCGGACTATCCGTTCCAGTTAAAAGACAGGTGCCGAAGGGATAACAAGGACTACGTTTTTCAACGGCAGTTCGGCGCAGGCGTCCTGTCTACGGAAAAAGGCTTTGAGGAGCTTTCCGATTGGGTTGCGCATGCCGCGACGCTGCCGACTATTGAGGAAGAGCTGGAATTGCTCCCTAAGCCAAAGAACCCGGACAAGAACGTATACGTGATGCACATGCCGCCCAACCGCATAGGACTGGACATTTGCCAAGATGGGCGCGGCGTTGGCTCACAAGCGATATACAACTTTATCAAGAAGCGGCAGCCACGGTTAACCTTGCATGGCCATATCCACGAATCGCCCTCACGTACCGGGATATGGAACGCCAAAATCGGGGAAACCGTTTGCATCCAACCAGGTCAGCTAAAATCGGACCTTTTGAGCTATGTCATCATCAACCTGAACGATATGAACGCGAAAAGATTCGAGGAACCGTCAAACTAACATCTTCTGAGCTTTAGAGTCATACGAGCCCATTGCTCGTTTTTCGCGTTTTTTGTATGCGCCACATGACAAATCCGATGTGGCCCAGCACCAGCTCATCCCTTGCAGATTTGGAACCGGCCTGTGCCTTACGGATCTTGCGGCGCTCTTCGACAAGTGATAGTTTCGGATAACGTCTGGTAACTACGCGGTAACTTTAGTTGCAATGTTCAGCCAACAGCTAACCGGGATACGCGAATTTGAACTGTTCCATTAGGGCATTGATCGCCTTTTGCACACGCTCATTGGAATAATTATATTTGCCGCACACCAGCCAAAGATTTTCATTGATCCCGATAGGGCGCTCATGAAGTTTAACCAAGCGGCCGGTTTCAATGTGTTTTTTGATAGCGCTCGGAGCCAAAAACCCGGCCCCCTCCCCGCGCAGAACCATGGTAAGAATAAGATCGGAGTCCTCTACCTCTGCATGCACATTCAGTACAACCCCATTGCGGCGCAAATAATCCTCACCCGCCCTTCTGATAGGATCTTCCTGAGAATGCACCATTAAGGGCATGCCGGAAAGCATTTGAGGAAAGGCTTTCCCTTGCTTTTTAAATTGCGGCGCCGCCACAAAATAATGCGGGATGCTGGCTATCAGCCGCGCACGAAAATCCATTGCCTGCGCAGCGGCGAAATCGATATTCGATATAACCATGTCGCAGGAACGCCGCCGCAGTTTATCTTCAAGCTCCTCCCCGGTACCGGAAAAGATCTTGACCGTAATTCCCGGGTCCACGGCCTTAACGGCTCTTTCGACGCTTAAAACCTTTTCTCTTGACACCGAGCGGCAGAAACCCAGGCGGAGAAGAGAAATTTTTGAGATCTTGCCGCTCTTTAACTGCGCGGCCAGTTCCTCTGCCTGAAGGTACATCCGGTCACAATATTCAAAAACCACTTTCCCTTCCTCTGTAAGCGTGACCCCGTGCCGTGAGCGGACCAGCAGGCGGCGCCCCATTGAGGTCTCAATTTCCTTCAGCTGCTGGCTGAGAGTGGATTGGTTCAGCAGCAATTGCCGCGTGGCCGCCGTTATACTTCCCGCTTTCGTGATGATCCAGAAATAATAAAGCTGGTTAAAGTTTATGGGTAACATTGATATTATCGATAGTATATATCATTATTATCGGCTAAACAAATACGATTTCTTCTGCTATCCTATATCTGGCAGGACGAATACTGTGAGCTATAATGGGATTTGATCTGCCCAAGTACCTGGAACAAGAGAAGAACGTATATGGAAATTAAAAAGGATGTAACTGTGCTGGTTTTTAACTGCGGAAGTTCCTCATTGACTTTTAAGGTATTCGCGGCTACTCCCGCCGGAGACCTTAAAATTGTCCTGACCGGTAAGGCGCATCGCGTAGGGGTAAAGGGCACCCAGCCTTCCTTTATTGAATTTCAACAGGGTTCAAATAATGAAAAATGCGAGGCCCCCCTACAGTCGCACAAAGCCGCGGCACTGCTGACTTTGGAGGCGCTCAAAGCTCGGGGGATATCCATAAACTATATCGGACACCGCTGGGGACATGCCGGGGGCAGTTTTAAAACGGCCTGGGTGGACAAAGCGCTGCTTTCAAAGCTCAAATCGCTGATCCCGATGATGCCCATACATCACCCGGCCATGTACAGCGTTATTCTTCAGTGCAGAAGAACCCTGCCGGAGATCCCCCAATATATAACCGCCGACGGGGCCTTCCACTCCACTATTCCTCCGCATATTTACACCTATCCCCTGCCGGAGGACATCGTTAAAAGATTCGGTTTCAGAAAATTCGGCTTTCACGGACTGTCTTATCAGTATGTAACCGGGAAAGCCGCCGAATACCTTGGCGTTCCGCTGGAAAATACCCGCATTGTGGCCTGCCACCTGGGAACGGGAGGTTCCAGCGCGGTGGCGGTCCTTAACGGAAAGTCACTCGACACATCAATGGGATATACTGGGCTTGGGGGGCTGGTAATGAGCACCCGCAGCGGCGACCTGGACGCAATGCTGGCCATTTATCTGATGGGCGTCTACGGGGAACGCAGCGATGATATGGTGGACATGTTAAACAAGAAAAGCGGACTGCTCGGAGTATCGCGTTTTTCCAGCGATATGCGGGACATTATAGCGCAGCTTGGGAATGATCCTAAAGCCAAACTGGCCTTCGATATGTACGTGCACCGTCTTAAAAAATACATAGGCGGCTATACGGCTGTCCTGGGAGGCACGGATATCCTTATTTTCACCGACGACATCGGGGTACATAACTGGCTGCTGCGCGAAAAGGTATGCCGGGACATGGGCTGGTGCGGCGTTGAACTTGACCTGCAGGCCAACCGGCAGGCCACAGGGGACGCTATCTCGCTGTTAAATTCTCCAAATTCCAAAGTTAAAATCCTAGCCGTTCCCACTGAAGAAGAACTGGTCATATGCAGGGAAGGCCTGAGGCTGGCTGGTGAAAAATATGCAACTTCTAATTGATCCCGCCCCCCCGGCGATAAAATGGGGCAAACACTCCGCCAAAAGTTTCTCGTCCGGAGAATGTCTCACGGACGCCGACTGGCTGGCAATAACTGGCGGGAACTCCGACAGCCGGCAGCGAACCGCGTCCGTGGTTTACAGGCTTCGCCATGGCGGCGAACTGGTACGTCTCCCGGCGCAGATCGTTACGCCCAAGGTGCTGGAAGCGGTGGGCGCCGCGGTTCGATACCTGCCGGAATACAATGAATTGACTTATGCGGCTCTGAAGCGAATGCTCCGCATAATGCCGAAAGTGCCGCACATCCTGCTGTGCGACACGGCATTTTTCATGGAAATGCCGCTTGAAGCGAGCGCTTACGCGCTGTCCCCGCTGCTGCGGGCCAGAGGCCTAAAACGCTATGGAGACTACGGCCTTACGCATCAGTGGGCCTTCGCGGAAGCGCAGAAACTCTTGGGGCCGCCGGTGTCGAAAGTGATCTCCATTCATCTCGGGGACCACCCGAATATGGCGGCTGTTAATAACGGCAGGCCTCTGGACACCACGATCGGATTCACGCCCGTAGAGGGACTCCCTTCGCACTCCGGCTGCGGCGATATTGATGTCTCGGTGGTTTTTGAGCTGCAGGCCGCCGGGTTTTCCCTCAAGGAAATAAATACGCTCCTCTCGGCAAGAAGCGGCTTCCGGGGTCTGACCGGAACCGCCTGCAGTTTCATGGACCTGATGAACGCCGATACCAGCGTTAAAAAGGCTATGGCCAGGAAGATCTTACTCTATGACATAATCAGATACTCCGGAGCGTTCTCCGCGCTGCTTGGCGGAGCGGACGCTATCCTGTTTATTACGGAAGAACCCTCTAAATGCGCCGCATTTATCCAGGGCATCTGCAGCGGACTGGAATTTTTAGGGCTGCGCTGCCGATTCCCCATCTCAGACCGGGCCGGCGGCACCCTTATCTCTGAACAGGATTCCAGGATTAAGGTTATGGTCCTGAAAGGCGACATCTGGCGGATCATGATAGACAACAGTAAGAACGCGGTACAGGAGGAAATTATATGAATGAAGAAAAAAGATTCCTTGTGGATGTGGGGATGAGAGACCTGCCCTTTCCCATCGACGTGCTGTCGAAAACGGACCCGAAAGGACAAAGAACGGTGGCGAACATCAGCATCGACGCGCGCATCATGCACGAATTCGAAGCCGATTGGATCGACACGTTCATAAAGATAGTACACCGGCACAGGGATCATATCGGGACTGCCTCGCTCAGGCACAACATCGGATATTATCTCAAGGAATTGAACGCCACCACGGTTAAGGTCACCTTCGAGTATCCGTTCTTCATAGAGAAACTTACGCCGGTATCAAGGGAGAAATGCCTGGTTAAGTATAATTGCACGTATATCGCCAAGGTCCCCTCGCTTGACGATAAAGTGAAGATATTCTTCAGGATGTCCATCCCATGCATTACGACTTATCCGAACTCGGATCCGGCGAAGGCCCGGAGCCTTTTCGGGCAGTTGAGCGTGGTTGACATTGAGACCGAGTCCACCAAGGACGTGTATCCGGAGGATCTGCTGGCACTGGTAGACCGTTACGCGCTGGCGCCGGCTTATTCGTTCCTGACGAAGGAGGACCAAGAGTTCATTATTGAAAAGATCCACTCCGAAAAGAAAACAAGCGTAGTCATGATCGATGAGATCAAGAAAGAACTTGCCGGAGATAAAGCATTGGCTTCCTATTGCGTGCAGTGCCGTAATTTCGGGATATTGCATTCCTACAGCACTATGGTGGGGACGGAAAAAAGCTGGTGGGTTCCTTTCAGCGGGGAGGATGATGACTTATAACGTTATCAGCTTAACCGAGAGCTGCGCTGATTAGAGCCAGATCTCTACTTCAAGGTTATGTGGAAAGGTGCCTGGCACCTTTCCACCTTTTCTTCTCTGGAATGGCAACTATAAAACGGAAAACGCTTGGTTGATGTAATCAGGGTTTATGCGCAATGCGATATCAAAAAGTGTGGCAGCGATATAGCCCTCGCTGACTTCATGGTAAAGCAGGCCGAGAGACCAGTAACAGGAAGCTTGCTGGAATTCTGCGGTTAACGATTGCCGCAACTTATTGATTTTTGCTTTATTTTGTTTATTGATTTTTTCTTTGTCAGTCATTCTTTTTTCAAATCCAGCTAAATGATCCAAAGCGCTTTGAGGTCTGTTGTTTAGCAAATCCATAAATATCATATCCAAATATATGGCGGGCTCTTTTAGGTTTTGCTTCATGCTCAGGCGTTCCTGCAGAGCCTGATTAAGACTGCCTTGATTGATATAAGTGTTGGCTAGATCATGATTGCGGGAAAAATTGCGCAAAACAAGAGAAACCGTTTCGCTGTATTTAAAAATCAGGTTTCTGTTAGCCTGCGCAAGTTGCGGGATAGTTATTGATTTGGGCGCGTGGAGTTCAAGCCAAGGCCGGTCATCAGTGTTTAGTGGAGCATCTGCTGAAAGTTCTCTTACGCGCTCTTGGGCCATGATAAAATGCGTCAGGAAGGAAACGAGATCCGCAATATTTAAAAATTGCAAATCCCCTGACACCTCTTTGCGCGATAACGCTGTTTCCAGTTTACGAGCGTCGATTATCAGCTCTTCTTTGGAGCCTATAAGCATTATATCCCGGCTTGTTTGGGACACCTGCCATATAGATACATGCGGGAAAACTGTCATGAATGTTTTAAGCTGAACTTGTATGTCCTCAGTCTGCAGGTCGTATAGATGAAACCATTGACAGAAGAGGCCGTTGGAGGAGAGTTTTTTTTCAGCTAATTTATAAAATTCGATCGTGAATAGGTTGGACACGCCGGATATCCATGGATTGGAAGGTTCCGAGATAATTATGTTGTACTTTTTATCAGGCGTTAAAGCAAGAAAGTGGCGGGCATCATCCAGAACCAGCTTTACAGCAGAAGATTTTGAAAGAACATCGCGGTTGAAAACTTTAAACCATTTACTTGCTTCAACAACAGCAGGTTCAATTTCAAGGCAATCAATAGTTTTAAAGGGATAGAGGGCGGCTGCTCCCAGAGTGACGCCGCTGCCAAGACCAATGATTAAGGCATTTGAGGAGGATGGCTCTATAGCCCAATTCGTGGCTTGGCCCAGATTAATGGGGATATGCGCCAGCAGCAATTGCGTGCTCAAATCACCGCCACTATCAGTGGAAGCATCTGTTTTGCCGTTGATCCTTAGGCTCAGGACTCCTGCGTTTTCCCACACATCCACTGCCGCGCTTATTCCGTCTTTGTGAAACAGAAGCTTGACTTTATTCATCTGCTCCCGCCAGGTTCTCATGCCGCCTTTTTGCGTTAGAAAAGTATTTGCGTATACAAAAACACCGCTTCCTAAAATCTGCCTTGAAGGAAATGGAATAAAAGAAATTAACAATATGGTCCCGGCCAGCGCAGATAGGAAAACGCGCGTTAATACCGGGCGTTGTTTTAATGTCGGTTCCTGCAGAATTAAAAAAACACCCATTGCAAGACTTATAAAACATACGACCTGCATGCCGCGATAAATTCCTAATAAGGGTATAACCGCAAAAGTCACGCCAAGAGCGCCCAAACATGCCCCCAATGCATTTATCCCGAAAATCATTCCGAGGCGTTTGCCTGAATTTTTATATTTTAAGGCAAATGACGCGATCAAAGGAAAAGATATCCCCATCAAGATCGATGGAATGATTAGAAGCGCGAGGATCAGGATGAATTTTGAGAACTCGAACAAAGGAAATATTCCATGGCAAAGAGCATAAAGCCTGATAAAAATAAGCGGTATTATGGAAAGCGCCGCGAATGCCAGCATGCTAAAGCTGCCTATGCCGATATTGATCATCGCTAATAGCGCGAATTTCTGTTCTTTTTTATCCACTAATGGGTTGACCATTAAACTCCCAAAAGCGATTCCAAGAAGAAAGGCGGTCAGTATAAGAGCGAATGCGTAAATGGAAGAACCGATGATTTGTATAAGAAGTCTTGTCCAAAGAGTTTCATAAGCCAAGGCTGTAAAACCCGAAAGACCAGCGATGATCAATATTGGCGCGAAAGGTTTTAATTCCGGGGATCCCCCGCTTAATCTTGTTATAAATGAATTCCGCGGGGTGTCCCCGGAACTCCCGGAATTAAAAAGCAGAAGGGCTGTTAAGCCTATTGTTATATTTATCCCTGCGGCAAGATAAATGGACCCGCTCACCCCAAGCCAGTTAATAAGACAAAATCCTGTTAACAGAGCGCCTGTTGCCGCTCCCAAGGTGTTTAAGAAATATAGTTTCCCGATTGTGGAACCAGCTTTTTGCATGTGTTCTGTAAAACCGCGGATTAAAACAGGCATGGTTCCACCCATGAGCACAGTAGGCGGTAAAAGAAGCAGGGAAGATAACAAAACTCGAAAGATGGTTAAGGAAAGCCCAGTTGAAGCAAAGGTTATGGGAAGAGAGTTTTGCAGCCATATAATAACTGGAAATAAAAATGGGGTGATAGAGCAATATAGACCGATTCCTATTTCTATATACGCGAAAAGTCTTAATGGCTTGGCGCAATGGTCTGAATAAGCGCCCAGAAGATAACTTCCCAATGCCAAACCAGTCATAAAAATAGCCAGCAAAGTGCCTATAGAGTAGGCGGAATTTCCAAATACAAGGCCAAGCATTCTCATCCAGAGGACTTCGTAGGTTAAGGCGCAGCTGCCGCTTATAAATACAAGCATGCCCATCTGAATTCCTAAACGTCTCATCTGAATTTCTTTATGCTTTTCTTCCATTGTAAAGTGTATGTCTTTTGACCTTTTTGGGGATTTTGGCCTAAACCTATTGGACACTTCCGGCCGCCTACGCTTAAACTTTACCAGTTTTACTGACTTGTTTCCAATTTTAAAAGAGATTTGTCTTTTTGGGGGATCGATCGCAGAAAACAACAAAAGAGCCAGGAGAATATACCTGGCTCTTGTATTATCGGCTGATTTGCCGGCACAAAAAGCTTGCTTACTTTTTCTCGATGGAAATAAACGGCACGCCGGCTCCGACGTAACCCGGCAACACGCCGTTCCATTTCTCTATAGCCTTAAGCTGCGCGTCCACCTTGCGCAACTCTATCAGCGAGGGAGTAACCTGCTCGCGCTGCATGCGCAGGGCTTCGGCTTCGCCACGCGACTTGGCTATCTGCTGCTCGGCATCGCGCTTGGCCTTCTCCACCAGTTTTCCAGACATCTGGGCCTGCTGGTCAGCCACCTGCTTGTCTTCCACGGCCTTTAGGAACTGTTCGGTAAAGTCCAGGTCCACAACGGAAATATCCGTAACTATAATTTCCTTTTTTGTAAGCCGGTCCTTCACCTCCACATTCAGTTCCTGAACGAGCGCATTGCGCTCAGAGATGACCCTTTCAGCGGAATAGCGGGCCGTTATTGCCTTGAAGACTTCCTGCACGGCGGGATCAACGATATTCTCCACATACGCGGGCCCCAGATTGCGGAAAATGCTGATAGCGGTTTCCTTCTGTATACGATGGTTCACCACCAGGTGCGCGTTCATAGTCTGCAGGTCCTTTGAGAACGCCTGCGTCTTAATATTGGCGCGCTGTATCTGTATTGAGAACTTGGTTATGCTCTCCAAGAAGGGCATTTTGAAATGCAGGCCCTCGCTGTAGGAATCCACTATGGAGCCGAGACGGGTTTTTATGGCCACCTCACCCGGAGGAACTATAAAAAACGATGAAAACGCCAGCATGGCCGCAACAACCGCCATTGCCGGCAACAGCAGTTTACCCGCAAAGTCTTTTTCCATTTTACCTCCACTTTGTTTCATGAATTGGTCTACGACTTCTCTAAGATCGTCAAAAAAAGAATTATTCATCAGGAAGATTATACATATAAATCATGGTTCGGTTTCCGGCAATTTAATAAATATCGGGCTTTATCTTTCAATCGAGAACCCAGTTTTCACTTTTTATTTCACCTTGCAGGCTTATTACAATATGCTTTACCGGGACTTTTCTTTTCGCGGCGGCAAGCGCGGAGCGCGCCATGCTCAGCAGCCCCCGGCAGCAAGGCACCTCCATGGTCAGTACTGTAAGAGTGTTGATCTCCGCGTCATCTATCAGGGACGTCAGCTTTTCCACATAGCTCTCCTGCCCTTCGTCCAGCTTGGGGCAGGCTATAGCCAGCGCTTTATTCTTTAGGAATTCATTGTGGAAATTACCGTAAGCGTAAGCCACACAGTCCGCAGCCAGCACCACATCGGCTTTTTTATAATACAGCGCTAAGGGCGAGATTAGGTGCAGCTGTACCGGCCACTGCCTGAGCTGGGAGTTAACCGGCCCTGTCTGCCCTCCCTCTTCCGCTTTGCCGCGGAAATCCATCTCTCGCGCGCCGGGACAGCCACATTGCGCATGTCCGCCAGTTTCTGATTTGTTTTTGTCAGCCATATTATCCTCCAGGGGGTTAGTGATTCCTTTTTCCTTCAGAAAATCCTCAGCCTGCTTTAAAAAGCCGGCCTGGCCGTGGTCCTTCAGATGATTAAGGTGCGCTTGTACCGTGTTCGTTCCTTTCTTGACCATGTTCGCCATGACCTCTCGTTCATCATAGTCGGCGGCCTCCCTTTCCACCACCGTAATGGCGCCACGCGGACATTCGCCTAAGCAAGCGCCCAACCCGTCGCACAACAGATCGCTTATTAAGCGAACTTTGCCGTCTATCACCCGCAAAGCTCCCTCCGGGCAGTTGGGAATACAGAGCCCGCAGCCGTCGCATTTGTCTTCTTCAATATTGATAATTTTTCTTTTTTTCATTCAAGCCTCCGTCAACAATTCAGCGCAGCGGCTATTTCAATAAATTCCGCAGAGTTATCCTGCCCAATTCTGCCAGCATCTTTTCTTCCAGAGCGCCTATTTTGCTCCTCAGCCGGCAGGTTTTATGGTTCCGGCAAAGAGCCTTATCGAAAACGCAGTTATTCAACGCTATAGGACCCTGGAAGATATTTATAAGTTCCTTCAAATAGATTTGTTCCGGCTTTCTGGCCAGCACAAAGCCCCCTCCACGCCCCTTGCTCGATCGCAGGATGCCGGCCTTATTCAGCTTTTGGAGTATTTTCCTTAAAAAAGGCCTGGGAACGCCCACTTTGGTTTCCATGCCCGAGACCGGCACAACTTCCGGGGCCAACGCAGCCACATGCGCCAGCGCCCTGACAGAGTAATCCACGTTCCTGTTTATAAGCTTCATGTTTAAATGATACCATATAGGTATCATTTTGTCAATACCCCACTCCTTTTACTTATTGCGGGTCCAGGTAGTATAATAAGAGTATGCGGCGGATATTCTTGTTTGAGGATTACATAGTAAAAGCGGAAAAGGCCCTGGTGGTCGTTTTTATTTTCGCCATGGTGGGCATGTCGTTTACGCAGGTGCTTCTGCGCCTGCTGCTGCATTCCGGTATAGTGTGGCTGGACCCTTTAATGCGCCACATGGTGGTTTGGGCCGGCCTTACCGGAGCCGCGCTCGCCTCAAGGTATTCCAGCCATTTCGCCCTTGAAGCGTTCGTTAAATTCGCCCCGCGCGCCATGCGCCGCCCGCTTGAAATCTCCGCCGGCATATTCACCATTGTAGCCTCCTCGCTCCTTTTTTACGCCGCCTATAAATTTATAAGGGAT
The DNA here is from genome assembly GCA_003450815.1 of Elusimicrobiota bacterium. GTDB lineage: Bacteria > Elusimicrobiota > Elusimicrobia > Elusimicrobiales > UBA9959 > UBA9634. The sequence goes on along the minus strand of DMES01000007.1, from coordinate 1,597 downwards.
GAATTCTCCGCCGGCTCCGTGGCTTTTTACATTGGCAGACTGGCCATATCAGCCGGCTGGTCGGAAATAATAATCCCAGCCGCCTTCGCGCTTATCGCATTCCATACCCTGACAGGACTTTTCAGGGAGCAGACGATCAGTAAAGAGTAGACAGTGTAGAGTTTTGAGTTCTCTACTTTCAACAGTACTTGTGACCTGTGACTTGTGACTTGAAACTACCATGGCCCTTATTGTCGCGCTTATAATTTTAATTCTGGCCTTTCTGGGGGCGCCTGTTTTTTCCCTGATAGGGGCGCTTGCCATATACCTTTTTTACGGCTCCGGCATAGATTCCTCGGCGGTAATAGTGGAAATGCTGCGGCTGGCTTCCCTGCCGGCCCTCATAGCCATACCGCTTTTTACATTCTCAGGCTATATCCTGGCTGAAAGCAAGGCACCTCAACGGATGCTGGCGCTTGCGGAAGCCCTGTTCGGCTTCATGCCAGGCGGGCTTGCCGTTGTGGCGCTTTTTACCACTGCCCTTTTCACGGCTTTTACCGGCGCCTCGGGCGTTACCATAATAGCGCTGGGCGGACTGCTCTACCCTATACTTAAAAAGCAGGGCTACCCTGAAAAATTCACTTTGGGCCTGCTCACCACCACCGGCAGCCTGGGCCTGCTTTTTCCGCCAAGCCTGCCCATAATACTTTACGGCCTTGTGGCGAAAATAGATATAGATAAGCTTTTTAAAGCCGGATTGCTGCCGGGGGCGCTGCTGCTTGTGGCGCTGTCGGTTTACGCCATAATAACGGCGCGCCGCGCCGGGATTAAACCAACCGCTTTCTCGTTTGCGGCGGTTAAAACCGCTGCCCGGGCCGCGGCTTGGGAAATACCGCTGCCTTTCCTTATAATAGGCGGCATTTACCGCGGTATGTTTACGGCAAGCGAGGCCGCCTCGGTAATGTCTTTCTATGTGCTTGTTGTGGAAGTTTTTATTTACAAGGATCTTGACTTGTTTCGGGATATTCCGCGGGTGGCGGTTAAAAGCATGCTGCTAGTGGGGGCAATATTCATGGTGCTGGGCACGGCGCTCGGATTCACAAATTACCTTATAGACGCACAAATACCTGACAAGATTTTCGCCTGGCTGCACGCTTTTGTTTCCAGCAAGATCGTGTTCCTGCTTATCCTGAATGCCTTCCTGTTGGTAATAAATATGATAGAGATATTTTCGGCCATCATCATTGTGGTGCCCATAATAGTGCCGGTGGCTGCGCAGTATGGCATAGACCCGGTGCACCTGGGCATTATTTTCCTTTTGAACCTTGAAATAGGCTACATGACGCCGCCGCTGGGCCTGAATCTTTTTCTTGCCAGCTCAAGGTTCAACCGCAAACTGCCGGAACTCTACCGGGCCACCTGGAGTTTCTGGCTTCTGCTGCTTGGAATGCTCGCTTTGGTGACTTACCTGCCGGGCTTAAGCCTTATCGGAATAAAATAAAAACAATTTTGTATTTTTAGCTCCACCTCTGAAAAGGTGCCAGGCACCTGTTAGCACTTTTTGGGACTGGCGTGCTAAAGTCAGATACTCATAGCACAGCTGTCCGGTAAAAAATAG
>DMES01000010.1:908-31804 GCA_003450815.1 Elusimicrobiota bacterium | reverse complement strand
AGCGGGGATGGGCCCAAAGGCCTGACAATCGACAGGCCTTTGGGCCACGGCTACGCCATCTAAATATATGACGTAAATATTCTCCCTGAACTGGAAAATTCAGCAGAATTTTACAGGTTAAGTGAAACTCTCCAGATAAGTATGCAGCCGGTGTTTTTTTGCTTCTCTCAGGGCGGCAAAATAAATTTTTTCAGCTTTAGCTGTTTTGCCGAGCAGATAATTTACCTGGGCAAGGGAAAGACGGGTCAGTATGAGGCCGCGTGGTTCAAAACCGGAGGAGAATAACTTTTCCGCCCGCTTGAAAGCGCTTTCGGCTTTTGCCGGTTCCCCCCGCTTCTTATAGACCTCTCCGATTCCCCACTCCACAAACCCCAGGTCAGGGCCGTCTTTTATGGCCGAGTAAAGTTTATGCGCCCTTTGGTAGCCCTTAAGCGCCTCGTTAAGACTGCCCATCTGCCGCAGGACATTGGCAAGGCCGCATTCCGCATAAGCCCTGGCAAAAACATCCTCCGAGCCGGCGAACAACCGCCGCGCTTCTTTGTATGGCTTAAGCGCGCGTTCAACATGGCTTGCCACCCGCAGCGCACCGCCCAACCCGAAAAGCGCGTAGCCGCGCGCAGCCTTGTCCCCCGCTTTTACCGCAAACCGTGCCGCATTCTCAAACGCTCTAATAGCTGGTTTATACTGCCCCTTAAGACGCCACAACCCGCCCAGCGCCCAAAGCACAAACGAAACGGCTCCCCAGTCTTTTACACGGAGATAGGATCTGTATAAGCGTTTAAGCGCGGGCTCAGCCCTGCCGAAATCTCCGGCAAGGCGGTACGCTAGGGCGAGTTCAAGTTCGGCCTCCGCTATTGACGACCGGCTTAACCGCGCGGCCTCAAGGGCGGAACCGGCGGCTCTGAGCGCTGCTTGTGTTTGCCCCAAAGCGCGGCTTGATGCCGCTTTTTTGATCAATATTTCAAGCCGCAGAGCGCGATGGCAGTCTGCGGATTTAAGCCCGGCGTCATACTGCGCCAGCGCTTTTGTAAATTCCCCTGCCTGCCTCCAGGCTTCGCCCCTGAGGAAAAAAATCTCACAGCCGGCGTCCGTCGTTTTTAATCCCGCCAAGACCTTAAGCGCGGCAGCCGGCTTTTCGGCGTCCAGCAGATTTCTCGCTTTTTCTATTTGTTTGAGCATATTAAAGTAGTTCCTGCTCTAAAAGTCGCAGGAACTACGATTACACCGATTAAAGATAGATTACACTGATTTATTGTCGAAGCCTTATCTGTGGAATCGTTCCCTAATCTGTGTAATCACGGGGCTGCTGACTTTTTCAGCAGCCCCTACACAACCTCCCCAGAGGACAGCCGCTGCAGCGCGGCTCGCTTTTTCTGCAAAATTCCTTCCCAAGCTTTACCAGCAACGCATGGAACTCATTATATATTTTAACATTTGGCGGGAGTTCCGCCTGGAAAAAAGTCTGCCAGCCTTCATAAGAGAGGTCGCCACCGATTCCAAGCCGCCTGCCTATGCGTTTTGTATACGCGTCGATTACAAAGCAGGGCTTGCCTGCTGCGTATAAGGACATGGAATCGGCGGTCTCGGGGCCTATGCCTTTAAGAGAAAGAAGCTCCGCACGCAATGCCTCGCGCGGCGCGGCGGAGAACCATTTGGCAAGCCCCTCCGGATGCTTCCGCAGGATGTAGGCGCAAAAACCTTTAAGCCGGCCAGCTTTCTGGCGGTAATAACCACTGGAGCGTATAAGCTGTCCCAGCCTGCCCGCGGGTATTGCGCATATTTTTCCAGGGGAAACAGCGCCCGCCCCTTTTAGAGCGGCAAGGGCCTTTTCCACATTTATCCAAGCGGTGTTCTGAGTGAGTATGGCCCCGGCGCAAATTTCAAAAATCTCAGCTTCAGAAGGTCTGCCGTAAAAGCCCCTCCTGTAACGGGCGGCATCCCAGCCCACAGGCCACCAACCCTGAGGACCGAAGGCCGCCAGCAGAAGCGCATATACTTCTCCCAGAAAAGCCAGGGTAGAGGGGCTAGGGGATAGGGGAGAGGGTGAAGATAAAGAATTTTTTACTCCGAAGCCTGACCGCTCCACCTTGTACCCTATACCCTGAAGTGATGGTGTTGTCATTGCGCCAGTAATTTATTTATTTCTCTCAGCAGAGCTTCCAGATCGTAGGGTTTTTTCATGAAATCTTTTGCGCCGCATATTTTAGCCCTTTCAACGCTTTCGGGAGCGTCCATAGTGGAAATTATAAGTATCGGGATATGCCTTACCGTGTTATCGCGCTTGAGGGCGGCGCAGACTTCATAGCCGTTAAGTTTTGGAAGCAGCAGGTCAAGCAGGATCAGGTCGGGTTTCTCGCGGTGGGCAAGAGCGAGGCCTGTCACCCCATCCCGCGCCAGAAAGATAATCCTGCCTTCAGCCTCAAGCACAGCTTTAAGGGCTTCCGAAGTGCTCTTGCTATCTTCCACGATTAGAATTTTTTTTTGCACTTCAGACATTATTTTTCCTGTACACGTTCGCAAGTTCAAGATAATCTTCTTTTGAACGGACAAGGCTTTTTATCTCCTCGTCGGTTAATGCCCGAACCACTTTGCCCGGCAGTCCCATTACCATGCTGCGCGGCGGTATTTTGGAGCCCGGTTTCACTACTGCGCCCGCGGCCACTATGGAAAACTCCCCTATTTCAGATTCCATAACTATTGAGCCCATCCCTATAAGACAATGCTCGCCTACCACCGAACCATGAATTATGGCTCCATGCCCCACGGTAACACCCCGCCCAAGAACTACAGGGCGGTTCCGGTTTGGATGCAGAACGGCTAAATCCTGGATATTGCTTTGAGGTCCTATTTCAACGCGGTCCACATCTCCGCGCAACACAACGCCCGGCCATACTGATACTTCATCTCCCAGTTTAACCGCACCGACAATGACCGCCGAAACATGAACCCAGGCCGACAAAGCCTTTTCAGGCTCCATTGTAAGGAAATTTTCCGTCATTTTCGCCGTCCTTTACTTCTATAGTCTTAGCAGATACGTCGTCAGACTGATAGTGCCGGCGCTCCGAAACCTGCAGCGCCCAATAAATCGGTATGCTGGCGAGCGACGGGACAATATAATAAAACAGGCGGAACAGCAGGCTTGCTGCCAGCGCATGCCCCACTTCTATCCCCATCTGTGAATAGGCCGCGGTCATGGCGGCTTCCATAACGCCAAGCCCCCCCGGCAAAATAGGGATAACCGTCATTATCATGCCGAAAGCAAAACCTATTACGAGTTCTGAGATACCCATAGTCACGCCCACAGACTTGAAGGCAAAGAATAAAATGAGAATATTGCAAATCCAGTCTGCGGCCACATAACACACCACTTTCGGCAGCTCGTATTTGCGGCTATGAATGGTGCGGATCCCTGAATTCAACTGGTGCTCAAACTTGATAAAACTTTCATTCGGTATTTCCCGCCTGGAAAAGAAGTAGATCAAATGGTTCACAACCTTGAAAATTTTCCTGGACCAGGAATGGCGCAGCTCTTCGTGAAAGAAAAGAACGGTAAGCGCCAGGGCGAATCCCATAACAAAGCCCACCCCCAGCATGCCTTCCAGAAAACTCCTTCCGAACTCGTTGGTTTTCAGGATCTGAAGAAACACTCCTTCCACAATAATAACCGCGAGTATCAGGTAGATAAAAACCGTAAGCACTACGGAGGAGGTAACACTGGTGCCGTACGGGACATTGCGGCGGCTTAAAAGATGCGCCCGGGTGGCAAAGCCGCTGATGCCGCCGGATGAAAAAAAATAATTAACGGTGGTGGAAACAAAAGAGATGCCGCAGGTTTCCACCAGGGGAAGCGGCCAGCCCAATATGCGCAAAACCTCCCAAAGCGAAAGCCCCATCAGAGCGTAACTGCCGAAAGAAAACGCTATAGAGAGCACAAGCCACCATGGGTTGGACTCTTTCAGCGTATCTAGCAGTGATCCGGCATTGGGCGCTATCAGCCAGGCCAGTATAGCAAGCGACACGGCCATGGGGGCATAAATAAACAGTTTGTTCCTGAAAGCGGCCTGTTTCATAATTTTGTAAACTATAGATAATGGATCAGGTTACTAGGTTCAAAGTTCACAGTTCACGGTTAGAAGGTTATTGTTTTCATAATCTTCGTGTGTCCGTTGCTTTCCAGCCGGTGAACCGCTGAACCGTGAACCGGTCACATGCTTCCCAACCGTTGAACCCTTAAACCGCTGAACCGTGAACCTGAGCAGCTGTATCTATCTCTATATTTTAAAACTTTTGGCGCGGGTATAAAAGCTAAATGTCAATTTATAAATCCGATTTCCTGGTAATCGGCAGCGGCATTTCGGGGCTGATGACCGCCTGTAAACTCTCTGCGCTGGGTTCCGTTTCAGTACTCAGCAAGCGCGAGGCTTTCCGCTCAAATACCGAGCTCGCCCAGGGCGGCATAGCGGCGGTGATGGATAAGAAAAATGACTCATTCTCCCTGCACATAAAAGATACCCTTAAGACGGGGGCCGGTCTTTCAGACCCGCGCGTGGTGAAATTTACAGTGCGGGAAGCGCCGGAACGTATACGGGAACTGGTGGAACTGGGAACGCGGTTTGCCGGCGCGGGCGGCCATTTTGAAATGGGGCTTGAAGGCGGCCACTCAAGGCGCCGCATATTGCACTCCGCCGACGCCACGGGTCACGAGATAGAGCGCGCGCTGCTGGAAGCTTGCAGGCAGCGCCGGAACATCCGGTTTTTTGAGAATCATTCAGCCGTTGATCTGATACTTGGGGCCCATCCAGCGACCGTAAAACCGGCTTCCAACGCCTGCCTTGGCGCCTTTGCGCTCGAAGAACGCTCCGGCCGGGTACACAGCTTTTTAGCCGGCCAGACCATACTTGCCAGCGGAGGGGCCGGCAAGGTTTACCGTTATACCTCAAACCCCGATGTTACCACCGGCGACGGAATGGCCATGGCCTATCGCGCCGGGCTTGACCTGGTGAATCTGGAATTCGTGCAGTTCCATCCCACCTGCCTCTATCACCCGGAAGCCAAGTCTTTTCTTATTTCAGAGGCGCTCAGGGGCGAAGGCGGCGTTCTGTGTCTGAGGCCCGGCGGCGTCCCTTTCATGAAAAAGTATTCCCCCCGCAAAGATCTGGCGCCGCGCGATGTGGTAGCCCGGGCCATAGACAGCGAACTAAAACGCACAGGACAAAACTGCGTCTATCTTGATATCACGCATCTCTCGCCCGCGTTCATAAAACGCCGTTTTCCCAACATCCGGGCAAAATGTCTTGAGTTCGGCCTTGATATAGCCAAAGAGCCCATTCCGGTAGTGCCGGCCGCCCATTTTTTCTGCGGGGGAGTGGGTGTGGATGAGCATTCAAGGACTGCCATGCCGGGGCTTTACGCGGTTGGTGAAGTTTCCCACACAGGCCTCCACGGCGCCAACCGCCTGGCCTCAAATTCGCTTCTTGAAGGGTGCGTGTTCGCGCACAGAGCCTACCTGGCCATAAAAGAGGATTTTATTTCCCCCCGCGCTAAAGCGGCTGGGAAGGCCGGGGTTTGGAACTGCGGAAACGCCAGGCCTTCTGACGAAGCCGTAATCATCGCGCACAACTGGGATGAAGTGAGAACGCTTATGTGGAACTATGTGGGCATAGTAAGAAGCGATAAACGCCTTGAGCGCGCCGCGGCAAGAATGGATATAATCAATGAAGAGATAGTCAAATATTACTGGGATTTCCTGCCCACGCGGGACCTGCTTGAATTGCGTAATATCGCCTGCCTGGCGCAGCAGATAATCCGTTCAGCCCGCGCCCGCAAGGAATCGCGAGGGCTGCATTACAACATAAATTATCCGAAACCAGAATCCGCCTGTCTTAAACCCACACGGGTGAACAGGTATCAAGGAAAGGGGAGAGGGTAGAGGGTTCAGTGTTTAGTGTTCAGGGTTCAGGGTTCAGGGTTCAGGGTCAAGAAGTTCCTTATAACTCTACCCTATACCCTACCCCCTATACCCTGCATTTATTATGGACAAACTTATCATCACCGGCGCCCGCTCGCACAACCTTAAAAACATCAGCCTTGAACTCCCTAAGAACAGGCTGGTGGTAATAACAGGGCTTTCCGGCTCCGGCAAATCCAGCCTTGCCTTTGACACTATTTACGCCGAAGGCCAGAGGCGCTATGTGGAAAGCCTTTCAGCTTATGCGCGCCAGTTTTTGGAGCAGATGGAAAAGCCGGATGTGGAATCCATACAGGGGCTTTCCCCCGCCATAGCCATACAACAGCACTCGCCGTCGCGCAATCCCCGTTCCACCGTGGGCACCGTCACCGAAATTTACGACTATCTGCGGCTGTTATACGCCCGGGCCGGACGCCCCCGCTGTGTTTCCTGCGGGCGGCCGCTGAAGGCCTGGTCCGCGCAGGCCATGGTGGCCGACTTGTTTGCGCGGTATTCCGGCAAAAAAGTTAAAATTTTAGCGCCTCTGGTGCGGGGCCGCACCGGAACATATGAGGAACTTTTTTGCCGTCTTAAAAAAGCCGGCTTTATACGCGCCAGGGCCGACGGCCGGCTTTTTGAACTGGCGTCCCCCCCCTCGCTTTCCCGTTATTCAAAACACAATATAGATCTTTTTGTGGATGAGCTGACACTTTCGCCGGCCGAACGCGAAAGGCTGGGAGAGGCGGTTGAATTGGCGCTTAAAGAATCGCGCGGCCTCAGCCTTGCGGAGGTCGCCGGAATAAAAGCCCCAATCGCTTACAGCGAAAAGAACTCCTGCCCCGAGTGCGGCCTCAGCTTTCCCGAGCTTGAACCGAGGCTTTTTTCCTTCAACTCTCCCTACGGCGCCTGTCCGGGCTGCACGGGGCTTGGAGTAAAAATAGAAATAGACCCCGCTCTTGTTGTGCCAAACCCGGAAAAGTCGGTTAACGGCGGCGCCCTGGAAGCCTGGGCGAATCCCGTAACCACCCGCACCCATCGCTGGAAAAATTCCTGGTCCGGCTACTACGCCGAAATGCTTTCCTCCGCCGCGAAGACCGCCGGAATAAGCCTTGACGCGCCCTGGAACAAACTTGCCCCGAAAGACAGACAAGTGCTTTTTTACGGCGACGGCCGCGGAGATTTTGAGGGGGTGCTAGTAAACCTTAAACGCCGGTACGACGAGACGGAATCCGAGTTCGTCAAAGAGGAAATACACCGCCGCTTCATGCGTGAAACTGTCTGCCAGGAATGTAAAGGCTTAAGGCTTAAGCCTGAAGGCTTGAATGTGCTGGTGGGCGGTAAAAATATCGCTCAGTTAACGGAGCTCCCTATAGCCAAAATTAAAGCGTTCATGGCTGAACTGCCGCTTTCGGAGAAAGAGCGCGCCATCGCCCGCCTTATTCTCAAAGAGATAAATTCCAGGCTGAATTTTCTGGATGATGTAGGCTTGGGCTATATTTCGCTTGAGCGCCGATCCGAAACCCTGTCTGGCGGGGAGGCGCAGCGCATACAGCTTGCCACCCAGATAGGATCGGGGCTTACCGGCGTGCTTTATGTGCTTGACGAACCCACTATAGGCCTGCACCAGCGCGACAACGCCCGCCTTATAAACACTCTGAAAAGGCTGCGCGACATAGGCAACACCCTTATAGTGGTAGAACACGACGAAGCGGTTATCCGCAGCGCCGACCATGTGGTGGACATGGGCCCTGGCGCCGGCCTTCACGGAGGCCGGGTTGTCTCAAGCGGAACCCCAGATGATATTATTGCCGATCCCGCTTCCGTAACGGGGGTCTTTTTAAACGGCAGCCGCAACGCGGCGCTAGCGGGAGAATCCAGGCATCCGCGGCCCGGGCGCTTTCTGGAATTTAAGGGAGCTTCCCAGTTTAATTTAAAAAATATCGATGTTTCCGTGCCTCTCGGACTTTTTACCAGTATCTGCGGCGTTTCAGGTTCCGGAAAATCCACTCTGCTCTACGAAATAGTTTACAAAGCTCTGGCAAAAAGACTTTATAATTCAAAAGAGGAGCCTGGAAAATTTAAATCACTGAAAGGCGCGGAGTTGGTTGATAAAGTTATCATAGTAGACCAGTCGCCCATAGGCCGCACCCCGCGGTCAAATCCCGCCACTTACAGCGGCGTTTTCAATCATATACGGGAAATCTTCGCCGGCCTGCCGGAAGCAAAGCGCCGCGGTTACGAACCCGGCAGGTTTTCCTTCAATGTAAAAGGCGGCCGCTGCGAAGCCTGCCAGGGCGACGGCACCCTGAAAATACAGATGCAGTTTTTGCCCGATGTGTATGTTAAATGCGACGAATGCGGCGGCAGGCGCTTCAATGAGGACACTCTGGCGGTGCGTTTTAAAGAAAAGAATATTTCCGAGGTGCTTGCCATGTCGGTGGAGGAAGCCTCGGAGCTGTTTTCAGCCGTGCCGCAAGCGGCAAAAATTCTTTCCACTATGACAGAGGTGGGCTTAGGCTACATAAAACTGGGCCAGAGCGCCACCACGCTTTCCGGCGGAGAGGCGCAGCGGCTTAAACTGGCCGAACAGCTTTCCAAACGCGCCACCGGGCACACACTTTATATTCTGGACGAGCCCACAACCGGCCTGCACTTCGCAGACGTGGAAAAACTTCTGATGGTCCTGAGGCGGCTTTCAGAGAACGGCAACACCGTGCTTGTGATAGAGCACAATCTGGACGTGGTAAGCTCGTCCGACTGGATAATAGAACTTGGCCCCGAAGGCGGCGACGCCGGAGGCCGGCTTGTTTTTTCCGGGCCGCCTTCGGAAATAGTCAATAAAAAGCCGCTCTCCCATACCGGCCTGTATCTCAGGGAACACATGCGCGTAAAGGGTAGAAGCCGGGAGATGGTAGGATAAAATGTTGTTCCTCAACATTTTATTTTTTCGTTCCGAACGGAACGAACTCGAACGAGGAAAACTGCGCCGGTTTGAAATTAAAACTGGCGGACGGCTTAAGCGAGTAAAAACCGCCATTTTGTTTACTGGTATCGTTTCCGGCCCACAATAGCCACTTGCCTTCAAACTCCAGCGTATCTTTTATCCGGTATACCTCCCAGAGCGATGTCTCTACTTTCCCCCCGTTACGCAATAATGCGCAGAAGTTTTTAAACTGCAGACGCTGCTGCGGACGGTAAAGATACGACACTATTCCGTAGGACTGCAGGTACCAGTCGCCTATCTGCCGCTCGGATGGAAGAGCTTCAATTTTCAGGGTAAAAAATCTGTCAAAGCCTATAAGCCGTTCTTTAGACAGATAGGGCAGCGCCCGGCCCCAGGGGCCGGCCCCGGTGTAGGAGTTGTCCTCCATAAATACCGCTAACCCCTCATTTAGCCACTGCGGAGGGTAAACGAGCTTTTCGCCGAAATAACTTTCAAAATAAAGATGGGTAAGCTCATGGGCGATAACAGCTTTCAACTGCGGCATGTCGCCGGTGTCATAAACCACCACGGTTTTTCTGCTGAGAAAGGCAAGGCCTTTTGACCACTTGGGCGGGTCAAATTCCCCGGCCAGATATGATTTCTGGCCAGAATAAATATAAATTTTTGTTTTTTCCCTTACCATCCACGGCGCGAACATGGCCAGATTAAGGCGCATGGAGGAATACATCCGCTCAAGTTCCAGGCCTATCGCGGCCGGCGACCAACTGGACTCGTGGTAAATTTCAAAATGCGGTGAGGCTTTTATATGCCAGACGGCGGAATGCGTCACACCGGAAGGCAGCCCTGTAACGCCGGGCGCCGAAGGTATGCCGTAAACCGCAACGGGCGGCCCGGCAGCGGCCGGAAGGATAAGAAAGAAAAGAGTTAAAACACCTGCTGCCGGGAGCTGGTACGCAGGGCAAGCTGAACGAGGCATCAAAGGACTCCGGAAGTATAGGGCAAAATCAGCCTATTGTTCCTCAACAGAAGAAAAAATAACTCTGGTGCCGGAACCAGTATATGTAACCACTTTATTGTCCGTGGTATAATCAACAATACTGCCTGATGCCGGGACACTCTGATTAAAATAGGTGGTAAAAAGATTGGAACTGGCGCCCTCCGTGCGCATTCTGGTAGTATTGGAGCGGTAAGTGCGCACGGCTATCACATAGCGGCCAAGAACCCATTGCATCACCATCACGGATATCATAGAAAGGATCACAGACATTACCAATGTCTGAAGCAGTATCATTCCTTTTTTCTTACCGAAACAATGCATAAGCATAGTCTAGCAGAGAAAATCGGCATTTTCAATGGTTCGTGTTACTCAACCGGAGAGCGGCCCATGGCGGGACGGTTTATCTTTACTGAAGTCCTGAGAGAATAATCCACATCATTCTGTGGAAGAGGTTGTCCCAAAGGGTTGACCGCTCGCCAGAAAGTTCTCAGGTTGACAAACACGGTGTCTCTTTCATTCACACCGCCATACAACGAGTTGCGTGAAAATAGAACACCCGACGATACAGAAACATTATTCAAAAGCAAAACAAGCGTGCCGGTGACACAGGTATAAACAGGAGGCGCTGTAATAGGAGGGAAATTTGTGCAGGGCGCTGCCACCGGAAGTCTACCCTGGCAGTAATACAGGCCATTGGAAATAAAGAAACGATGCACTGAAACTGGAACGCCCGGAACTATGGGGTTGCAGCCGGTAAGCTGGTCGACATTGACTGCAATTTGAAGTTCATTCCCGGCGCCGCCAAATGTCGGCATGTCTATTCTTGTGGCCTCAGAAAGCCTCTGCTGTATGGCGCGCATGGCCAGCGTAGTGTTGGTTTTCAACACATTCTGACGGTAACCCTGCAATACGTTCCTTTGGATCGTAGAGTAAATACTGGTAAGCGCGACCATAATAAAGCCGAAAATCATCATGGACAGAAGCACTTCCATAAGTGTAAAGCCTTTTTTGGGTTTTCTATAAGAAACTATCATAAATATTAAATATCCAGATAAATAAGCTCGAAAACGACTACTTTGCACTGGTTAGAATCATTTATTGGAACACTTGCATAGATACCACTGCCGATACGGAGACAGTTAACGTTGGTGACGGTATATTTAAAAGAAGGGGCCGGCAAGCCCGTCACAGCGTCCGCAAGGGGAGTACCGATTAAAAGCGGGGTAATAATGTGTATGCGGCCTGGTGGCAAAGCTCCAGCCAGCGCCCAAGTAGTATTTCCCTGCTCGGCCGGCCAATGTCCAATTGGAGAGCCGGGAGAGCCGGGAGAGGTTACCAGCGGGACGGTACCGGAAGTGAAATTACTGTTAGTCGGATCCGCGCTGACATAGCTTTTCAGCGTTTCCTGCGCCTGCTTGAGCATCAAGCCGGCCATCTCGCGTTTATCAGCTTTCTTCTGAGAAGCGAAACCTGAAAGGACAACTGAAAAAACACCCATAGTCACGGTGGCCGCTATAATAGTAGCCACGCACACTTCGATCAGCGTCTGACCTTGCCGTTTCTGTTTCATATTTTCATGGGGGACGCGGGGCACTGCCCTGCGCCTGACACGACCCGTCGGTGTAACATAAATAGCCCCACGAATAGTAAAGTGCGGTCGTGGGGCAAGGATACCGAGCGCTGTCGCTCCTAACTGCCCGGGAAAGCTGGCGATTACTGCCCGTATTGGGATTTATGGCCAGATAGTTGTACGGCATTTTTGAAAAAGGAAAATTGGTAATATACCCGCATGAAATAAGATTACAGGCGCTTGTCGCTCCTTTAACACAGACACCAGGCGTCGCAGGGCACGCGGTCAAATCCCCGGAAGCGTATAAGCCGGGGTTCTCCAGGTTGAACCTTCTGTTGGCGTTTGCGACCATAAACGCTATTCCGGCGGCTGTTGCGGCCCACGAGGTTTCCATTGATTTCTTGTATTGGGGCACTCCCACAACCACAAGTATGCTTATTATCAGCACAACCAACGTAACCTCAACTAATGTAAAGCCTTTTCTGCTTTTATTCACGTCACATCCGCCTCTGCCAACGCGGCCACATTTTGTGTATTGCGACCTGTTACACGGTGGTAGCTATAAGCGCGGCCACACACACTTTTACTATCGTCTGACCTTTCCGTTTGTGTTTCCTTTTTCAGAAACTGGGAACACGGGGAGCGCCATTTTGCGCTGTACACAAGCCGTCTTCGTAGCAAAAATAGGTCCAGCTACAGTAAGGCTTGCCCGCCTTGCAAGGATACCGGGCAGTGACCCTCCGATAAGACATAGCAAGCATACGCGGCCCCGAACCGGAATTTAGGGCCAGATATTCGTAGGGCATACTGGAAAAAGACATATTGGTAAGATAGTTGCACGCAATAAGATTACAGGCGTTCGTACCTGCGGCGTAGGGATTACAGGGAGGAGGCGTCGTAGGACAGTTTGTGAAAGTCCCGTTAATGATTGTCCCGGGATTATCCAGGGTCATCATCCTGATAGCGCTTGCGATCATATGCGTTATCCCGGCCGCAGTTTCGGCCCTTGAGGTTTCCACGGTTTTAGTAAATTGAGGTACTCCCACGGCCGCAAGTATGCCTATTATCAGCACTACCACCATTAATTCCGTCAGGGTAAAGCCTTTTCTATTTCTTTTCACATTATTCCTCTCTTGTGGAAAGTACAAGGCAGAAATATTACGGGATTCACTATATGTAAATATTCGGTAAACCCGTGTGTCTTTCACTGACAGCCTTCATTCGTATGTAACAACAGAACTTGCTCTGCCCGCAGAAGAGGCAAAGCAAGCTTTGCCACTACAAGAGCAAATGATGCATTCACCTAATTTTTACCATTACATTGGCCGCTACACATTACTTTATCTGAGAGAGCTGGAAGATAGGCATGAAAATGGACATTACTATCACGCCTATAATGCCGCCCACTCCCACCACCAGTATCGGGTCGATCATGGAGGAGAAGCGCCGCATCCACTGGTCGATCTGCTCCTGATAAAATTTGGAAAGCACCGTTATAATATCGGGCAGCTTGCCGGATTCCTCACCCATCCACATCATATCGGTTACCAAACCTGAAAAAATACCGGTTTTTTTAAAAGATTCGGAAATGGAGCGGCCGCTGGCGATGTCGTTCTTGGCGTTTCTAAGAGCTCCCTGAAAAATAAGGTTTTTTTTGAAAGCGCCTTCAAGCACGGAGACGGCGTTAAGTATGCTGACCCCGCTGCGAATGAGGGTGGACATGGTGGTTAAAAGGCGCTCAGTCTGTATATTTTTCATAAAACTGCCGACCAGCGGCATTCTGAACTGTACATGATTCCAGGTAAGACGCCCCGGAGGAGTGGCAATATATGTCTTGAAAGCGAAAATAGAGCCTATGACGGCCACGATCATAAGCACGAAGTATTTGGAAAGCATCAAGGAAACCATTATTATGAAACTGGTAAGCGCCGGCAGCTTCAGATCAAAATCCTTAAAAATACCGGCGAATATCGGAACGATGAAAATAATGAAGTAAACCAAGACCCCGCCCGACATAACCAGCAGCACCATGGGGTAGGCGAGCGCAGTTATGATTTTGGATTTTACATTTTCCTTTGATTCGCTGTAAGTAGTCACCTGCCTGAGCACGGCCGGCAACTGGCCGGAAACCTCCCCCGCCTGCACCAAAGAGACCCATATCTCATCAAAAACCCCTGGATGCTTTTCAAGGGCTTTATGAAAAGCGCCGCCCGCTGAAACTTCTTTGGTAACCTGGGAAAGCACCGCGGCCAGGTTTTTGTTTTCGGCATGCTCGCTTAACAGGGAAAGCGCCCGCACCAGCGGCACGCCGCCGCCTATCAGCGTTGACATCTGCTCGCCAAAAAAAACCAGCTCCCGGCCTGATACCTTGCCGCTCCTCATCCTGCTGAAATTGATCATCCCCCTGGATTTGGCCTGGTTGGACTGGATGGAAAGAATAAGCAACCCTTTGGTCTGAAGGGATTGTATAGCTTGGTCTTCGTCATCCGCATCCACATTGCCGGTGGTAACGGTACCCTGGGCGTCCTGAACCGTATAAATAAATCTTCCCATAGTTGAATTAGACCAAAAAAACCTGTGTAAATCAATACTTAACCAAAGGAAAACAATTTCAGCTAGTAGGCGAGTATGCCTGTAGGCTGGTAGGCCAAGAAGAGATATTCTGCTTTTCTGTAAGCATACCAGCCTACTAGCCTACCCGCATACCGGCGAATTGATTTATACTGATTTACCTCTCAGTGACAGTTACCGAAAGCATTTCTTCCACCGAGGTGACGCCGGCCACCACCTTGCGCCAGCCGCTGGCCCGCAAATTCCAGACGCCGCCCTTGCCGGCGGCTGCGGCTAGTTTTGAGATATCGGCGTCTTTATAAATGATCTTTTTCATTTCCTCAGTGTTGAAATAAACCTCGTAAATTGCTTTGCGGCCCCTGTAGCCCATATTGAAGCATTTGGGACAGCCTCCGGGTTTATAAAACGTAAGCTTTGAAATGTCGGGCAGCGGGGTTATAAACGACTCTGCCGCTAACATATCTATTTCTTCCTGCGGCGGACGGTAGGGCTGCTTACAGTCAGGGCAGAGCACACGCACCAGGCGCTGGGCCGCCAGTAAAAGCAAGGTGCTTGCCAGGAGATATCTCTCTATGCCCATATCTATAAGGCGGGGCACGGCTTCCAAAGCGCTGTTGGTGTGCAGAGTTGAAAGGACCAGGTGGCCCGTCATGGCGGCTTTAAGGCAGGACTCGGCCGTTTCCTGGTCGCGAACCTCGCCGACCAGAATAACATCGGGATCCTGGCGGAGAAAAGAGCGCAGGCCTGACGCGAAAGTAAGGCCTATCTGGGGATGTACCTGCACCTGGCTGATGCCTTCCATTTTTATTTCAACGGGGTCTTCCAGCGTCATGATGTTCAGTTCAGGCGTTTTAATGGTATTTAAAACGGCGCCCAATGTGGTGGTTTTACCGGAGCCGGTGGGCCCGGTCAGAAAGATAAGGCCGTTCGGGGATTTGCAGGCCTTAAGAAAATCTTCGCGCTGGCGCAGCTCAAAACCCATTTTTTCAATATTAAGCTCCACCGTGCCCTTGTCAAGAAGCCGCATAACCAGTTTTTCTCCAAATACCGTGGGGCACACGGAAACGCGGACTTCAATAATACGGTTCTGGTACTTAATGGCGAACGTTCCATCCTGCGGCAGCCGCCGTTCGGAAATATCAAGTCTTGAAAGGATCTTGACGCGGGAAATCAGGCTTTCAACCAGTCCCACCGGCGGCGCGCTGCGTTCGTAAAGTACGCCGTCAATGCGCAGGCGCAAAGAGACTTTCTCATCAAATTTTTCAAGATGGATATCGCTGGTCCGTTCCGAGATAGCCTGTTTGAGGATGGCGTTAATAAGCTTTATCGACTGAGCGCCTTTTGACTGGCCTACAATATCCTTGTCCAAATCCAGCTTCCCGTCCGGAGTGACAAAATCGCCATCCGGGACTCCGTCCTTTGAGTCTCCGTCTTTCTCCATTGCCCTGTCTATCAGGTCGGCTTGGCCCTGCTGATAGAACGAGTCTATTACTTTTAGAATTTGCGCTTTGGTGGCGATAAAAGGCTGTACTTCCATCCCGCAGACAAGTTTGATGTTGTCAAGCATCATAATGTCTGTGGGGTCGGTAAGCGCCACGGCCAGGACATTGTCATCCATGAATAGCGGGGCCACGGCATTTTCCCTTGCGAATTTTTCGGGGATCAGCTTTTCCAGGCCCTGGCCTTTTTCTGGGTTAAGGATCTGGTTTTCTTTGGAAGCGTATGTCACTCCTAGCTGCCTGGCCAGCGCCTGTGAGACCTGCTCTTCGGTCGCGTAGTGCAGCCTTATCAGGGCCTCTCCGATGCGGCATTTTTGCTGAACCTGGAATTTAAGTGCTTTATTGACCTGATCCTCAGTTATCCAGCGCAGCTGCACCATCAGTTCGCCAAGTTTTCTTGCCATAAAATTAATTAGTCTATCAAAATCGTCGGCGTCAGAAAAATCACCATATCGGTATTGGTGCGCCTGGAACTGACGCTGGTAAACAACCAGCCGACAATCGGTATATAGCCCAGCAGCGGGACCTTCTTAACGGTTTTAGTTTCTGTCGACGACAGCATGCCGCCGATTACCACGGTTTGCCCGTTTTTAACCCGTACCATTGTTGAGGCTCCGCGGGTTACAGGGTCGAGTACCGTAGAGCCCTGCACGGTAATGGCGGAGGCGACAAAATCGGCATAAGAGGGTTGGGCGATAAGGGTAATATAGCCTTCCTTGTTCACCTGCGGAGTAACCTTCAGTGTCAGGCCTACGCTCCGGCGCTCCGCACCGCTGGAGGAAGCTCCGGTGGAACCGCCAGCCGAAACAACAGAGCTTGTGGTCCCCATGGCGGCATCCCGCGCTATCCGGATAAGGGCCGTTTTATTGTTCATGGCCACTATCTTGGGCTTTCCAAGGTAACGCGCCTCACCCCTGGAAATAAGAGCGCGAAAAATAGCCTGCAACTGTGCCAGGCTGAAAATGCCGTAATAAACGCCTTGTTTGCTCATCTGCCCTGTTGAGAATATCGGATCTATCGTGCCGGCGGTGCCGCCGCCGCTGTCGGATCCACCGCTGGTGTCGGCGGCTGAGGGGAATAAATATTTCCAGCTATCGCCCGAATAGAAACCTGGGCGCAGACCGTAATCCGTAAGGCGGGCGGGACCCGCGAAATAAGCCATCTCTCCTTTTGAACCTCCCCATTCTATTCCCAGTTCATTGAGGCGGTCGGTGTTTATTTCAACAATCTGCGCCTCTATTAATATCTGCGGGGCTTTTTTATCCAACTCTGAGATAATCTGTTCAACCTGCGGGAACACCTCCGGCACATCGGTTATAATAAGAGTGTTGGTTCGCGGGTCAACGGCAAGTTTGCCATGTTTTTTAGAAAGCACGCTGTTCACAATATTTACTATAGCTATTGGGCTGTCCTTGGAATTATTGCCGCCGCCTGCATTAGGGCCTCCCCCCTGCCCCTGCTGCGCGTTCATGTTCTGCCCGGAGCCGCCGCCGCCCGATGAAACATCCTGCGCGCTGATAGCGGCAATATCTTCTCCTACTGAAGAGATTGGGATCAGCGGTATATAGTTGAGGACATAAATTTTAGTTATAAGGTTGGGCATATCAACCGAGCGCTTTTGCACAACATAAGTATTGCTCTTACCGATGCGCTGGTAAGTAAGGCCTTTTACTCTGAGCAGCAATTCCAGAGCTTCACGCACCGTGGTTTTACGCAGAAAAACGGTTATAGTCTTGGCTTCAAGGCCTTCGGTTATTATAAAATTCACTTTTGACTGGGCGGACACCACATCCAGAAAGGTCGACAAAGGAGCGCCTTTTAACCGTATCGGCCCTATTTTTCTTTCAAGAGGGGAAACCGATTCAACTTCCTCGTACATGGGCGCCTCTTTTTGATAGCCGCCTGTCTGCGAAGGGTCCACGGGAGCGCCGGGTGTTTGCCCTTGCGGCATGGTCGTGGGCGGCGCGGAGTCCTGCCCCTGCTGCTGCGTCTCCATTATGGGTCCGCCTTCCTCGGGCGCCGGGCCCTGAAGGTCCTGCATGAAACTCTTGTCCTGGGCCGGAGGTTCGCTTTGGGCAAAAAGCGCGCCTAAAGGCAAAGCCGCTTGTTCAACCAAAAAGAAAAGTGTGACTAAAATCCTCAGTTTGTTCATAACGCCTCCGTGACTATTATAGTTAATCCGCACCAATTAGCAAACCAGACTAGCGCTGAAGCTCTGAAGAACTGAAGTGCTGACGCTTGAAAGCACGGAATTTTTTCCTTCAGCGCTTCAGAGCTTCAGCTCTTCAGCGCTACTTAAGCACTTTCTTGAACTGCTTGCCTTTGTATTCCCCTATAAAATAATTGGTTCCGACTTTTATTATTTTAGCCCCTAAAACCGTCTGTCCCACATTATACATCTCGTTGTTGATTATCACGGAATTACCCACCAGCCCCTGTAAGCGCAGTTTATTCTCCACTCCGGTTTCCATATTGCGCCTTTTCATTTCCGCGAGACGCCGCCTTTCTTCTTCTATCCGCGAATTTGCTTCCGCTTTCATCCTGTTATATTCCATCGGGGAGATGGTAGGATCCCGGTTTGACTTCGGCTTAAAATATGAAGTAAGCTTCGGCTGGATGGGAACGGCAACCGCTGCGGCGGCACCTGCCGGACGCTGGCCTTCCCCCGGCCCTACCTCCGAAAGACTATTCCCTTCAGGCGCCGCACTGCGATCCCCTCCGTCAGAGACTGAAGCCTCATCCTGCGACGAAGCCGGGACAACGCTTGAATGGGGAACCTGGCCGGGTATGTCCCGCGCCCCCCCCACCCCTGCAGGGGGCATAGACTGAGTCGGAGCTTGAGCATCTATAACACTGTCTGGTTGACCAATATTTTTGCTTCTATCGGCTGTTTCCATAGCGCCGGCAGCGCCTGTGCCACCGGGCCCCGCTTTATGTGGATTTGTAGCAGAGGAAGCCGCAATCCCAGGCGCCACGGGCGTGGTGTTTTCACCCGCCGGGAAAACATTTGCGGAACTCACCGCCTGGGTTCGTTCCAAAGCCGCCTTTTCCTTGTTTTTAGCCCACCAATTATAGAATAGGAACGAAGGCACGGCAAGAACCGCCGCCAGTAAAAGCCATCCCGCAGCAGAAGCCAGATTTTTCATATCCTGCCCCTGGCGCTCCCGCTGCCGCTGGAACGCGGAAAAACAGTTGAAATGGTAAATTTCGCCTGAATCATGCCCACTGACCCATCCTGTTTCATGAAGTTGATTTCCGTAACTTTTAGAAAAATAGGTGAATTCTCTATATCGGCAAGCCAGGCGGCAAGCTTGGGATAAGTAGTTTTCAGGGTTACCCCGCGTGAAACTATCAGAAGACCATTGAACTCCATTTCAGTTTGAGCGGAGAGTGAATCAAAAGCCAGACCATTTTTCTTGGCCGTGGTAGTTATAATATGACTCAGCCATGCGTCTTTGTCTTTAAATAAAGGCAGTTTTGACTGGTAAGCTAAAAGCTGACCCCGCGCATCGGTATATTCCTGATAATTCTGAGAGATTGCCGCAAACCTTGTCAACTCAGCCAACCGTAAAGTCACTTTAGCGGTTAAAGGGCTGTAAATGGCGATGTAAATAAAAAACAGCAACGGCAGCGCTAAAAAAACTGGTTTTTTAAACGGCTCAATACCTTTTTCCAGGTAAATTATATTGATATCGGTCACCATATCCTTGAAGAAGTCCACCAGCCTGACTAATAGGTTCATAGCCATCGCGCCCATATCAGAGCCTCCTCTTTACAGAGCAGGTTATGCTGAAAGCGGTGAATTCTCCATCAGTCCGCCCCCCTGAGGGGAACTGATTATCCAAACCAAGGTCAAATTCCACTCCGCCGTTCGGAGGGGTAAAAACTTTAAACTCACTGGAAGTTTTAAGCGACTTGACAAAAAAATCCACTGCGCGGAACTTCATATCACCCGTAAGCGCGGTTTTGCCCCGGACAAGCATTTCCGTGGGAATGGACTGCATATTATCGAGGTTAAAGGGATTTGTATAAGTTAATTCCGCTATCCAGATCTCCGCCGGAATGTTATCTACAATTACCTGCATCTTGGGAGCGATGGTATCGGAGTTGCTGAGCAGGCTGAAAAGTGTGCGCCTGTTTCCCTGAATATCAGAGATTGTGGATTTTATGGATTCTACGCTGCGGCCATCCAGTTCGGGAACATTTACCACCTTGGCTTTCATAGTTGCGAGTTTTGAGTCCAGAATAAAAAGCCGCGTCTGGCTGATAAGGGACACCAGAAGCATTATACTGCTAAGGAGAATCGTGATGTTCCACACATAGCTTTGCACCTGCTTCTCAAGCTTGGCGGCGGTGCTTATGCCGGAAAGATCAAGCGTAAGCTTACCGGGAGAACTTCCCTTAATGGATGCGCCCACTGAAAAGAGAGAGGCGGGAGAATTGTTCTTTAAATCCGCAAGTTTTGCCGGCTCCCAGGTGAGCGGCGGCATAGGGGATTCCTGCGCTGCCATCGCAGTCCATGTTTCCAGGTTTTCGCCGCTCAGCATCAGGTTCCTGTACGCCTGCCCCCCCACATAGCGTTCCACAAACTGCACCGCGCCTTTAACATCCAGACGTTTGCGTTCGCTAAGGCTGGAGGAATTGTCAAAATCGTTTTCGCGGTATAAAACAGGATAGCCGTCATTTGAGAACAGCGTTAAACTTTGCGAGGCGGAAAAATGAATATAGGCTTTTGACGCATGATCTTTCGGATCAAGAAAAGCGAACAACCTCTCCATGGAGCAGGAACTAACCTCAAGGCTCGCCAGCTGCAGGCCGGCGTTTTTAAGCTCGTTTATCAGAAACTCAACGCTTTTCCTCTGGGTAATTGCGAACAGAACGCCAAGTTTTTTGCCGCCGCTGATCGTTACGGCATTGTAATCATAAATAATCTCCTCAAAAGCGACAGGGATATATTTTTTTGACTCAATAAGTATGGACCGGCCCCAGAATTTTCTGTCCATTACCGGCATCACAAAATAGCGCAAAATAGCGAATTGCGGCGAAAAGGTAACCACCACGCTTGAGGAACCCCAGTTCACTTTTTTTATAGCCTGATTGAAACCCGCTAGCCACGCGGCTTTCTCGTTGAAAAAGTCACTGTTAATTGAAAGCGGGCGCGTCATCCCGCTTTTAGAGGTGAAACCAGTGGGAATTGTCACCAAATGCTGCACTTCCAGCCGGGAATTTTTGCCCACCTTCACTTCAGAAAGACAAATTTCCGAGGGCGAGATGTAAATGCCCAAAGTATCCTTGTCGGCAGTTTTACCCATTATTCCTTTCCAACCAGTTTTATTTCAACCAGTGTTTTGGGAGTATCTGAAACTTTGGTCTGGGCGTCCAGGCGTTCTTTGTCTATTTTATACTTCTCGGTAAGCCGGGAGACCACATAGTTTACCCTGTTTTCCGCCATAGTATCGGCATTGGGCTCACCGGAATAGGCGTAGCCGGTAAGCGTCACCTTTGACATCGGATAGTAATTCAGGGTTTCCGCCACCTGGTAGAGCTTTTTTTCGCTGTTGGCCGTTACAATAGCGCTATTTTCTTTAAAGTAAATTTTATAGCTGACCTGGCCTGACACGGCAGTCTGGGCCTCGCCGCTTACAGCCGCCTCCGCAGAGGCGGCCAAGGCCCCGTCAGAAGTGGCCGCTGTTTTAGGCGGAGGTTTGGCGGCTTTCCGTGCCGCGGCGGGCTTATTTTTTAAGGAGGCGGCTCCGGCTTTACCTTTTTTTCCGAATTTTGAAGGGAGTTTATTTTTCAGAAGAGCCTTGCCGGGCTTAAGAGCCGTGGTTTTTAAAGTTGTGGCGGTATTTACTGAAGTCATCTTAGGCTGCGGGGCTTTCTCCTCTCCCGGCTCCGGTTTGACAACAAGCAGCCGCCGGATAGTATTTTCCCTGCCCTCCACATCAGCCGCCGTTAGAGCGAACTGATATTTTCCAGCCGGATAAGGGGCGCCAAAAAAGTTTTTACGGGCATTCCAGAAACTCTGATTGTACTGGGCGCCAGTTCCGGAAATCTCCTGCAGCAACAGAAGGTTACTATCTTTTTGAACCGAGTAAATCTGAAATTTCCAGGAAGGCGTACCGTTACGCGGAGCCAAAACCGAAAACTCAACTATGGCGCCTTCATTATTGCGCGTGGCTATGGCGGTCGGGTAAATGCCAAGAGAAACCTTCGGGCCCCTGGGAGACACTTCTTCGGGATCCACAAGGCGCTGCTCATTCTCGTAGGAAAACAGTATTACCAATCCGCTGATGTTGGTAAGCTCCCTGGGGAATTTCACATCGGAACCTGTCAGATGAACATCTATACGCGCGGGAGAAATCCCGCGTGAGATCAGATATGAATTCAGGGCCAGGGCCTGGCGGATGTTTTTTATTTTAAGATCGTTCTGGACAGAACCCTCAGGCAGAATGAGACAGCCGGCCTTGCCCAGAGTAAAAATCAAGCCCGCCAGGTTTGAGAGTACGGGCGTGACACCCGGCTTAAAAACCGTTTCATTCATAAAAAAGGCAGAGGCATTAATGGTGATAGCCTTGGGCAGCTCGCCGCCCATATAAATTTTAACACTTTCGTAACGCTGCAACTCAAGAAGAGCCGAGCGCCGCATTACCGCGATCCTCGCGGCTATCTTTTCGCTCACCCTTTCTTTCTGCGCGATCTTGGCAGCTGCCGCATCCTTTTCTATGCCCTCCTCTTCGGTAACTTGCTCCTCGGGATGGACTGTCTTTCTAACCTGAGTCTGTTTTACCTCTTCAACATCGCTTAAACTCCCAGCACCAGGCCCTTTGTCCCTAAGAGTGCCCACACCGGTATTTAACCTTAGCGTGATTTTCTGGATATATTCGTTTGCAAGGGACTTCTCTGAGGGAGTGCCTTTTGTCAGGATCTCCATAAAGCGGTCCATCGCCTCGTTATCCTGGCCATCGTGGTAAAGTCGTATACCTTGTTCCATGGAACGGGTGATACTGCCGGTTTTTGGCGCCTCCCGCTGAGCGCGCGAAGGCAGACCGGCGGCTAATACGAAAAAAACCGCCAACGGCAGAACCCGCATCCCTCGTTTATAGTTAGCCTTCATTTCAGCGCTCCAGATTTGTCTCGCCCGCATTGCTACCAGGTTGTTACTTATATTTAACCTCTTCCTCTTTACCTAAATATTGCGCTATTGTTACGAAAGCGTGACCGGCACAATAAAACAAACAGCGGTAGTGGTAGTGACACTGGCCTGTCACGGGCCATCCCTTCCCGACAGTCGAGAGTACACCGCAGTAGAGGTTTCCCCTGGCGTTGTCAGCGCCTGAGCTTGCTCTGCCCGCAGAAGAGGCAAAGCAAGCTTTGCAACTACAAGGCAACTGACGGGTTCACCAAATATATATCTTTCTGGCTTCTATACCTAATTTCCAACCACTATTCGCTTTCTTGCTATTCACTATTTACTCCCCTTACGGCAGCGCCTTCAGACGGGCCGCCACAGCGGCATTGCCAGGCTCAATCTGAAGGAATCTCGCCCACTCAGCTTTGGCGCGGGAAAAATCGCCCATTTTCTCATAAGTTGTAGCCAGCCCGTAGCGGACTGAGTTATCGGCCGGATTTTTTTCAAGCAAGGCTGAAAGCAGAGTTTTGGCCCCCCCAAGGTCTCCCGCAATAAACGCCAGTTTGGCTTTAAGAGCGAGGAGATTCGTGTTGCCGGGGTCAAGATTTAAAAGGGTATCGGCATCTTTCAGCGCCTTTTTAATATCTCCGCCCGCAAGGCCGGCGGAAGCTGAGTTGTAGAGTTGCAGCCACTCCATATCAGGGTCGTTCTTTATTCTCATTCTGGCAACCATGCCGACAAGATTATCCGCCAGCATTTTGTTATCGGGGGCTATCCGTACGCCGCGGCCATAAGCCATTTTGGCCCCGGGAATGTCCTTTTGCAGCGTGTAAAAATAGCCAAGAGTATTCCACATATTCCCATCATTGGGGAAAACCCTTACCGCTTCAGAAAACAGCCGCACGCCCTCCCTAGCCGCCCGCTCTTTTGCACCTTCCCCGGCAGATAGCCCGGCAATACCAGGCCCCTCGGATCCGGAAACCGGCGGCGGAATTATACCGGGTGACGAGATATAAATCTCCGCCAGGGCCTGATAAACCTGCGGGTTCAGTGGGTTAATAAAAACGGATGTTTGAAGAGCGCTCAGCGCCTTCGGTTTCTTTCCCAAACGACTTTGCACCACAGCGAGATTAAAATAAATCTCATCATAGCCCGCGTTGGCTTTAAGCGCCTCGTGGTAGGCCCATTCAGCTTTTTCAGGCTCTCCGGAGCGCACATAGGCGTTGGCCAGTTCGTAGTTAGTATTGACCTCGTGCGAATGCTGGTCGTAAGCTTTTTTAAGTTCAAGCGCCGCCTGGGAGAAGTTATTCCTGCGCATTTCCTTGAATCCATTAAAATAACAAAATTCGCGCGTGAACTGCCTTTGCCATAAAATAGCAGACAGCGCGCAGATGCAGACCAGGGCGGCCAGGCCCGCGCGTCTGGGCCACCCGAAGGCTGAAGGCTGAAGGCTGAAGGAGGGTGCGGGAGAAAAAACCCGCAAAGCTAACGCTCCGGTAAGCCACCAGAACAAAAGCCCCGGCACAGCAAAATGCAGCGAAACATTGAACATATTATCCGCAAACATCCCGGTCAGCGCCGCCGCCAGCGGCACGGCTGAGGCCGCGGCCTCTGGCGCGGAACGCCGGTAATAAGAATAAAATCCGGCGCCCAAGGTAAAAAAGAACCAGAGATAGGCGCCCAGGCCAAGAAGCCCCGCCTGCGACCATTGTTCCAAAACTTCGTTATGGGCGTTATTGGCGTGTGTGCGCAGATTACGGGCCGCTTCATAGTTGAAAATCAGGTTGCCCTGATAGAACGGATAGAAAAGCTCAAAAAGTCCCCAGCCCTTGCCTAAAAGCGGATTCTCAAGCCCCATCTGCCAGGCGCTGGTCCAGATAAGCAGTCGCTGATGGTAAGACGGATAGATCGTCTTATTGTCCGCAGACAAAGAAAGCGAGGGGTTGGAATTTATTTTGGCCGCGCCCTCAGAAACCCTTTCATAGAGCGCTGATCTAATATTCCAGAATCCGTTCGCAGGCTTGAATATACCCGGGCGCCAAAGTATAAGCAGGAATAACGCGGCGGCAAAAAATGGCAATAGGAACTTTTTATTCTCACCAAACTTACGCCTTACTGCGCGAAAGGAGGATAGAAAAAAGAGCCCCGCACAGACATACCAAAATCCGCCCGAAGGCGTAAGCGTCTGATTGGGCCAGAGTAGCAGCAGGATCAGTGCGGCGGCAAAAAAGGGAACAAGGAAATTTTCGTTGTCGGAAAACTTACGCCTGATAGCAGAAAAGGAGAACAAGAAAGAGAAAGCGGCCACCGCGCCTATCCACGACGAACGGGTCAGGCTGGCCATCAGCATCCCTTCGTACGAAAAAAAGAGAATTCCGTAAAAGAACCTGACGCCGCGCGTTTTAGCGCCCGTTAGATAATAAGCGGCCAGCGGCAGCAGCATGACCACATAGGAAGAGATGAAATTGGGGTTGCCGAAGGTGGAAACGGAACGGTTGCCGTACGGGTTGACAAGTTTGGCCCACACCAGTTCAATGTGGAAATATTCCAACACTCCGTAAAGTGAGGAAATGCCGGCGGCCGCCATTATCATAGCCAGAATATCTTCCTGCTTTGCGGGTTTTTTGAGCGTCAGATATACGGCAACCGCGCCGCCAAGCCATAAAAGACCTCCGTATGGATCCCAAAACCTGGACCAAAAATCCTGCGAAGAAATTGGGGATTTAACGAAAGGAAAAAGAAACCACATAACGCCCCATAACAAAATAAGCGCCAGCCATTTACCGACTTCCGGCTCTTCAAGCTTTGAGAGACCGGCAAACGGGGTTCGTAAAGACAGGTAGAAAGCGAAAAAACAATTTACCAGTGTGTATAACACTATTTTCAGCCCCTCGCTTACCATCGCCGGCCTGAAAAAAGCCGCATGGTTAAAATACGAATAAACAAGGCTGCACAGATAAACCGCCAGCAGCGCGGCCGCGGGGATGTTAAGGGGCAGTTCCGGCAGGAAATTGCAGCGCCCGTAAAAAGCGTTTAAGGCTATGACAGCCATAGCCGCCAGCAGCGAAATATTAAGCAGTGTTATTTGCAGGTAATATGGATTGCGGGTGAGATCCGTAAAGAAAAGCAGCGGGGAAACGAAGAAGGCCGTCAGCAGAAACAAATTAAGCAGCCTCTCCCCTTTGAATGCGTTTTTTTCCGGCATTTATTTTCCAAAAAAAACTATTTTCCGGGTTTCACTGAAACGCTGTTCACACCGAAATGGGCCTCGAGAACAGCCAGGTTCTGCTTCGCTGGCGCAGAATTTGGGTCCAGTTTCAAAGCGCTCCGATAGTCTTCAGCCGCCTCTTTATATTTGCCCATGCCGTAACGGGCGTTGGCTAGGTTGATATAGGCCTCAGTCGTGGCGTGCAGATGATTCGGGGTATAGCACTTCCAACCGCTAAGGTTATGAAGATACTCGGTTTCGGCCTTGTCAAATTGCTTGCGGTATATGTGTATCTGCGCCTTGCGGTAGTAATTATACGGATAAACGGGATCCAGATTTTCATAGAGATTAAGCCGCGCCAAAGCCTTATCCAGGTAGGCCTGGGCCTCCTTAGGCTGCCCGCGCGCGCTCAGATATTCGAACATCTTCATGTAAAGCGTGCCGACCTGATGATGCATCTGCACATAATTGGGAGCTATGGCGCGGACTTTTTCATATGATGCCATGGCCCTTTCAAAATCGGTGCGGGCAACGCCGTCTTCGTCGCCCCAGCCGGGCTTGTACTGACGTTCCATGTTCAGGCGGTCGTTGAAAACATTGCCCACAAAGTAATAGGGCATTATGAAATAATTATTGAATTTATTTACCTTCTTATAGTAGGTAATGGCATCTTCCCACTTACCCTGTTTGGAAAAGAAAATGGCCATATTATGATAGACATCACTCTTAAACCATCCCCAAAAATAATAGGTGGGCCAAAGCACCAGAAGTATGGCTAAAATCGCCCCCAATGCCACGCCTTTAAGAAGTATCTTTGAATAAACATAGGCAAAAAAAACCACTACTGAAAGCATAACTCCCCAGGCTATCCACCACTGCAAAACTTCCCCGCCGGTACCGTAATTGCGCAGCGGCCCCTGAAGATCTGAAAATTCCCTGAGTATCAAAAAAACAAGATAAACCAGCGCGCCCAATGCCAGCGCCCTGGCCACCCAAAGCAAACCGTTATAAATCCCGCCGGTAGACGTTTTAGCTTTCTGCGCCTCAGTCGCGGACAACGACTGTGTCTCGGCCTGTTCATGCTTGTAATGCAGCTCCCAGAGGGCCTGGCCCCGTGCGAGGTTCACTATAACTCCCGGCAAAAGCCCCAAAAAAATACCTGAGGAAACAAAACGCATGCTTACATCCGTAGTATTATGAATGAGCATACCCAGAAAAGACGTAAGATAACCAAGGAGATCGTAAGCTACAGGGGGCGGTTTTGCGCCCTTCAGGTTCTCTGTCAGCGTGTTAAGTCCCCTGAGGCCCACGGTCGTCACAAATATGATTATCCATAGATAAAACCCCGCACCGATAAGGCCGTTATCCATCCACTGCTCTATATGCTCATCCTCGGCATGGTCGGTTTCAGTATTGTGCTTGCCCTCAAGATGGAATATTATCGGACGCCGAAAGGCCGGATAGATAACTTTAAAACTCCCTACTCCCGTCCCGATAAGCGGATGCGTTTCAATCATTTCCCAGGTAGACAGCCAGGTTGCCACCCGGAACGGCACGGAAGTGGGACTTTTGCGCGCGTAATTAAGCACAAGCAGTGCGAAGATGATCGACACCGCACCGCCGACCATCATAATCTTGAGCAGTTTTTTCCTGTTCACGCCCGAAAAGAAATAAACATAAAAAATGACAAAAATGAAAGTTGAGATACCAAATCCCAGCCAAGCGCCTTTTGTGTAAGTGCCGTATAGACAAACCAGATTAAGGATAATGAGCGGCAGGAGATTGAACGAACGTTTTTTAAGGTATTGCGTAACTGCGATAGGCAGGATCAGGACCAAAAAGTTCCCGAAAAAATTTGGATTACCGTAAGTTGAAAAAGTCCTTGAGCCGAAAGCCTGTCGCCATATAAACGGATCAAGCCCGGGCCCCTCGGCCTTGGGCGGAAAACAGCGCACATCCAGGAACTGAACAAAACCGTACAAGACGGATATATAAGCGGTGATGAGCAGTATCTTTGTAAGACGGTCTATGGCGGGAACGCTGAATTCCCGTATGACGACAAGCGTAACTGACATATAGAGGATATAGCGAACAAAATCATCCACGCTCGCGCCCTTATACGGCGCGTGGAAGAAAGAAACCAGGACATAAGCGAGATAAGCAAAAAAGGGCGCCAGAAACACGAAGTCATTGCTACGGAAAGCTTTTCGGCCCTCCATAGCAAGCAGGGAAAGCCACATGCCAAGCAGGCCTATCCCCCCCATCTGCATAAGCGTAATTTTTACCTGGGCGGAATCGTAGGTGCGCAGGTAGAACGAATCTGAAATCAGAAGGTAAAGTATAGGCAGCCACCAGCATATCGCCTTTCTGGTAAAGCTTACGCCCGGAGCAAAATCCGTATCGGAAAACTCATCGTACTGCTGTTGATTGTTCTTTTTAGCCATAATATGCTGGAGAGGGTATAGGGACTAGGGTGGAGGGTATAGGGTGCAGAAATAAGGAGATCCTTAAACCCTGAACCCTATACCCTAAACCCACTACCCTGATTTTATTCAGCCGAGGATGGGACTTGAACCCACAACCTGTCGCTTACGAAGCGAATGCTCTACCGTTGAGCTACCTCGGCATATAAATACTTTGATATTGTATAACATTCCGGAGTCGGTTTGCACCGATAAATCCATAGATTTCAGGAAAATCACTAGTCAACAACCCCGAAAATAAAACTCCGCCGGTAAAACCGGCGGAGTTTTATTTTTAAACCGCTTTTATTTTTTTTCAGCCGCCTGCATTGAGTAAAGTTTATCTGTAGCCGCCTTTATGCCGTTGCGCACGCTATTTACGCTTTCGACCGGCCATTTGGCCTTGTCATCGCGCAAGAAGCTGGTCTTGTCCACTCTGTTGTCAAATCGGCCGATCGGCAGATGGAATTTCTGTCCCCCAGCAGACACCGTAACAGTGCCGGGGACCTCCGTGTTTTTTTCCAGCCAGTCCATATCGTCGGTTCCGTAGTCGTTTATCATAACTTCCATGGGCACGCCATGATGCAGGATGGAACCCGGATCGTCGGGATTAGTGCGCGCGGTATTTTTCCGGCGTGACTCCTCAGGGGTCACCCATACATAAAGTATTACCGCCTTTTTAAGGATCTCAGGTGAAAGACGACCGAGTGAATATTTATAGCCGAAGGGCGCCGGAAGCGGCATAGCGGAGCCCTGCGCTCCGCCGCGGGCGGCTTCTATTACAATAGTCTTGCCCTCAAAGGATTCGGGGTAAGCCGCATGCTTTTCATTAAGCATCGCATACGCCTCTTTTTCCAGGGCGGCGGTAACTTTTGCAAGCGTTTCCTCGTCAAGAACAGCAAGCCGTGGAGCTATACCCGCTTTTCTTGCCGCAGTTTCAATGCGCTCCACAAGCAGCGCAGCGGCCGAGGCGGGTTTTGAAACACACCTAGCCATCAGGTCGTCATAATCCTCGTTAATAAGGTGTATAAGCGTGCCCCAGTCTTTCGGGTCCGCAAAAGGCTTGTCCGGCGACTTGAAAAATATCCGGGCAAGGCCCAGTTTTGCCAGTTCATCGTCCGCGCGCCTCATTATGTGCACATATGGAAAATCATCAAGCTGGAGAGTATCCCCTATATGAAAATCTTTTCTGAGCAGGTCTGGCGGCATTTCAGACAGATATCTCCGAACTTCTGATTTGCCGGAAGCCGGCAAAGCCAATAGCAATACCACATCGAATACTTTTTCCATAGCACCTCCGGATTTTAACAACGTAAGCGTATTGTAAGTTATATTATCCGTGTTTTGCAAGGGGAAAAAAGTGAAGCGAAACGCGGGTTTTTTCAGCCTGTCAAAGCCGGATGGTCAACAAGGCGGCCGTAATTCCGTACCGCATATTTAGGTATAATCTCATACATTATGAGCAACCTTGAGATCATGTGGAGCGTTTTCATTGTAACCGCGGTCGCGCTTTTCAGCGCCGACCTGAAGCTTTCCTCCGGAAAAGCCCATGAAATATCCCGCAAAGAATCCATGCTGCTTTGCGGCTTCTGGGTGCTTATCGCTTCGCTTTTCGGCCTGCTTACCGGCTATATGCTTGGCCGCGAAAAGATGCTTGAATTTTTTACGGGTTATATTATTGAATACTCGCTTTCAATGGATAACATGTTTGTGTTCCTGCTCATTTTTTCTTATTTCGCCATACCAAAAAAATACCAGCCTAAAATACTTACCTGGGGAATACTTGGCGCCGTTATAATGCGTCTCGTGCTTATTTTCGCCGGCATAGGCCTGCTGAACGCTTTCCACTGGCTCATTTATGTGTTCGGAGCCATACTTATTTTCACGGCGGTCAAAATGCTTATGCACGACACTGGAAACATGGACCCGGGAAAGAACCCTGTTTTAAAGCTTTTCTCTAAGTTAATGCCCTTTGACAATTCCATAGATACACCCTTGTTTTTTATAAAAAAAGAAATCTGGTACGCTACCCCCCTTCTTGCCACGCTTATAGTGGTGGAAACCTCGGATGTGATTTTCGCGGTTGACTCAATCCCCGCTGTGCTTGCGATTTCAACCGATAAATTCGTGGTATACACTTCCAATGTGTTCGCTGTGGTGGGGCTGCGCTCGCTTTATTTTTTCCTGGCCGCGATAATTGATTCTTTCCGTTTCCTTAAAACGGGGATCTCAGTGATACTTTTTTATGTGGGCGCAAAAATGCTTCTTTCAAACTTAATCCACATTCCGGCCATCCTTTCATTGGCCGTTGTGCTGGGCCTGTTGGGCGCTTCAATACTGCTGTCGGTAGCGATAAAAGATAAAGGGCAGCGAATAGCTAATAGCTAGCCCGAATCCTGCAGTTCAAGGTTATTCTCATTTGAAAATATAAGGAACAAAAATATGCAGGATTCCCCGCTTTGCGGGTCGCAAATCAAGCGCATTGCGCGCAGAATTTGCGAGGGCGTATGCCGCGCGAAGCGCACCTGAGCTCTGCGAAGGAAAAAATTCAACTGAATTTTTCAGG
>DMES01000010.1:418-748 GCA_003450815.1 Elusimicrobiota bacterium | reverse complement strand
AATTCAACTGAATTTTTCAGGCTAATAGCGAATGGGCGTATGCCGCTGGAATTCCGTGCGGACATAAACGAATAAAAGGCCGCAGACTTTATAAGTCTGCGGCCTTTCTGTGTGTCCGCGTGATTTTGTGCTACACTGATTATAATTTTATTTTGCCGGTTTGGCTTCAGCCGCCGGTTTAGCCGGTTTGGCTTGTGCGGCAGGCTTTTTAGCGGGCTTTCCACCAATAACGGGCTCCGCAGCCGGGGCCTTAATTATTTCGAGCAGCTGCACATCAAACACCAAGGTGGCTCCGCCGGGTATTGTTCCGCCCGCGCCCTGGTCGCCGTA
>DMES01000010.1:0-253 GCA_003450815.1 Elusimicrobiota bacterium | reverse complement strand
CCGCCCGCGCCCTGGTCGCCGTAAGCGGTATCTGACGGGCATACCAGCTTGGCCTTGCCGCCCACTTTCATTTTCTGCACTCCCTCAGTCCAGCAGGCAATTACGCCGTTAAGCGGAAACTCCGCCGGCGTTCCCCTGTCAACCGAACTATCAAAAACCTTCCCGTCCGGGAAAGTGCCGTGATAGTGGACTTTAACCATGTCGGTGGCCTTGGGAATCACGCCGGAACCTTCCGTCTCTGGAATATAAATGA
>DMES01000034.1:16611-28169 GCA_003450815.1 Elusimicrobiota bacterium | reverse complement strand
TTTGGAAAGTTACGTGAGCTTTTAGGGGACCTGGATTAATTGGAAAAGACTCTCCAAAAAACCTAGAATATAACGCCTATGCACAAAGATTTGGAGGAAATTATAATTTCCGCTCCTGAATTGGAAGCCGGAATCAAAAAACTCGGAGAGCGCATCTCCACCGACTACAAAGGCAGGTGCGTTACATTTGTCGGCGTCCTTAAAGGATGCGTGCTGTTTTTATCGGACCTGCTTAAAAATATAAGTATCGAAACCAATGTGGATTTTATCATGCTTTCTTCCTATTCGGGCCGGCAGTCAACCGGAGTGGTGCGCACCATTCTTGACTTAAAGCAGAACATAGAGGGGCGCGATGTGCTGATAGTTGAGGATGTGGTGGATTCCGGCCTTACTATGAGTTATATGCTGAAAAACCTGAAAACCCGCCGGCCCCGCTCGCTTGAAATCTGCACTATGCTGGATAAACCGTCCTGCCGCAAGACCCGGGTGCCGATAAAATATTCCGGCTTTGTAATACCCAACAAATTTGTGGTAGGGTATGGTCTTGATTACAATGAGCTTTACCGCAATTTGCCGTATATTGGAGTTTTAAAAAAATCCGCCATAAAGGCTAAAGGTTGATAAACTATGCCATTGAAACAAAATCTCAGGCAGATGCTTTTCTGGGTGCTCGCGTTCACGCTTATGGTGGCCGTGTACCAGAATGTGAAATCCGTTGAGCGGGAAAAACAGATCCCCTATTCCGAATTCAAGACTAAGCTTAAAGCCAGGGAAATAAGCAAGGTCCTGATAGGCCCGGATATGATAAAGGGAGAGTTCAGTGAAGGCGATAAAAAGGTTCTCTTCAAAACCATACCCTTGAGCGACCTGAAGCTGATAGAAGACATGGAAACCGCGGGTGTGCAGTCGTTTTCCGGCGAGGCGGACAAAAGCTGGATAACAAGTCTGATCCTCAACGTGGGCTGGATACTGATTTTTGTTTTTCTGTGGTGGTTTTTGTTCGTGCGTCAGGCGCAGATGGGCGGCAAACAGGCCATGTCTTTCGGCAAGTCCAAGGCCCGCCAGCAGGACCTGAAAAAGCAGAAAGTTACCTTTAAGGATGTCGCGGGCTGCGAAGAGACCAAAGAAGAATTGAGCGATATAGTGGATTATCTTAAAAATCCAAAGAAATACCGCAGGCTGGGCGGCGAGCTTCCGAAAGGCGTTCTGCTTTACGGCCCTCCGGGCACCGGCAAAACCCTGCTTGCCCGCGCCATCGCCGGCGAGGCGGGCGTGCCGTTCTTCACCTCCTCCGGCTCGGAATTTGTGGAGATGTTCGTGGGAGTCGGTGCTTCGCGCGTGCGGGACCTGTTTGAGCGGGCTAAAAAAAGCGCGCCCGCCATAGTGTTTGTGGACGAGCTTGACGCCGTGGGGCGTTCGCGGTTCGCGGGCATAGGCGGCGGGCACGACGAGCGAGAGCAGACGCTTAACCAGATGCTGGTGGAGCTTGACGGCTTTGAAGCTAACGAAGGCATTATCCTCATAGGCGCCACAAACCGGCCCGATGTGCTGGATACGGCCCTGTTGCGCCCTGGCCGTTTTGACAGGCGTATAAATGTCCCCATTCCAGACATCAAGGGCCGTCTGGAAATTCTTGAGGTCCACTCAAGGAAAGTGAAGCTTGCGGAGGGAATGGAATTATCTGTAATAGCGCGGCATACCCCGGGTTTTGTGGGAGCTGATCTGGCAAATATAGTAAACGAAGCGGCCATACTCGCTTCCAAGAAAGATAAAAAAGGCGTTGAGCTTGGCGATTTTGAGGAGGCGATAGAAAAAATGATAGCCGGCCCCCAGCGCAGGTCGCGCGTTATTTCCGACCGCGAGAAAAAGATAGTGGCCTATCACGAGGCGGGGCACGCCCTTGTGGCGAGATCCCTGCCAGGTTCGGACCCTGTGCATAAGATTTCCATAATTCCGCGCGGGCCCGCTTTGGGTTACACTTTGCAATTGCCGCTGGAGGATAAATACCTTACCAGCAAGACGGAGATTTCCAACAAGCTCTGTGTGCTTCTCGGCGGCCGGGCGGCTGAAGAGCTGGTTTTCTCAGAGATAACCACCGGCGCACAGGATGATCTGTCCAAGGTCACCAACTACGCTCAGAAAATGGTGCTTGAGTTCGGCATGAGTGACAAAATAGGCCCCATCTCGCTTAAGAAAGATGAGGCGGAAGTGTTTCTGGGCCGCGACATAGTAAGGCAGCCTGGTTATTCAAATGAAACGGCGAAAAACGTGGATGATGAAGTTACCCGCATAGTGGCGGAGTGCCATACCAAAGCAAGGGACATTTTGACCTCCGGACGCCCGGTGCTTGACGCTATAGCTGCAATGCTTATTGAAAAAGAAGTGGTGGACGCGCTGGAAATGGAAGCTTTGTTTAAAGCCGGAACGAACGCTGTTTAGCGCTGAAGGCTGAAGCTCTGAAGCGCTGAAGTTCGTAAACCTGGAAGTTTTTACTTCAGTGCTTCAGCTCTTCAGCACTGATTTTTAGGGATTCGAATGAATTACGCCAGAAATATAATAGATATTCTAGCCGTTTATTACATAGTTTACCGCCTAATACTGCTGGTCAAGGGCACCAGGGCCATGCAGGTTATCTGGGGCGTTTTTATTCTGGCTATCATCACCGCTCTTGCCAAATATTCACATCTGGCCGCCACCGGCTGGCTCCTTCAGCAGTTCTGGTTCGCTGGTATTTTTCTCTTAATAGTGGTGTTCCAGCCTGAAATACGGTTTGCGCTCGCAAATATAGGCTCAAACCCGCTTGGCCGGATAATGATGTCGCAGGAATACCAATTCATCCCTGAAATGATGGAAGCCCTGAAACTTGCCATGAAAGAAAAAATGGGCATGCTTATAGTGCTTGAGCAGGATATGGGCCTGCGTGATATTGAGGAAACGGGTGTGCGGCTTAACGGGGAAGTGTCTAAAGAGCTCCTGCTTACCATCTTTCACAATAACACCCTGCTTCATGATGGGGCCGCAGTTATCGCGAACAACCGCGTGGTGGCGGCAGGCTGCATCCTGCCCCTTACCGAACAGAAGGAGCTTTCAAAGATACTCGGCATGCGCCATCGCGCAGCCATAGGCCTCAGCGAAATGACGGACGCAATAATTATTACTGTCTCGGAAGAAACGGGGCAGCTTTGCCTGGCAAGAAACGGCCATCTGCAGCAGTCGGTGGAACCCTCGGATCTGGAAGCCATGCTTTACCAGCTTTACCGCTCAAAGGCGGAAAAAATCCTGCTCAGAAAGGCCCAGCGTCCGGCGTCGCCTCCGCCCCCCACAGTATGAATATACCGGAACTGTTTACCAGGAACTGGAATATAAAGCTTATTGCTCTTGTTATTGCCGTGCTCATCTGGTACTTTATCGTAGGCACAATCTGATAGGGTATAGGGTATAGGGGATAGGGTAGAGGGGAGAGGGTGCGGAAACAAGAAATTCCTTTGCCCTATACCCTAATCCCTATACGCTAGCCCCTGCCTTTCTTCTGCCCGTTCGGGCAATAAATATAGGTCCATAAACACCTGTTAAGTTCCCTTAAGACCCTTATTAAACCTCCCGTTTTACGGAATAATATTAATATGGCTTCAACTGGGAGAATCTAGTGCCGATAATTTTAAAGCTGCTATCGTTCCTGCTGTTATTCCCCGCTTTTTCCGCGGCCGCAGAATTTGAACAGGACCTCACGCTTGAAAGCGCCGTTGGACGGGAAGTGCCGGCGGCTCCGGAAGCGCAGGTCGTGGACGGCGCTGCTGCGGATTACGAGGGTTATCTGGCGACGCTTGCCTACTATTCAGATATCGCATATCAGGCTGTTCCAGGCACCGAGGATTATCTGGAGGCCTCTATAGCCGGCGATTATCTGCGGCGCAAGGTTGATGAAATAGAAGCCGGTCTGGGCGCGTCCGGCAGTCCCATGTCTTTGAACGGCGACCCGGTCCGTTTACACCTGCCGTCTGAGAAAGTTATGTCGGAATTGCGCGGGGTGTTCGGTTTCGGGACTGAGGACGGCAGGGCTGAACCGGTTACCATAAAGAGAGGGTTCGCTAAGATAGTATATGTTAAAGGCAGCACTCCCTTTCTTGTTCAGGATGACTCCTTTTTAAACAAGGGCGAGATCATACTCACTTTTGACGACGGTCCCGCGCCGGGAAAATATTCCATGGCGGTGGCGGATAATCTGAAAGCCAATTCCGCCCAGGCTGTCTTTTTTGTGCTTGGCGAGAAACTCGGAGCCGCCGGAAAAGCCATAATAAAAGTTGAAGCTGAAGACGGCAATTTCGTTGCCGTGCACGGTTATAACCACGCCACTGAAACGGGCAAGCCCTTTACCGCTTATACCACGGGAAAAACCCTGGCCAAACTGGGCCAGGCGGCGGGTTCTATCACTTCCGCTACAGGCGTGAAACCTGCATTGTTCCGCCCGCCGTATGGAGTTATTGGCGCTGACGCGCTTAAAGCCGTTATAACGGGTTTGGATCTGGTGCCGCTTGGCTGGACCATAGACACCATGGATTGGTCCGTAAAATCACCCGATGAACTGTATGCCAAGACCATAGCCCTCATAAAGCAGCGCGGGAAGGGAATAGTCCTTATGCACGATATCCACCCGCAAAGCCGAGAAACAGTTAGGCGCCTTCTCCAGTGGTTTAAAGAAAACAACTATAAAGTGGTCTCGCCGGACAGGATAGTGCAGGCTTTCAGGGCGCAGCAAGGAGAATAAACTTTACCGCAGGCGCGGCGGAATATATTAGAATTCATCTATAATGGCTAAACCGCAGATCTTTGCCCACAGGGGGGCTTTACTCAACGCTCCGGAGAATACTGCGGCCGCTTTTAAACTAGCTTTCTCAAACGGCGCTACAGCCGTTGAATGCGATATCAGAAAGACCTTGGATGGACAGTTTATAGCGTTTCATGACGGAGATGCCCGCCGCGTTTGCGGCAGGCCCTGGCCGATAGCCGGCACTTCCTATGCCCACCTTAAGACGCTGAAAGTTTTCGGCAAAGAACCGATAGCTCACCTTTACGATATTCTGAATATTATGATACTCGGGCCCGCCAGAATTTTTTATTTTGAGCTGTGCGTGGACAGCCCGGAGGATGCAGCCGCGCTGGCCTTTGAAATAAAAAAAGCCGGAGTGCAGGACAGGGCTTTTATTATAACGTTCGCGCACAGAGCGCGCCTTCTTAAAGCCGCAAGCGCGGCGGTACCGGATATAGGGATAGGTGTAATGCCGTTAC
Organism: Elusimicrobiota bacterium; assembly: GCA_003450815.1. GTDB lineage: Bacteria > Elusimicrobiota > Elusimicrobia > Elusimicrobiales > UBA9959 > UBA9634. The sequence continues at coordinate 22,883 of DMES01000034.1, read as the reverse complement.
TGCCGGGCGCTATTTTAAAAACGGCGGCGGCCGCCGGAGCCTCAAAAGTGTGTGCAGGGTGGGTCAATTGGCCGCTGACCAGGCAGGTGTTTAAAGGCTGTGCGGCTTTGTTCAATTTCAAAGAACAGGTTCTTGCCGCGGCCAGGGCTGGGGTGGGGGTTTCCTCCGGCGTGGCTAACAGCTACTATGACATAAGATACCTGGCGGAATTAGGCGTTGAAGGAGTTTGGACCGATGATGTTCCGCTGGCTGTAAGAACTCTGTACGGCGGATAATACAATTTGACAGGGGGAGAAAATGTTTAAATTTTTAAGTTTATTGGTTCTGGCGGTCTGTTTAACATACGGCGGCATTCTATATCAGCCGGGCATTTTTTTTGATAACCGTTTTGAGCGCGGAAGTTTTGTTATCGTTTCCCGCTCACCGACACCCGTCTCGGCGGAGCTCTTTATGGAAAAAGCTCTTGATAAGCTTAAAAATTCGCAGTTGTACTCCGAGGGGCGGAAATTTGAGGTTTATGTCGCCGCAAGCGCGGAGGAGTACGCTTTTTTCGCGCCCTTCTGCCGCAAGGCTTACGCCTGCCAGCATCCTTTTAAGGACATAATATTCATGGCTCCGGTGAATTTTGAAAAAGGTCTGGTGGCCTCTCCCCTGGATCCCAAAAATAAGTTCGCTCTCGATAAGCTGCTCGCGCGCGAAGCGGTTATGCTGCAGATGAGGGAAAAAATGGGGGCGCTTACCTACGCTATGGCGGCTAGCTGGAAAAAAGAAGGCTATTCCGGGCAGGTGATTTTTTCAGACGACAAAGAAAGCAATCCATCCGATATCTGTAAGAGCGATGCCGCAAGCAGCCCTTATTATGATTCCTACCTTAATAAGCTGGTGGTGGAGTACATGATGGCGGAAGAAAAAATGGACCTGGACGACATCCTTTTTAAGGATTTTGATCCGGAACCGATAGTAAAAATACTTAAAGCGCGCTATTGCAGCTAGTCCTTGGGCAGGGTCGTCAGAGCTGGCTTGCCAGAGCTATTATAAAAAGCAGGCTGAAAGCGGAATGCAGCCGCGCGGTCATGGCGTCGATAGAGGCAAAATCCTTCTCGCCGGCGGCTTCTTTATTTCTCACTGTCTTTTTCAGCTTTATTGCCAGCGGCAGCGAGAGGAAGGTTATCAGCGCAATCCAGGTAAGCCCCGCTAATATCACAAGCAGAAGCGTAATTGCGTAAGCGCCGGCTAAAAGAAAGTAATATATCTTTTTTGCGCCGGTATCTTTAAATATTATGGCCAGGGTTTTAATATCGGTAACGCTGTCGGTTTTTATGTCGCGCAAATTATTGCTGAGCACTATGGCCGCCACCAGGAGCGCCATTGGAAAAGAATAGAAAAATGGTTTCCACGAGTAGGCGCCGGCCTGTGTGAAATACGCCCCAAGCGTCATTAAAGGGCCAAAAGCCAGAAAAACAGCTATCTCGCTAAGGGCGTGATATTTAATCACGAAAGGCGGGGTGGTGTAGAAAAAACCTAGGAAGGCCCCCGAAAGGACCAGCCAGAGCAGCGAGGTTCCGTTTGAAAGTGTCGTCATCAGATAAATCCCTGCCGCCGCAGCTATAGAAAATCCAAACGCCGGCACAAGAAGCAATTGTTTTGGCGTAAGCAGATTTTCCACCAGCACGCCGCTTGACCCGTAGATGCCGGGCCTGTCAACGCCTTTTTTGTAGTCAAAATAGTCAGAAAACGCGTTCGCGGCCGCATGTGCAGCGACGCAGCCTGTGAGAGTTAGGAAAAAATTGAGCCAGTTGAATAAAAGTCCGCTGTTTTCAGTTAAAGCGATAACGCTCCCCAAAACCGGCGGGACAACGCTGACCGTAAAGGACCAGGGCCTGGTGGCCTGCAGCCATACCCGAAAATTGCAAACGGCCAATTTTCGGGTGTTCTTATGTATGTGTAAAAGTTCTGTTTTATGAAAAGAATCCTCATCCCTTATCATATTCATATTTTATCAATTTAAAGCGGACGAAGACCGGGTGTATGCAGCTTAAAAAGGAATTTATATAAACTTATAGACACTTATAGCTATTTTGTGATATAACTATGTATATCTTTATATAAATTTGCTTAGGACATATCATGGACCAAATAAATAATCCCTTCTCTCCAGGCGCTGGTTCGCCACCCCCAGAGCTGGTCGGCCGCAATGATGTCATCGAGAAATCTAAAGTTCTATTGGGCAGAGTCCGCCTACGCAGGTCAGAAAAGAGTTTATTGCTTGTAGGTTTGCGTGGGGTCGGAAAAACAGTTCTTCTAAACGAGATAGAAAGAATAACCACTGCTGCCGGGTATCACACAATAACCTTGGAAGCCCATGAGGATAAACCTTTGGCGGCGCTATTGGCTCCACACTTGAGGCGGATTCTTTTTGAACTGGACAGAATGGAGGGGTTGAGCAACAAAGTTAAGCGCGGCCTTGGCGTATTAAAAAGCTTTATCGGCAGCATAAAAGTAAAAGTCGCGGAAGTGGAATTTGGATTAGATATAGAGCCGGAGCGCGGTACTGCCGATAGTGGTGATTTGGAGGTTGACCTTTCAAATCTATTTATAGCTGTAGCTGAAGCAGCACAAGATCGCGGGACCGCACTCGCCATACTGATTGATGAAATTCAATATCTATCGATTAAAGAATTAAGTGCGCTTATAATGGGAATGCACAAAATGCAGCAACGCCAGTTGCCGTTGGTTTTGATAGGCGCCGGTCTGCCTATTTTGACACGGCTGGCCGGAGAATCCAAATCATATGCGGAAAGGCTCTTTGAATTCCCCTCAATCGGCCCATTATCTGAAACCGACGCGACAAAGGCCCTTCGGGATCCGGTTGTGCGGGCCGGCGTAGATTTTTCTAATGATGCAATTGAAGAGATTTTTAGGTTAACGCAGGGGTATCCGTATTTTATTCAGGAATGGGGATATCAGTCCTGGAACCACGCGAGAGCAACCCCGATTTCTCTCGCTGATGTAAAACGGGCGACCACTTCGGTTACTCAACGGCTGGATGAAAACTTTTTCAGGGTCAGGTTCGACAGGCTTACTCCAAAAGAAAAAGAATATCTTCGTGCAATGGCGCATCTTGGCTCTGGCCCACAACGTTCAGGTGACATAGCCGAGGCTTTGGGTGTTAAAATGAATAGTCTGGGGCCAACACGGGCGAATCTAATCAATAAAGGGATGATTTACAGCCCAACTTATGGGGACATGTCGTTCACTGTTCCGCTTTTTGATGAGTTTATGCGGCGCGCAATGCCGGGGTTTTCTCCGGGAGTGTGAACTGGAGAAGCAAGAATAAAAAGCGAAAAGGCCTGTCTCTATTTATTAATTAGGGGAATGATAAAAGGCAAATAGTTTTGCAAAATTAAAAATCCGTATTAAAAACTTTTGGGAAAGGCAGCGGCCTTTTTACATAACGCAGAGAATATCACCGAGTCCGCAAAAAGTTATTAAGATATTAAGAACCATCCCGTTTCCGCGTTTCCGCCCCGTTTCCGCCCGTTTCCGCCGTTTTTATAATACGCCGTCGTGTTGTCACCTTGCCTTGCTCCGTTAAAGAAATCAAATTTGTTCTTGTGCGGGCGGTATTATATATCTATAATTTAGCCTACTTCCTGCTTCTCTTCTATTCTTTTAATGCGTGATAAAGACAATGGATAAATTCCTAAAACATGCCTGCCTTTCGCATTTTAAAAGAGGCTTTTTTAAAGTAGTTGGTTAAAAATATTTAGCGAAGCGAGCCTTCCCCGACGAGTCTCTGGTGTTTTTTTGCGGCATAATATGCGGAAGAGAGGAAAAAATGTATAAAACACACGTTCTATGGTTCCGGAGTCTTATTGTTGCATCCGCTGTATTGGCTGCCACTTTCCTTGCGGGGTGCGGCAGTTTACAGACTTATAGAGTCTATCCTAAATCTGATGTCGTTGAAGCGCAATTGCCATCCAATAAGGTGGCAATCTTTTATTATCCCGGATTTGTGCAATACGCTTCCGGTTCCGGTTTTTCGCTATATCTAATTGACGGCAGGCTTCCCAGCGGACAAGAACCTGATGAGGAGTTCGACCGATACTTTGAAATGTTAAAAGATAGTTCGCCGACCTCGGACTACTTACCAGAACCTATCTGTAATACAAAGAAGTGTATGTTATATCAACTAAAGAAAACCCCCCATTTAGTATATAAGTTTAGCGCCGGTTTTTTAGGCAATGGGCCATTTAGAGTAGACCTTCTGCCTGGGAAGCATGCATTTCATTTTTTAGGTTTCGCGAACAACACTGAGTCAACGCGGGATGGTAATTTAATTACTAGGCGGTATACTCGAAAAATCTGCCCTTTAATTAAAACGGAAGCTAAGCTTGAAGCCGGCAAAGTTTATACGGTTAAACGGTCTTTTAGCTTGTTGACCGGCCTGGGGCAGAAGACGGGGGCGGAGTCAGGAGAAATCTGCGAGTTCGATATTAGAGAAGCCAACGCAAAGGAGATTAAAAAGTGGGGGATAAAATAATATCTGTAGGTGCCGCAAAAAAATAGCGCCCGGCAAAAAGAAAGCCCGGACTTGGGCTGATAAAAAACAGGGCGAAAATCATGAAAAGAAAAATAAGTGTAGCGATAGTTGTCGGTTTTATCAGCCTGCACGCCGTGAGCGCGGCATACGCGCAGGATGCGGAACAGTGGCACTCTATCGGGGATTCATATGCTTCCTCTTTCCAATATGAAAACGCTATGCTTGCCTATAGAAATGCTTTTGAATTAGCCAGAAAAAGACAGATGGGTTGTGACCTTCCTGCTCACTATGCCCTGGACTACGGAAAGAGCGCTGCCTTCATCGGGCAATATGACAAAGCCCTGGATTACTATGATCGGGCCATATCATGCTTCCCCGACTCCGAATATCTTCCGGGATATGTGTTGCGGGCAGGGGCATATCTTGACTTGGGGAAGTATAAGAAAGCTATTTCAGATTATGACACAGTTATTGACCTTAACCCGGACTGGAACCAGCTTCCGGTGAGCAGCAGTACAGCATACGGTAATCGCGGGTCGGCCTATGACGGCCTCAAAAAATATCAGGAGGCCCTGGATGATTATACCAGGGCCATTGAACTGGACCCCGCCAATGTTCTCGCATACCACAGGCGTGGGAATCTCTACTACGGACTTAAACAATACGACAAAGCTATCGCCGATTATAATAAAACTATTGACCTTAACCCTCTCGATGTTGTTGGTGTATATTGTCGCCGAGGGGATGCCTATAAAGACCTTAAAAAATACGACAAAGCAATGGCTGACTACACCAAAGCCATTAAACTGATTCCGGAATGTGTTTCCTGCAGCAAGGATCTCGGGATCATGTATCACGCGCTTGGCAAACCTGATAAAGCTAAAGAAGACATTGCCACTGCTGTTTCAGGATATTCTCGCTCGCTGGGGTCCTCGGACACCTTGAAAATACCTAGCTTAACCGTTGATGCGTACGATGGCCGTGGCTGGGCATATTTATGGCTGGGGAAATGTGAAGAAGCAAAGATTGACCTGGAGAAAGCTATCGGGATAAAAGATAGCAATCCCCATTTATATATTGGCCTTGGCGCATACTGGTGGACATGTCATCAGGACAAAAAACAAGCCCTGAAGTATTTAAAAAATGGTTTCAAGATAGGCATGACCCCCAGAGACTTGGACGCGCTTTACGACGACACTTCAGACGGCCATTTCTTCAAAGACTTCAACAATACACCGGAATTTAAAGAGCTCTTTGAGAAATACCGCAAAAAATAGCGGGGTGAAAAAACCTACCGTATTTGAAGAAACTGCAGTTGCCATTTTGACTAAGGAATACTCCAGCACGCCCATCGGCCTGACTTTTGATATTTACTACAGGCTTACCGATATTGACCTGGACAACGTCGGCAACGGCAAGGCCGGAACGTTGAAACCGGCGCACGGGTTCAAGGTTGGCTATATCTTTGAAGGTTTCTGGACGACATAAGGAATAAGATTAATCAAAAAAATCTTTGATTCTCAGCCTCAAGGCTTTGGCAATCTTCGCTATATTAACGATAGAAATGTTACGCCGCCCGCGTGGCCACGCACGCGACGGCTTCAAGCGGTTTATCGCCCTAGAGGACACGAAAACGACCGGAAAGCGGTATTTATAATCTTTCCGCGGGATGTTCGGCAAAGTAGTGTCTAACTTTAAACCTGAAGCTCCGGATTTAAAAGGCCCGGCT
>DMES01000034.1:0-16441 GCA_003450815.1 Elusimicrobiota bacterium | reverse complement strand
AGCCGGGCCTTTTAAATCCGGAGAGGGAGGGATTCGAACCCACGGTACGGATAACCGTACACCGGTTTTCAAGACCGGCGCCTTAAACCACTCGGCCACCTCTCCACTTGTCGCACCCCGCCCGCACTGCACAGCGTTCGGGGCGATTAACGCCGGCCTTTAATCGGTGACGGCCGGTGCTCCCACAAGGGAGGGCTCCGCCCTCCTTGTGTTCACTCGCTACCTTCACTTCGTTCAGTCGCTCGTTAAACCTCCCGAGCAGTAATTCCTGAACAATAAGGAAGGGTATCTTCTAATTTGTCGCACCCTTACTCTATAACGATTATATAAAAAAAATTTTGCCGTAAATTTTTTTAATCAATCCCTATAGGTTCCAAATCCTCCTGTATCGGAGGATTTGGAATAAACCTGAAGCCGCTGATAATGATATAATTAACCTATATCCGGCGGCAAGGCCGGCGGATGATCTATGGAAAAACTGTTCGGAACCGACGGGATAAGGGGGGTTCCCTGGAAATACCCCTTTACGGTTGATTTTATCAGGAAAATAGGCTCCGCCGCTTCATTGGTCCTTTCAAACTGCAAGGGCGCCCATCCTTACCCGGTGGCGCTTATAGGAATGGATTCAAGGGCTTCCGGCCGGAGCATAAAAAAAGCCCTCATTGAGGGGTTGTCGGCTCATAATTTTAAAATACTTGATCTGGGGATCATCTCCACGCCGGCGGTAGCGTATCTTGTTAAAAGGGAAAAGGCCGATTTCGGAATAGTTATTTCCGCCAGCCATAATCCGCCTGAGTTCAACGGTATAAAGTTCTTTTCCCGCCATGGCCTGAAGCTCAGCGAGGCCATAGAGGCTAAAATAGAAAAACTTCTGCTTTCAGGCAGCGGCCTCCCTTTTAAAACTTCAGGGCTGGATATCCATAAAAAAGATTATTCCGCCGACTATGAAGACTTCATAAAAAGCACCCTGCCGCGTGGGTTCAGCCTTAAAGGTCTTAAGATCGTTCTGGACTGCGCCAACGGCGCCGCGTATAAAATTGCGCCGCGTATTTTCAGGGACCTGGGGGCCGATTTAAAAGTTATCGGCGACAGGCCGGACGGTAAAAATATAAATCTGGGCTGCGGGGCGCTGCATACTGATAAAATGTCATCCGCTGCCGCCCGCGCCGGGGCTTTCTGCGGCATAAGTCTTGACGGCGACGCGGACCGCTGTATTTTTTCGGACGAAAAGGGCGTGGTGCTTGACGGAGACAACCTCATGGCCATGGGCGCCGCCTATCTGCTTGAAAAGGGCCGGCTTACCAACCGCAAAGTGGCGCTTACCTTCATGTCGAATTACGGCCTGATAAAATATCTTGAAACCCTTGGTGTGAAAACCACGCAGGTGCCTGTGGGCGATAAAAATGTAACCGATGCGATGGAAAAAGCCGACCTGAAAATAGGCGGTGAGTCCAGCGGCCATATAATTTTCCGCGAGTTTGCCCCCACCGGAGACGGGATACTTACCGCTTTGCAGATACTGGCCGCCGCGCGCGACCTGGACAGGCCCCTGAGCTGGTTTAAAAACCGCTGGAAACGTTTCCCCCAGCACCTGGAAGCGCTCAAGGTGGCCCACAAACCTCCGCTCCACGCGGTGCGCGGTTTCAGTGATAAGGTTTCCAAATTTGAAAAACAGCTCAAGGGCAACGGGCGTATTTTTATCAGGTATTCGGGCACCGAGCCTCTGTTGAGGATTTTAGTGGAAGGGGAATCCCAGGTTAAAATAAAAGATATAGCCGAAGATTTGCTGTCGCATTATAAAAAGCATTCAGGAGGACTTTTATGAAAAGCGTAAAATTGGGTGTCAATATAGACCATATCGCCACATTACGGCAGGCCCGGAAGGAAAAAAATCCGGACCCGCTTGAAGCTGCGCGCGTGGCCTTAAGTTCAGGAGCCGACATGGTGGTGATGCACATAAGGGCCGACCGCCGCCACATACAGGACCATGATATTGAGAATGTGCGCCACGATGTGCGGGGAATGTTGCACCTTGAAATGGCGGCCACCCCCGAAATGGAAAAATTCGCCTTGAAACACCGTCCCGATTCCGTGTGCCTTGTGCCTGAGAGCGCGTCGGAAGTTACCACGCAGGGCGGCATGAAAATGACTGGCAAGCTGGGCGAGCTTGAAAAGATAGTCAAAAGCCTTTCCCGCTCCGGTATAGAGGTCAGTTTCTTCGTAGATCCCGAGCCGCAGGCCATCAGGGCGGCCCATAACATAGGCGCCGACACCATAGAGCTGTGCACAAGCAAATACTCCGAGTCCTGGGGCAAGAAGCTGCAGGCCAAAGAGCTGGAAAAACTGCAACTGGCCTCCTTCCTGGTAAAAGAGCTGGATATGCATCTGCACGCCGGGCACGGCCTTGACTATTACAATGTGTCTCCGGTGGCGCGTATTGACGGCATGGAGTGCATGAATATAGGATATTCCATAATCTCCCGCGCTATGTTTGTGGGCCTCAAAAGCGCAGTGGCCGAAATGAAAAGGCTGATTCAGTAACGACAGAGGCGTAGCAACTTAGAGGCATAGCAATTTGGAAGGGTAGAAACCCTTAAACTTCATCTCCTGTTTTATTGTAGCTAAACCGCTTTGCATCTTTGCCTCTATACATCTAATAAATCACACTGCCTGATTAAGGAAATTCCTGACATGTGCGGAATAATCGGCTACATCGGCGATAAGAATACCTCTGACATCCTTATAGACGGTCTCAAACGCCTTGAGTACCGCGGCTATGACTCCTGCGGTGTGGCCATTATAAACGGCGCCGGCGGGCTTTATTTAAAGCGTGTCAGCGGCCGCGTTGACGCTTTGGACGCTCTGGCGGCCAAGGATCCGGTTAAAGGCGCCAAGGCCGGCATAGGGCATACCCGCTGGGCCACGCACGGCGCGCCTTCGGAGGACAACGCCCATCCTCATACCGACTGCTCCGGTTCCGTGGTAGTGGTGCACAATGGTATTATTGAGAATTATCTTGAGCTCAAGGAAGTCCTTTTAAAAGCGGGCCACCAGTTTAAATCCGAAACCGACACCGAAGTAATAGTCCATCTGCTTGAGGAAAAACTTAAAACATTGAATGTGGCGGAAAAAAACGCCCGCTCCGAAATGCTGGAGCCGGTTTTTTTTGAGGCCCTGCGCCGGACAATCGCGGAGTTGAAAGGTTCCTTTGCCCTTTCAGCCGCATGGGCGAAGTGTCCCGGCATGCTGCTGGCCGCCCGCCAGCATAGCCCGCTGGTGGCGGGGCTCGGGCTTGGTGAAAACTTTATAGCCTCGGATGTTTCCGCCTTTCTGAAACACACCAAGCGCGTGATATTTATGAACGACGGGGAAATTGCCGCGGTGAAAAAAGACGGCATCACTTTTTTTGATTTCAAGGGAGGAAAGCTTGAGCGCGACTCCGTTATCATACAGTGGGATTCCACCATGGCCGAAAAAGGCGGCTATAAGCATTTCATGCTTAAAGAAATCCACGAGCAGCCCGAATCTGTGGAAAATACCCTGCGGGGCCGCCTGCTGCCGCTTTCGGGTGAGCTGCTGGAGCGCGAGATAAATCTGCCTTTCGGGCTGATAAAAAGTTTCAAGCGTCTGCAAGTTATAGCCTGCGGCACGGCTTATCATGCCGGGATGATCGCCAGGTACGTTTTTGAGAATTTCGGCATTCCCACCGAGGTTGACTTTGCCTCTGAGTTTTCGGACCGGGCTAAAATAACTGATAAGGATACGCTTGTTATAGCCATTTCACAATCCGGAGAAACCGCTGACACGCTTTATGCCGCGCGGGAAGCCCGTGCCTCGGGGGCGAAGGTGCTTGCCATTACAAACACCGTGGGCTCAACGCTTACCCGCGAGGCCGACTTTGTGCTTTACACCCGCTGCGGCCCCGAGATAGGAGTGGCTTCCACCAAAGCCTTTTTGGGCCAGCTGGCCGCAGTTTATCTTTTGGGCGTGCATTTCGCGGCAGCGCGCCAAAAACTTACCTCCGCCGAGGCCAGGGCTTACGCCGAGGAGCTTTTAAAACTGCCGCGCCTGATTGAAAATCTGCTTGCAGGAGAAAAAAACATAGCGGCATTTGCCGGCGCATGCGCCGCGAGCGAGCATTTTTTGTTTATCGCGAGGCACATAAACTTTCCCATTGCGCTTGAGGGCGCTCTTAAAATAAAGGAAATTTCCTATGTGCACGCCGAAGGTTACGCGGCCGGCGAGATGAAACACGGCCCTATAGCCATTATTGACAAGGGTATGCCGGTGCTGGCCGTGGCCACCTCCTCAAGGTCGCTGGGTCTTATGGCCGGCAACCTGGAAGAGGCAAAGGCGCGCGGCGCGCGGGTTATAGCTATAGTTGACGAAGACTCGCGTAAGCTTATTAAAGCTGCGGATTATATACAGGTGCCTAAAACCATGGAACTGCTCTCGCCCATGCTCAATGTCATTCCCCTGCAGCTTTTCGCTTATTATGTGGCCTTGGCAAAAAAATGCGACATAGACAAGCCCCGTAATCTCGCCAAGAGCGTTACGGTGCGGTAAGCGGACGGGTTGAGAAGTTAAAAAACGTTACTCCCAGGTTCAAGGTTCAGCGGTTCAACGGTTGAATTCCAGGATGTTTGCATTGCACTGGCCTATGGCTGTGCTGTATCGCGGTCAGTGGTTCTGCAGACGGCAAAACATATCTGCAGATAACCCTGAACCGTGAACTTTGAACCGTGAACCTGAAAACCTGAGTAATTGTTGACAAACAATGACCATTAAACCAACGGCTGTTTTCGGTGTGGGAATAGATGTCACCGAGGTTGAACGCGTGAAGCGGCTATATGCTAAAAATCCGGCTTTTCTCAAAAGATTTTTTACACCTGAAGAAGCGGCTTATTGCCTTAAGGGCAAGAATCTTTATGAACGCATAGCGGCGCGTTTTTCTGCAAAGGAAGCCGTTATAAAGGCGCTGGACAGAAAAGACCTTTCATTCAAGTCCATCTCAATTTTAAAGGCCGTGACAGGCCGTCCCGTGGTAAAGATCAAGGGGCTTAAAGGCGTCTCCGTTCTGCTTTCCATCTCCCATACGGCGCGTTATGCCTGTGCGGTGGCTGTCGCGATGAAAGGCTGAGGTCGTTAGTAGACAGAATTCAGAAGAATGAAAACAGAAAAAATCACTCCGGCTTTTATTAAAAGACTGCTGCCGCCAAGGGAAAAGAACACTCATAAGGGCGATTACGGCAAATTGCTTATAGTTGCCGGTTCAAAAGGTATGACAGGCGCCGCGGTTATAGCGGCCCGTGCGGCTCTTAAGGCTGGCGCCGGTCTTGTCACGCTTGTCTGCCCGGACAGCGAGCAGCCAGTCATAGCCGCCTGTTTGCCGGATGTGATGACTTTCCCGGTTTCTTCCAAAGGCGGCGTTTTTTCCTTTAAGGCTGCCGCTGAAATACTTGAGTGGCAGAAAGAAAAAAAATACGACCTGCTTTTAATAGGGCCTGGCCTTACGCTGAAAGGCCGAATCCCGGAGTTTGTTGTAAAGCTTGTTCAAAAGTCAGGTTTGCCCGCTGTTATAGACGCCGACGCCCTTAACGCTTTGGCGCTGAAAGGCGCTTTGGCGCTGCTGAAAAAAGGCCGCCCCAAAATAATTACGCCGCATGAGGGCGAAGCAGCAAGGCTGCTTGGCGGCGCGGTTGAGAAAAGATCCGGTGCGGCTTTGAGGCTGGCGGAGCTCAGCGGTTCCGTGGTGGTTCTGAAGGGTCCTGAAACGCTTGTCGCGTGCGACGGGCGATTAATTAAAAATAGTACTGGCGGTCCCGCGCTGGCAAAAGGCGGTTCCGGTGACGCGCTGGCGGGCCTTATTTCCGGGCTTTTCGCGCAGGCGGGGGGTAAAAAGGGGTTTGCCAGGCAAACCGCTTTTGAAAGCGCGGCCGCGGGTGTTTACCTGCATGGCCTCTGCGGCGATTTGGCCGCGCGCCAGCTTACCGGGCGCTGTGTGCTGGCCTCGGAACTTGCGGATTTTCTGCCGGGGGCAATAAAATCAGTGAAAAGTGTAAAATGTTGAGGAACAACATTTTATCTTACCCGACACTGGATTTTATCCATTCCCGTGCCGGAGATGATGGGGAAAGTAATTTTCCCCTCAAACTCCCTCTTGCCGCAAGGTTTCCCATCCCAAAGGACTGAGTATGGTAAAAATTTTTGCGGCAAGAATTTTTAATGAAAAATGCAAAACGGAAAAACCGGGAAGCAAGACTTCTAGACTTTCGGACCTTGGCGAAACCGGTTTGCTTACCCGCATAGAAAAGAATTTCAAATTTCCAAAAGATCCACGCCTACTTCTTGGGCCGGGCGATGATTGCGCGGTGGTACGCCGCTCCCCTGGCCTGGACCTTGTTATTACTACCGATGAGATAGTGGAAGGAACACATTTCCTGATGCGTTTTTCCACGCCTGAGGAGTTAGCGGCCAAGCTTATACGCATCAACTTAAGCGATCTGGCCGCCATGGGGCCTGTGCGGCCGGTCTCCTGCGTGGCAGGCGCAGGGCTTAGCAGCCGCCTTCCGCTTTCCTTCGTGACCCGGTTTTTAAATAAGCTTAAAAGCGAGGCCCTGCGTTTCGGTATAACGGTGGCCGGCGGCAACCTGTCCGGCGCCAGAGAAAACCATTTTTATCTTACCGTCTGGGGCGAGGCCGTGTTCTCAAGCCTGGTTACGCGCTATGGAGCCCGGCCCGGCGATCTTCTGTTCAATATTGGGCCGCTTGGCGAAGCGGCTGCGGGGCTTGAATTATTGATGTCGGCGGATAAGAAAAATATCAGGGATTTTCAGGGGCTTATAAAGAGTTTCTGGCGGCCAGAACCACAGCTTCGCGCTGGCCGGATTTTGGGCGAAAAAAAAATAGCCTCGGCCATGCTGGATAATTCCGACGGTCTCGCGCGCAGCGCGGAGATAATAGCTGAATTATCAAAATGCAGAACGGCGCTTAATCTGCCTGAGGAGGCGGCTTCAAAAGAGCTTAAACGCTATGCCGCACTGAATGGCCGCGACTGGCGTTCTTACGCGCTTAAAGGCGGCGAGGATTTCGGCCTGGTGTTTGCCGTTCCGGAGCGGAAGGCAGCGCTTTTGAAAAACCTACTGCCGGCTGCGGTTTGCGTCGGACGGGTTGAAAAAGGCAGGGGTTCGGTGATTGAAAATTATGCGGGCACAGCCACGACTTTCAGCCATTTTTAAAAGCGCCTCAGCCGCCGATACCCTGCGTCTGGCCGGGCTGTTCGCCGGCGGGGTTAAAGGCGGCTCCGTTCTGTCGCTTGAAGGGCCGATAGGAGCGGGGAAAACACTTTTTGTAAAAGGTCTGGCCGGTGCGCTGGGGGCGAAGAAACTGCCCGTCAGCGCTAGTTTCAATATAATGCGGACTTACTTGGCCGGCCTTAAAATTTACCATTTTGACCTGTTCAGGGTGGCGCCGGAAGAAATTGAAAATATAGGACTTGAAGACTATCTGGGGCTTGAGGACGGCGTGAGCGCGCTTGAGTGGGCCGCTCCGGCCCGGCAATTTTTTGAAAGGTCGGATTTCACGGAACTTGTGTTTTTTCTTTCAGGCGGGGATTCAAGGCGGGTGCTTGCGCGTGCCCACGGCCCGGAAAGCCGACGCCTGATCGAGCGGGTAAAAAAAGAATGGAAAAAGAAATAACTCTGGGTGTATGCTCCACCGGCTCAAGGCTTAAGCTGGCGGTTTTTGACGGCAAGAAATTTTATTGCGCGCAGAGGCGCGTATTTAACCAGGAAAAACCGCTTTTCCCTATGATAGCCAGGCTGCTTAAAGGAGCAGGCCTTCGTAACGTCAGGATTTTTTGCGCGGTAAGGGGGCCGGGCAGGTTCACCGGCATAAGGATAGGCCTTACGCTTGGAAAGGTTCTTGAAGCGCTTGCCGGAACAAAAGTTTACTCGGCCACGCTGTTTGAAATAATGGCTTTGCAGGCTTTTGAGAGTCCGGCTTTCAAAAACTGGGCGGAGTGCCGCCAAAAGCCCAAAATAGCGGTGTTGATGCGCGCTTTCAAAGACGAATATTTTTGCCAGGTGTTCCAGGTCACAGGTTGCAAGTCACAAGTCACAGGTCACAAGTCACAGGCCACAGGTCACAGGTCACAAGTCACAGGTCACAAGTCACAGGATGTCCGTTCTTTAGCCTTCAGCCTTCAGCCTTCAACCTTCCTAAAGGCTGTTGAGGCGCCGCAGTGGCTGAAGGTTCCTGAAATGAAGGACTATCTTTCGGAGCTCGGGCAGGAACTTTTTGTTATTGGGGACTCCGAGGAAGATCCGTCTGTTTACGCTTTGGCCCCCGCTTATTGCGAAAAGGCGGGCTCCGGGATTTCAAAGATAATTCCAGCGTATCTGATTAAGGCCGCCATGTCCCTTGAAAACAGGAACACCACCCCGCTTTATCTGAAACCCGCAAGGTATGAGCTGGAGAACAAGACACAAGACACAAGTGAGAAATCAGGAATATGAAAAAGTTCAAAATCCGGAATTATGTGCCTTTCTTAATGCTGTTACTTGTGACCTGTGGCTTGTGTCGTGTGACTTTCCTGATGCTGTTACTTGTGACCTGTGACTTGTGTCATGTGACTCTCTTATGTTGATACGCCGCGCCATTCAAGAAGACTTGCCCGCCCTGGTCGAAATAGAACTTGAGCATCCTTCTTATCCGGCCTGGGGTGTTAAAGGGCTTCAGGCGGAGTTTTCCAACCGCAATGCCGTAACTTTACTGGTCGAAGACGCTGGAAAAACCGCCGGTTTTATTAATTTCTGGATAGTGCGGCCGGAAGTGCAGCTTAACGCTGTGGTGGTTTCAAAAGCGGGTTTAAGGCGCGGAGCGGCATCGGGGTTGCTGGCTAAAATGTATGAATACGCGAAAAAAAACGACTGTTTTTGCGTAGACCTGGAAGTGAGCGCCGCCAACCTTCCGGCAATCAAACTGTATGAAAAACACGGTTTTTCCGTGGTGGGGCGAAGGCCAAAGTTCTATAATAATTCGGAGGATGCGCTGTTGATGCGTAAAGCGCTGGATAACCGCGCTCCCGGAGAAAAAAAATGATCAAACATAAATTACCCGCGGTTTTACTCTGCTTGTTCTGTGCGTTTGGCTACGCAGACGCTTCGGATAAAGACTCTTACCTGCATTTCATGAACGGGCTAGCGCTGGAGCGCAAGGGCAGCTACGATTCGGCCCTGCAGGAATACAAGCGGACCCTGCTGCTTGACCCTCAATCCATTTTTGTCTACAAGCAGGCGCTTAACCTGGCCCTGCACCTGGGCAGGGTGGACGACGCCGAGAAATGGGCCAGGTTTGTTGTGAGCGCCGACTCGGCCACCTCCGACAACTGGGTGCTTTACGGCAATGTGTGCTGGGCAAAAAACGATCTGGAAGGCGCGCGCAAGGCTTATGAAAAAGCGCAGGATATTGACAAAGACAACGCCGAGGCGCCCTATCAGCTGGCGAGCTTATGGAGCTCCAGGAACCCGGACAAGTCGATAAGCTATCTTAAACGCTTTTTGGAACTGAAGCCGGATGAAGAAGCGGATGTGCGCTACCAGCTCGCGGTGCTTTACAACCTTAAGGGCGATTATGAGACGATGAAAGAAAGTCTGCTCAAGTCAAAGGCGGCCGACAGCCTCTATTTACAGCCCCGCTATATGCTTGCCAATTATTACGAGATGAAAAACGATACGGCCACGGCCCTGTCCGAGTATCTGGACCTGGTTTCATTGGAAAACAATAATATAGATCTTTTCAACCACTTGGGTGAACTTTACGCCTCTCCTGCTGTTTCAAATCTGCCGGAAGCGGAAAAATATTTTCTTAAAGCCTATGGTCTGGATAAAACCAACTCCTCCTCCTGTTTCTGGCTTTCCGTGATAAGCGAACAAAGGCGCGATTTTGCCGCGTCCGCGGGCTTTATGGAAACTTCCCGTGACCTCAAGGACAATCCCTCAAGCGTCCTGCGGCTCAGTTATTATTACACTCAGAGCGGGCGTTACGAAACTGCTGTTAAAATGCTTGCCTCCGCCCATGAAAAATGGCCGGACAACAAGGAAATAACCTATTTTCTGGCCCTTGGCTACGACGATACCCGTAGTACGCCCAAGGCGCTTGAAATGCTTAAAGGCCTGATAGCGGGGGCCACCGATTATCCGGAGGCGCGTATGCAGTACGCCGTCATCAGTGAGCGAGAAGGGAATATGGCCGAGGCCGAGGAAAGTTTCCGCTTCCTGATCAAAAAAGATCCCGGGAACGCCAATATCCTGAACTACCTTGGCTATTCCCTGGCCGACCGCGGCCTGAAACTTGCAGAAGCCGAAGTGCTTATTTCCAGCGCGGTCCAAATTGAACCCAACAACGGCGCTTACCTGGATTCGCTCGCCTGGGTGTATTTCAGACAGGGCCGCACTGCGGAAGCCCTTGAGCAGATAAACAGCGCGCTTAAAATAATTTATGATGACGCCACCCTTTGGGAGCATGCGGGCGAGATCTATGCCTCCACCGGAGACTATAAGAATGCCTGGCGGGCTTTTAAAACCTCATACGCGCTGGATCGTTCCGAAAAACGCAAGGCTACAGCGGACCAGATAAAAGATATGCAGAAAAAAATAGACCCAAAAAATGCCCTGGCGCTGAAGACGGAATTTATGAGGGGTCTGCTGCTTCAGGGCAGGGAATTTTCCGCTTTCGCCAAACTGCAGGCCAAATTTAAGGGTAAGCAGGTAAAGCTGGATGCGGTGCTGCATTTCGTCCCCCCGGAGGATTTTTCGCTTATCGTAATGGGTCCGCTGATGGCGCCGATCTGGAAAATAAAGCTGAGCGGTTCTGATATTGAAATGGACGCATTTTCGCTTAAAGGCCTTGATGAAGACTCTTTTCAATACTGGGCGCGTCTGATGGCGGCGGAAATGCGCGATTATTTTTCAGGCGCCTGGCTGTCAGATACGGCCGCAGTGGAACCTGGATGGGACCTGGAGCGGCTGAAAAATGCGCAGAGGGAAGTGTCTCTGGACAAGACCCTTACCTACCCGGAGAGCGCCGAATCCGTGCAGGAGAAAAGGCTTGCGGTGAAACTTGGGGATTATTTTCTGGGCAATCTTTTCCTTATACCGCAGACTTTTGAATTTAAATTGCCGTTCTTTTCCGTTAAACTTGTGCTGGACAAGAGCCAGCTTAACCTTAAAGATTATAACCGGCTGCAATTGCCGCAATAAGAAGTCTCAAGACACAAGTCACAGGTCACAAGTAACAGCATGAAAAATTAATGGAAGGGCAGGTTTTGAGTTTTGATATATCCATCATTTAGTACTTGTGACTTGTGACCTGTGTCTTGTGACTTGCTTTGATTATGCACTGTATTGAAATAAACGCATACGCGAAAATCAATCTTTTTCTGGAAGTAACGGCCAGGCGCGGAGATGGCTACCATGAGCTTGCCACGCTTTTTGCGAGGGTCAGCCTTTGCGACCGTCTGCGCCTTGAAAAAACAAAAAAGCCAGGCATAACGCTTAAGCTTGCGAACAGTTCAAACCTCAAGCTCTCCAATCCGGCCGATAATATAGTTTATAAGGCTGCTGAGAAGTTTTTTGCGGCTTTCGACATTAAACCAGCCGTTAAAATAACCCTGCGCAAGCGCGTGCCGGTGGGCGCGGGCCTTGGCGGAGGCTCCTCAGACGCGGCTGCCGCGCTTCAGGGCTTAAGGCGCCTTTACGGCATTAGCCTGAAGAAAAGTTTAAAAACACTTTGCCGTCTGGCCTTGGAACTGGGCTCTGATGTGCCGTTTTTCTTTTTGGGCAAAACTTTCGCCCTTGGCCGCGGCCGAGGCGAAATTTTGAGTCCGCTGAAGGCGCGCGGCAGCCTTCCGCAGGTTTTGCTGGTTTATCCGGGCGAGCCGGTTTACACCAAAGAGGTTTATGCCCGCCTTAAGTTGGGGGCTGCGAGTGAAATAAACGCGAAATTAAAAGATTGTAACAAGTTAGCCAAACTGCTTGAAAAGGGGTGTTTTACCGCATCCGCTTCCGCGCTGCTGTTTAACCGCCTGGAAACCCCGGTGTTACCAGTGCATAAAAAAGTGGCGGGGGCCAAAAAAAATCTGCTTGCCCTTGGAACTGAAGCGGTTTTGATGTCCGGTTCCGGCGCAGTAGTGTTCGCTTTGGTATGGAACAGGCCGGCGGCGCGGAAAATGGCGGCCTTGCTCTCCAAACGCCGTGGTTACAGAGTTTTTTTATCAAATTTTTGCTAAAATTTTCAGGAAGCTTAAAGGCCGGCGTTAATCGCCCCGCGCGCTGTGCAGGCCGTCTGTAGGGCATAGCCCTTGTTACGGCACGCCCATAGGTTAGTGCGGGCGGGGTGCGATAAGGAATCACCTTAAAGGAAAGGGGTTCAGCCGTCCTGGCCCTCGCGAAGCGAGTTGGCCGACGGCGACGAGGTAATGGGGAAAACCTGGGTTTTCCCCTTGTGGAGCACCGGCCGCTACCGCTTAAAGGCCGGCGTTAATCGCCCCGCACGCTGTGTAGGCCGTCTGTAGGGCATAGCCCTTGTTACGGCACGCCCATAGGTCAGTGCGGGCGGGGTGCGACAAAGGGGGGGGAAAGTATGGAAGTCACAGAGATAAGGATACACCTGCGTAATGAGGCGCGGCTCAAGGCATTTGCCACCGTCACTTTTGACGGCGCTTTCGTGGTTCATAACATGAAAGTGGTAAACGGAAACAACGGGCTGATAGTCTGCATGCCTTCAAGAAAGATCAAGGACGGCACTTACAAAGACATAGCCCATCCGATCGATAATGAATTCCGCAATAAGCTTGAGACAATAATCCTCAAGGCCTACAAGGAAGAGATGGCGAAGGTTGGCGTTTCAGCTGACGAAAACCGTCAGTCTGCCGCGGGTGCGCAGCGGGCCGATGGCGTCGCCCATTAGAAACCCCGAAAATTGCGGCAATTTACGGATAAATATTCCCGGGTGGTGTAATGGTAACACAGCGCCCTTTGAAGGCGGTATTCATGGTTCGAATCCATGCCCGGGAGCATAAATTCAAAAGCCGCTAGAAAGGCGGCTTTTGAATTTATAAATAATGCCGGAGAAATGTGGTCAGCCACCATTTATCAAACAATGGTGGCTGACCACATTTCTGCGTTTCTATTCCATTTGGAGATATAATCACTTGGCAATGTGATAAGCCAAAGCTGAATAGGTAAGAACACAATTATATAGTACTATCTATGTAGAGGTTGTGTATTTGAGTTCCAATCCTGCTGCCTCTTAATTACCCTTCCTACAGGAATTGTTTTATTTCTTTTTTATACCACGTTAAATCAGCCTGAAAAGCGGTACTATTTTCGGGGCTGGTGCTATTATTCCCAGGAGGATAGATGATAAATTGTGAAATAAAAATTCGCGCCTTAGTCATGAGATGCGTTCCGGCAGCTTGCCTTATCTTCCTGATCGCGCTTGTATCATTACCGGTAAGCGAACCTGCCGCAGCCGCCGACTGGGAAACGGTTGGACGCTCTACCGCGCTGGGCATAAATTATCCCGGCGGTAGTTTGAAATTATTCCTTTCGGATAGCTTTGCCGCCGAGCTAAGAGGACAATATGTGGATAAAATTATGACCGGGGGCGCGCGGCTGTATTATTATCCTCCAATTTTAGGTTTTAAAAATGCACGGCTACGCCCTTTCCTTTGCGTTGAGGGGGATTACATATCGTTTAAAGGCCAATTAAGCAAAGGCAGCGGTACTACGGTCGGCGGAGTTGGAGGGGTGGAATACTTTTTGTCCAAGCGCCTGTCGGTCCAGACCGATGCCGGGCCGTTTTACATAATGTTAAAAGACAGCGACTCGTCCCTCAAGCAGAACGGTTTGGAGTTCGTAATAAATTTCGGCGTTAATTTCTATTTCAAATAAGGCGGACCCATGAGAAAAACAACTCTTTTTCTATTGATAAGTTTTAGTTTCGCATTCATTTCTTATGCCGGTTTAAGCACGGGTTTGCCGGGAGCGGTGAAAAAGCAAATGGCCAAGCTGGATGAAAAATTGACCCGGAGAAATGCGGCCTTGCTGCTAATAGCACAGACGCCTACCGTGCCATCAAACCTCACGGCTGTGGCCGTGAGCAGCTGCCAGATTAACCTAAGCTGGACCGCCTCTACCGATGATATCGCGGTAACAAGCTATAAAATTTATCGTGACGGCGGCGCTACGCCCATAGCTGCGCCAACAGGCACAACCTACAGCGATACCGGTCTTGCCGCCTCTACCACTTATTCGTACACTATCAGCGCTTGCGACGGCGCAGGCAACTGCTCAGCCCGGAGTGCGGCGGCCAACGCCACAACCTCCGCGCCTCCAGACACACAGGCCCCCACCGTGCCAACAAACTTAACTGCTGTGGCAGTCAGCAGCTGCCAGATCAACCTCAGCTGGACCGTCTCTACCGACAATATCGCAGTAACAAGCTATAGGATATACCGTGACGGTGTCGGTACACCAATAGCCACTCCAACCGGCACCACCTACAGTAACACCGGCCTTGTGGCTGTAACCGCTTATTCTTACACGGTAAGCGCCTGTGACGGCGCAGGCAACTGCTCGGCGCAGAGCCCGGCGGTCAGCACCACAACCCCGGACACACAGGCCCCTACTGTGCCCACAAACCTTACGGCTGTGGCAGTAAGCAGCAGCCAGATTAATCTAAGCTGGACCGCGTCTGCCGACGATGTTGGGGTAACAAGCTACAAGATATTCCGTGATGGCAATGCTACGCCTATAGCCACGCCTACCGGCACCACTTACAGCAATACCGGCCTGACAGCTTCAACCGCTTATTCCTACACGGTCAGCGCTTGCGACGCCGCAGGCAACTGCTCGGCACAGTCTTCTGTGGCCTCCGACACAACCCAGCCGCCGCCGGTTGCCGGAGGAGAATGGGTGCTTGTTATTGGAAGCGCAGCGCTGGGAACCAGCAATTTTTATGTGATGAAATATGAAGCAAAAAATGTGGGTGGCATGGCAACCTCACAGGCGGCCGTGACTCCCTGGGTATACATTGACCAGACGGCTGCGGTAGCGGCATGCTCCGCTCTCGGGTCGGGTTATCACCTGCTTACCATACCGGAAGCGCAGACTATCAACAGAGATATTGAAGCTCAAGCCGTCAACTGGGCTGATGGAACGATCGGCAGCCTGGTATCGGGAGGCGGCGGGTTAAAGCGTGGTAATGTGGGTATAGGTGACAGCGCAAGTTATAGCATAGGCGCTGCAGCCGATTATGGTGTTGCTCCCTCGGCCGACAGGATTCTTAAGGCCAAGCTGGTCTTATCCAATGGCGGAGAACTATGGGATTGGTCAGGGAATGTTTGGGAATGGATTTATGGAGCCGGTGCCAGCGGCACGCTGGGCACACCGGGCGGGGTTACTTTTGATGTTACCACCTGGTACGAATGGAATAGTGCGGCATCCCCAGATTTAAGCCAGGAGCGTCCTGTTCTTGGTCCCTCGAACAGCGGTTGGACCGGCAGTTATGGAGTGGGAAGTTATTGGGGCGGGGCAACAAACAAAGCGGTGGTTCGTGGCGGTAACTGGACCCACGGCGCGCTTGCCGGGGTGTTCGCCTTATACTCGAATTCCAACATGTCCGACTCTACCGTTGATTTCGGATTCCGCTGCAGCTGGACCACCACGGACGCACAGGCGCCTTCTGTGCCCACTAACCTTGCGGCTGTGGCCGTGAGCAGTAATCAGATTAACCTCAGTTGGGCCGCGTCCTACGATAATATCGGGGTGACAAGCTACAAAATATACCGTAACGGCGGCGGCACGCCCATAGCCACTCCGACCGGTACCGCTTATAGCGATACCGGTCTTACGCCCTCTACCACTTATTCCTATACCGTCAGCGCTTGTGATGCCGCCGGCAACTGCTCGGCACAATCTTCAGCAGCCTCCTCTGTAGTGCCCTCCGGCAACATAACAATAGCCCCCGGGTTTGGCATATTTTTTGAAACCGGGCAGGTACTGGCGGCTGCCTCAAACCCCGATATGCGCAACGGCCCGCCTGATACAATAAATTTCCGGCCAACAGGTTTCGGCGCAGGTGAGGTTATGTACAAAATAATACCCGGCTGTACCGGCATATCCAATATTGCGAGCGTGGATACAACCGGATATACATCTCCGGCAGGCCCTACCGGCTCTGCCGTAACCGGAGACTGTTATGCCGTATACCTGCCGAACGCCACCTACGCGGCGTTTGAAATAACCGGTGTCAGCCCAATGCTGATAAGTTATAAATATCAGCCCAACGGCACTAATCTGTTCTGATTACAAGGGAAAAGGGGTCAGCTACCATTTAACAAAAATGGTGGCTGACCCGAATGGCACTAACTTAAGGC
>DMES01000008.1 GCA_003450815.1 Elusimicrobiota bacterium | reverse complement strand
TGTTAGCGGCGGTCCAAAAGCGTACAGGTTTCGCCGGAATTGAGTGGACAGTTTAAGCGTTTTCCGCCGTTTTAGGCGCACTCCGTCGTCCCTCCAGCAGGTAAAACAAAAAAATCGGGTGCTGTTCCGCCGCCTCCTGCCCGGAAGTTTTACAAACCCAGTTGTTGTTTTTTCTTTTTCGTCATTCTATAGCTGCTCCCCTCAATCTTGATCAGCTCCCCGTGTTCGATGAGCCGCTCGGCTATAGCGGTAGCCACGGCATTATCCTGGAAGACCTCCGTCCAGTCTTTGAACGCCTTGTTGGTCGTTATTATTACGGAGCCGGTTTCGGCTCGTTTTGATATTACCTGGAAGAACAGGTCCCTTCCGTCTTTGTCCATGGGCATATAGCCCAGCTCATCAATCACCAGCAGGCCGGGCGCGGTATAGCGCTTAAGCGCCCGCGCCAGCCCGTAATCGCACTTGGAGGCGATCAGCCAGTTAATCATATCCGCTGCCGTAGTGAACACGGTACGAATTGTGTTTTGACAGGCTGCGAAGCCGAGGGCTATGGCCAGATGGCTCTTGCCTACGCCCGCGGGACCGAGAAATATAAGATGCTCTTTGCGGCGGATAAAATCCAGGGTAAACGCATTCATTACAAGTGCCTTCGATATTTTTGTCGGATGCTCCCAGTCAAAATTATCCACCGTATTAAAGCGCGTGAATCTGGCCTGCTTTATCAGCCGCGCCACTGTGTTTTCATGGCGCAGCGATAATTCATGGTCCAGTACCAGCCGGAGGAAGTCGCTGTTACCCATGTTTTCTTTGCCGCTGCGGTCTATAAGCTCCGGCAGGTGGCGTTCAGCATGGCATAGGTAGAGGCGTTTGAGCATGCCACCAAGGTTGTCTATGGAAGCAACGTTATTCATGGTCGGGCTCCTCATCAAAAAGCTGGTCGTAAAGCGCCATATCAGTTTCTTCAACCGCAAGTTCCGTCCACTGCGGTTTCTTTGTAAGAACCACCTGCTGCGGTTCGGGCATATTGCGCGCCGCCCGCTGCTGCAGGATGATGTTCTGGATGAAGTGCGCTCCATAGGCGCCGTGCGCCAGCGCGCGGGCAATAGCCACGTTCACTTCGCTTTTTCCATATTGCGCGGCCATGGCCAGGATTCTATCCAGCTGACTTTGCAGGTTGAGCTCCGAAGCTGCCAGCCCCTTCAGGTAGGCTTTGGAATCCGGGCCCAGAGCCAGAAACAGCTCCACATGCTTGGACAACCGCGCCTTCTTGCGCTGGGCCAGCAGGCCGTCGTAATGCCGCGGGTCCTCTATTACGCGATACTTCTCGTAGCAGCGCACATGGGCGGAAATCTGCCGCGTGCCGCTGTATACGGTTATCCGGCGGGGCCACGCTTTTATGGTAAGTATGCGGCTGGCATAGGCGAACGGTACCGAATACCTGTTGCTGTCAAAATGCACCAGCGCCTGGCTTGTAGCTCTGGCTGTCGCCGCTATGGCGCAGTCGTAATCATTGCCCGGCAGCGGCGTAAGTCGGACACGGTCCGCTTTAAACCGGTCTATGGGCCGTTCATGGGTGGTGCCATGTACGCGAATATTGCACTCGTCCTTTAGCCACACCTCGGCTTCAGCCTGCGCTTGGGCGTGCGAACTTATCACGCGGCCCGCCAGGAACGCGCTGCGCACATATTTTATCCCCGATTCCACCTTGCCCTTCTCATTGGCCTTGCGGATGCCGCAGGGCACCGGCCTAAGCAGGTAATAGCCGGCGAAATCCATAAACCGGGGATGGAACCGAATATCGGCGCCCACACGTGATAAGACTACCGTCTTAAGGTTGTCGTAGTTGATAATCTGCGGCACACCACCGAAATAGCGGAACGCGTTGACATGCGCCGCCATGAAGTCTTCCAGTCGCTGCGACAGGGTAAATTCCAGGTACATCATCCGGGAATAAGACAGCACCATAACGAAGCACGACAGCTGCCTCCTGGCGTTGCCTATCTGCACGCCGCCGATATTGGCCCAGTCCACCTGGGCGTACTCGCCCGGCTGGGTTTCAAGGCGCAGAAAGGCCGTCGATGCCGACCCGGGTCGCAGATCCCGCACGTATTCCTTGAGGATGGTGTAACCGCCGCGGTAACCCTGCTTGCGTATTTCAAGCAGCAGCTTTGACGCGGTAAGGTCGGGGTATTCTTTCAACCGGTCGCCGATATACCGGGTGAACGGTCCCAGTTTATCTTCGGCCAGGCGGCCGCGAGGCTCGTTGGCCGGTGGACCTGATACACTCGACAGGGCACGCCGCACAGTATCTCTGTGTTTGTGTAGCTGCCGTGCTATGGCGCTTATCGACTGCTTGTCTACCTCGCGCATACGTCTTATTGTCGCCCACAGTTCGCTATCCATGACTATAGTCTACACGCTTGAAAACAAAATTGCCCATATTTCTTGTATATCGGCCCATGTCTAACCGCCCATAATGCCTATTATCCCGTCGACCTTTAGATTTAATGTTTCTTGTATATCGGCCCCTTTAAGGGTCTGAATTTTCATAATTCTCCGTCGGAGCAATCCGTCTCGTATATCGGCCCGAAACCGCTTCATTTTTTGCTTGCGCCGCCGGTGGCCGGCATTATCTTTATGAACGTATTCAGGGTGGGCGGCACGGTATCGTTTGAGGTATCCGGGATGGGCAGCAAGCCATTTTTTGACTTTTCCATACCAGCCCCTGTAGCAGTTGGGGTTGCGGGAAATCCAGAGTTTATGAATCTCACGTTTATGCTTTTTACGACAAGCAACCTTGCCGCAGGATTTTTGGACGCTGGCGGTTCGTATGTAAGGGGTGTAATACTCACCACAGTATTGGCAGCGGTTTTGGGCGGGAACGGGGTGTTTCATGGATTCTCCTCCATGAAACTCTATCAAAACAGGTTTATATTGTTAGGGACCGGTCGGCGACCGGCTGGGAAATTTCGCCGCCGCACCTGTACACTATTTAACGCCAAGAACTGTACACTTTGAAACTGCCGTTAACACAAAAAGACCCTTGCAAAACTGCCATAGGTCTTTCAGGGAAATTTTCTCCCCGAGCCGGTGTAGAATCCGAACTTCGGAAAACAGGGAGATTGGCACCAGGAGCCGGAGTAAAATCCGAACTCACTTCACTTTCCCTATGATAATCGGGATAAATCAGGCAAGAAGCCGGAGAACCGGCATTATGCTGCCCCTTGAAAAAGTCTGGCTGCCCATCGAGGAATTGCCAAAACCCAGGCTCAACCCTGGAAGAGTGCTGTTAAAACCAAAAGCAAGGCTCACTTTACCTTAAGTTGGATTTAAAGGAGAAATCCCTTATATCAACCAAAATGCGAAGAATAATATCATAAAATACGCATTACCTGCGTACATTATTCCATTGACAATGCGGAGAATAGTGCTTATAATATACGCAAGAGGTGCGGAGTATGTCCAGATACATCTATCAACAAGCGGATTGGCCCAAATTTTATTGGAATAATGAGGTTATTGCCGCCCCCTTGGCGGCTGTACGCCACCGCCAGGGGCTCTTGCTCGGACACATGGAAAGCCTGGGGCTGATTCAACGCAATGAAGCTGTTCTGCAAACCCTTTCACTGGACGTAATAAAATCCAGTGAGATCGAGGGCGAGCTTTTAGACGCGGCGCAAGTACGCTCTTCGATCGCCCGCCGGCTGGGCATGGATATCGCGGGCTTGATCTCGGCGGACCGCCGCGTTGACGGCGTTGTGGAAATGTCGCTGGAAGCTACGCAAAATTTTGCCGCACCGCTTACCACAAAACGCCTTTTCAACTGGCACTCACTGCTTTTTCCCGCAGGCGCGGCCGGCGGAGACAGACTCAAGATAGGAACATGGCGAGATGATTCCAAGGGACCGATGCAGGTAGTTTCGGGCGCGATAGGGCGCGAACATGTGCATTATGAAGCTCCTCCGGCAGAGCGCGTCCCCGCTGAAATGACCTCGTTCCTGGAATGGGCAAACCAGACCGGCAGCATTGACCCTGTGCTCCGGGCGGCGGTGGCACATCTCTGGTTCGTTACGATACATCCTTTTGACGACGGCAACGGACGCATAGCGCGGACGATCGCCGACTGGGCGTTAGCGCGATCCGAAAACACTTCCAGGCGTTTCTACAGCATGTCCACCCATATCCGCAAAGAGCGCAAGTTGTATTATGACCTGCTGGAGAAAACGCAGAAGGGGAGCCTGGACATCACGGATTGGACACAATGGTTTATCGCCTGCCTTGACCGCGCCATTGAGGGCACGGAAATATCGCTTTCCGATGTATTTAGAAAAGAACGGTTCTGGAAGACGTACTCCGCAATTTCCTTCAATGAGCGCCAGCGGTTAATGTTGAACATGCTGCTTGACGGATTCAAAGGCAAATTAACTTCAACCAAATGGGCGACGCTGGCCAAATGCTCGCAGGATACCGCGCAGCGCGATATACAGGACGTTATCAACAAAGGTGTCCTGCTCAAGGACCTCGGCGGCGGCCGCAGCACCAGTTATTCCTTGAAAGAACTTAAATAAAGCGTCTTTGAGACTCACAGGACGCAAAGCGACTCCCCGCACAACAACCGGTTACGCGCAGTTCTGCGCCAGCTCTTCCGGTTAATAAACTCGCCCGGATGCCTGTCGCTATTCTCTTTTTTGATGTAGTCGACTGCGAACCCATCGATCCGCTTCCAGATGTATGACGCAAATCTTATCGGTTTAGGCTTATTTCTGCGGTCTCTGTAGTCCAGGTCATAAGTTTGTATTTTCTGATACAGCACCGGTATCGAGGCCGCAAGCATATCATCTCCATGCCGGGCCAGATGCAGCGGGAAAATTTTCTTCCTCAGCCGCCACATGACAAAGCCGATGTGGCGAAATACAAGTTCGTCCCGGCTATTTTTCCTGCCTGCCTGGGCTCTGGCGATAAGGCGTCGCTCCTCATCAAGCAAAAGCCTGGGATAGCGCGAGGAAAATTCCCTGTATTTTTCCCACATCAGCAGATAATACAGAAAAAATGCATTCTCCGTATTTTCTTCATAAAACAAAAAGCCCTCCCGGAAAAGGGAGGGTTCAAGTGCTTATTCATAATACTGCTAAATTTTTCTCCGGGAGTTAGAGAAAGTTAGAATTTACTACCTCACTCCGGTGCCCAGGTCTTTTTGCCCTACCACTCGCCTCTAAATCCTGAACTATCCAGAAAAACCGGATAGCTGTGTGATTGTTCCGTGTTCCACCTTTGCCTGGATAATAGTCTTTTTCAGATAAAGAAGTTGCTTCCCGTCAAAATGTTATACAATTATTGTAGTTCAATAATTGTGGTGCAATAATGCCTGGCACAGACGCCCAAGCCCACGGAGGAAAGATGAAAAACCCATTCCATTTAAAGCCTTTGCCGCTATCAGTTCCCTTTTGCGACAGGGAGAAGGAGATGAGCGACCTGATGCGTTATGCGGGAAATTTTACAAACGTCGTTCTGTCCTCCCCGCGCCGATATGGCAAGACTTCTCTTATTAAACGCGTTCAGGACAACCTCGCTAAACACGGCACCCTCACCATATATATAGACTACTTTGGAATATCGTCTATTGATGAGTTCTCGGCCAGGTTCGCCGGGGCGGTCTATTCCGTTGTTTATAAAGAAAAGTCTCTTTTTGAAAAAGCCGCTAAAGTGTTCACTAGCTTGCGTCCGATCATGCGACCGGACCCGGAAACAGGCATGGCCTTCACGGTTGAAGTGGCTAAATCAAAACCCGGCGGGCAATTGCTGGAAGAAACGCTGAAAGGCTTCGGGGAATTTCTGAAATCAGGCAAGATATCATGCAATGTCACCTTTGACGAATTCCAGGAGATAACGGAGTTGAAAGAGTCAAAGTTTATTGAGGGGACACTGCGCTCGTATATGCAGGACCACCAGAATGTCTCTTATTTCTTCGTTGGCAGCCGCAGGCGCATACTCATGGATATGTTCAATGATAAAAAGCGTCCGTTTTACAAAAGCGCCATCAACTATGTTCTTCCCGCGCTCCCCGTCGAAGATACGGCAAAGTATCTCGCCGGGTTGTTCTGTGCAAACGGGAAGAACTGCCCATTACCCGTGGCGGCCGGGATACATACCCTGACCGAGGGATACCCATACTATATCCAGAAGCTATCCTATTTTATTTTTGAG
Source organism: Elusimicrobiota bacterium (assembly GCA_003450815.1). Taxonomy (GTDB): domain Bacteria; phylum Elusimicrobiota; class Elusimicrobia; order Elusimicrobiales; family UBA9959; genus UBA9634. The sequence continues at coordinate 539 of DMES01000008.1, read as the reverse complement.
GCATCCAAAGGCACAGTTACGGAAGCGTCACTGCATGATGGCTTTCAACAAATGCTGCTTGAGGAAACACCCCTATTTGAGCTAATGCTCCAGGCGCTGCGGCCGCGTCAAATCGCCCTTTTACACGCCATAGCGAAAGAGGCCACAAAAGCACCATTCGCCACCGCATATCTGACCAGGCACCGCCTGGGGTCATTAGGCGGCGTACAAGCCGCCATCAAAAAACTGCCGGAGATGGACTATCTGGAGAAAACGTCGGCCGGCTGGAAAGTAGTGGATCCGATTTTTGCTCACTGGTTGCGCCAAAAAGAAGCAATGGAATAAAATTTGCAATGTGCAAAAAAGTTAATAATTAGAGGAAATATATGGATAGCAATTGTTTTATATGCAAAAGGATTTTATTGTGGGGGGAAAATAAGAATCCATACTTTATTCATGAATTCGAAAATTCAATATTTGTTTTGGGAGATCACCAATATTTTAAAGGATATTCCTTGTTGCTTCTGAAAAAGCATATTGTATGCGCTCGGCCAATCCGG
>DMES01000030.1:20235-25488 GCA_003450815.1 Elusimicrobiota bacterium | reverse complement strand
TCCTGCTGGATGGCGCACAACAATATGGGGGTTTCTCTGGCCGGGCGTGGCAGAACTGACGAGGCTGTGGCGCATTATCAGGAGGTATTGCGCCTTAAGCCTGATTTCGCGGAGACCTACAATAATTTAGGCTTTATTCTGGCCGCGCAAGGAAAAAACGAGGAAGCTATCTCCCGTTACATGGAAGCCTTGCGGCTCAATCCAGCTTTGGCTGAAGTCCACAATAATATAGGGTTTATTCTGGCCGGACAGGGTAAAGCGGAGAAAGCTATCACTCATTACAGTGAGGCATTGCGGCTCAAACCGGACTTTCCGGAGGCGCATGGCAACCTGGGGTCCGCTTTGGCAGGACAGGGCAAAGTGGAGGAAGCTATCACTCATTACCGGGAGGCATTGCGGATTAAGCCGGAGATGGAGAAAGTTCACAATGCGTTGGGAATAGCATTGGCGACCCTGGGCCGCCGTGATGAGGCAATACAGCATTTTCGTGAGGCGCTCAGAATCGCCCCGAATTACCCTGATGCGGGAAAAAACCTGCGCATTACTTTGGGCTCAAGCCTGAATGGCCAATGATGCAGGAAACAAGACCTATTAAACCACAAATCATTACAATATTCTTGGTGCAGAGTGCACAGTGAGCGTTGACAGCGGAAAATATTTATTGTATTTTTTATCAGCCTGTAAATAATTTGTTGCAAAATGTAAAACAATGCCGATAACGCATCCAGATGATGTCCTGACCACCACGGAGGTTTGTCGCCTCCTGAAAATTACCCGCCCGACCCTTTATCACTGGATAGAAGAGGGGAGACTTACGCCATGGAAAAAACTCGGCGATGGCTTCACCTTCCTTTTCCTGCGCAATCTTCTGACACGTAAACCTCTCAAAAAGTATTTACGGTTGCCGGCCGTCGTAAGCGGACAGACAGATAATAAGCCACAACCGGCTGAAAGATGCGATGGCGAAACGGTTAAAACCCATGTTTTAAGAACGACGGCAAAAATCCTTCTTGTGTCGCGGGATACGGATGTGGTGCGACAGTCGTGTTCCGATTTGCAAAGACAAGGATATGAGGTGTTCCCAGCCGGGGACTTTTCCCGCATTAAGACTATTTTAAAATCGGGAGAAAAACCCGATATAGTCGTTTTGGATTTGGAATTTCCTTCAGGATGGAGCCTGTTTGACGAAATCAAACGACTAATTCAAGAATCACATCAAAATACCCCAGTCTACCTGCTAATTTCCGGCAGACATCCAGCTCCCCAGGATGCAGCCAAGGCTTTTAAAAAGGGCGCCTGGGACTTTTTAAAAAGACCTCTGGCTTCCAGCGTGTTTATGGCCAGAATCCGGTTGGCTTTGCGGAGACGTTTATGGTCGGAACTGGATACAAGTCCCCACAGTCATGTTTTAACCAGTCGCGACGAGTTTATCACCCTTGACCCCAATAGCCGCATATTGGAAATCAGTGATTCTTTGAAACGATCTGTCCCCATGCCCCTCACATGGAAGGAATCGGAATTACTCTCCTTATTCCTGAAAAGACCGGAGGTGCTATTCAGTAAAACCATGCTTTTGGAAATTGTCTGGGGGTATACCGTAAATATCAACACCAGAACCGTAGATTGCCATATAAAAAACCTCCGTCAAAAATTAAAGCCGTACGGCAGCCGGATTGAAACCCATTATAGCCTGGGGTATCGTTTTACAGACACCTAACAATTTTCAACTCGTCCAATTCCCCCCATTCACCATCATGGCCGTTTCCCCGAATTTCTCAATTTAAAAATTCAGGGAAAATTTACATTTTCCTTTACATTTGTGCTTCATACTATAAAGTACATTCTTCGATCAACCACAACATTGTGATGGAGATTCCTGAACTTATGCAAACGCGTATGAAACGGCACACATTTCGGTTCCCGGCGCGGATCTCAATTTTAGTTTTAGCGGCGCTGTTGGATGTGTTTTCTGACGGTTTTGTTTGCGCCGAGGTACAGTCAAAGAATCCGGCCTCCTCTTCCGGGACGAATTGGGTTGATTCGGCGCGCATTACAGACGGCTCTGATGATCTATGGGCAGCCTACGCCGGCACGGCACAGGATTATTTCAAAGTCACGAACTTCAACTTTTCTATTCCAATCGGCGCCGTAATCAATGGCCTAACGGTTACACGGGAAGGCAACGGTACGGGTACCGCCGCCGCTGAACGCCAATATGCCGTCGGCCTTACCAAAAACAGCACCTCATTAGCCGGAACGGCAAAAACAGCCCAGGATCTGCCAAAGGACGCCGATGATACGGCCGTGGTTGGAGCGTCCGATGATCTTTGGCAAACTACCTGGTCTCCGGAGGAAGTCAACAATCCCGATTTCGGGATTATCCTGTATGATAATGATACCGCCTCAAACGAGATACGGTTTGACTCCGTAACGGTCTCCGTTTTCTATACGGTCGGCCCCAGCATAGAGATCGTTGAGCTCTCTTATGACTTTTCCTCCCTTTATCTGGGCGTTTCTTCCATCAGCGCCACGGCGGTCACCGTTAAAAATGACGGGAATGTGACGGAGACTTTCTGGATCCGGGCCGCCACCGTCACAGCGGGATCGCCATGGTTCCTATCCACGGACGGAACGCCGGGAATTAATGAAGCGGTGCTGGAAGCGGTATTCCATGACCTCCGTCCGGAAAATGCCGATTTCGGCTCAGAAGACCTGGTAACTACGGTGTATCAAACCAGCCAGACCGGCGGTGGCGGCAATGACAGATATACCGTCAATGGCAGTTCAACAGGGGTAAGTGTTCCTGTGGGGCAGAGCCGGAGCTTTTGGTTCAGGTTTACTCCACCGCAGGTTTCATCCGCGACCAGCGTGCCGGCTATCAATGTTTACATTAAAGGAGTTCAATAATGTTTCAATTAAAGAATGGGGAAAGCTCAGGAGTTACGGGGGCCAGTGGTTCCCCGCGGGACACCCTGTCCACCGGCATTCTTTTCTGGGGCCTGGCCGTGCTTTTGTTTTTCGTTCCCCTGGTTTTTTTTTCCGGGTTAAATTCTCCGTTCCAATTACCCCAGACCTTGTTTCTTCGTTTAGGCGTACTGGCCCTTGTTTTTTTGGGTCTGGCAATAAGCCTTTTTCGCAACCGCATTGAAATATTTTTCCCTCCCCTGGCCTTACCGGTGCTTGTTTTTGTGGGTGTTATGGGAGTTTCCGCGTTTTTCAGCCCCGACCGTTTCACCAGTTTTTTCGGCAGTCACGGTCTGTGGTTTGGGGGCTTTTGGTCGGTTGCCTCATATGCGGTCATATACTGGATCGCCGCCCTACACCCGGAGAAACGCGTTAGATTTCTCGCGGTCATCATGTGGAGCTCGCTTGTCGCATTCATTTACCTCTTTTGCCAAAGGGTGGGATGGGACCCTTTCTGGAAAGCCTCCGCTCCCGCGTATCGGTTTTCAGCCACCTTCGGCAATCCGGTTTATATGGGAGGGTTTGCCGCCATGGCTGTTCCGATTTCACTTTATTTCTGTTTAAGCGGCCGCGGGTGGCTGCGGGTCTGCGCCGCTTTCATCTGCGGCCTTAACTTTTTGCTTTGCCTTATCAGCATGACGCGGGGGGCCTGGCTGGGCCTTACGGGAGGCTTGGTGTTATGGCTGTTTTTAACCCGCAAGTACTGGAGGAAAGAACTTCTGCTGGTGGCGCTGCTATCTGCGGGATCCGTCGTTCTCAGCCGCTATGCTGTCGGGCGCGGCGGGAACGAAATGATATGGACGAGAGCTAAAGTCATGATTGATTCCAAGGAAAGCAGCGCGGCCGCGCGGCTGCATCTTTGGAAAAGCGCCCTCCGCATATCGCGCGATCACCCGCTCGCCGGCGTGGGACTTGACCTTTTTGGAGATGTCTTTCCCAGGTACCAGGATATGACCCACCGCAGGCAGACGGGGCCATTGCAATTGGCCACAAACGCCCACAACGAACTCCTTCAGGTCGTGGCGACCACAGGCATACCGGGACTGGGCGCCTACCTCTGGTTATGGGCGAGCATTCTGGTTCTTCTTAGAAAAGCCTGGCGCCAAAACACCGGGGAGAATGACCGGCTTATTCTCGCCGGGATTTCCGCCTCCTGCCTTGCCCTGGAAACGCATGCGTTTTTCAACTTCAGCGTCTCGGCCACATCAGCCTATCTCTGGTGCTGGTTAGGGATTCTCGCTTCATATGGAGAAAAAAAGAAAATGTGCCTGCTCTCGTGGCCCGTCTGGGTCCGGGCGGCGGTCTTCGCGACTGCGGGGGTTGTGGGCCTGCTGCTTGCTAATATCGCAATCCGCAGTGCTTTGGCCGATTGGCATTATCAGCGCGGGGAAAATGAAAGAGTCAGGGGCCGTTCGGAAAACGCCCTGCTTCAATACGAGGCGGCACGTAAACTGAATAGACATTTTTACCCCGCTTACACGCGCCTGGCCATAGCGCACGTCAACTTATATAACAAGGATAAGCGGCCTTTCCACCTATATGCAGCGCTGAAGTCCTGCGCCCTGGCCAATCAGCTTTTCCCCAATCTGCCGGACACCTCTCATAACCTGGGATTGGCTTACCAGTATCTCCACACGTACTTAGGAACGCCGGTGGCTGAAGAAGCCGTGAAATATTTTGAGCGTTCTCTGGAACTCGCTCCCATGTATCCGGAGTTCTGGACAAGGTACGGCACGGCGCTTGAACAGGCGGGGCATAAGGAACAGGCCCAGAAAGCCTGGCTGCGGGCTTTGGAAATAATTCCCTCTTATGTTCCCGCCATGGAAAAACTGGGCCCCTATCTGCCAAAAAGAAATGTGAGATTTATTGAACAGGAGATCATTTTGCGTAATGTCCCTCTGGGACTGCCTGTCCGTATTTCAAAATCAGGTCAGGCCTTCAAGCTGATGAATCTGGAAGATGAGGATTACCGGGTAATTGTTCAGATAGTCCCGACAGAAAACACTCCTTTTATTGTGCCGGCGGGATATCGGAGCGCAAGAGCGGATTTTAAGCTGGAGCTGGAACCGGTGGAAATTGATCTCAAGGCCAATTCAATCGCCGTCATTGACGGAACATTGCGGCTGCCTGATGACAGCCGCCTTCGCGGGAAAAAATTCGCCTTTGTTTTTTTTGCGGGTCTTTCAAAATTTGATTTGCCGGCCGGCGCTTTTGCCCGGCTGCTTATTGAAATTTCAGCGGAGGGAAAATGAAACCTAAAAACAGAAAGGCGGATACTATGGCGGGGAC
>DMES01000030.1:19172-20113 GCA_003450815.1 Elusimicrobiota bacterium | reverse complement strand
TGGCGGGATTTCTCCGGGCAGGATTTATTTTCGTTCTGGTGTTCGGCTGCCGGTCCGTCTGGGGAGGTATCAGCACACCCTATGGCGAGATCGTCCTTGACAACGTCCCTGTCGGTGAAAAGCTGAACATGCGGGAACTGACCAGCGTTGCCTATCGCGCCCGCAATACCTCCGACTTTCCGGTAAGAATGGTTTTCATGGTGGTGGGCAGAGATGAGGGAGAACAAGTCAAGAAGGGGTACGAAAAAATTCCGGATCTTGCCTGGATATCGCTGGCTGAAAACGAGTTCCAGCTGGCGCCGGGACAGGAAGCGGTGAGTGATGTTTACATTTCTATTCCCAACAAGCCTGAGCATCTGGGGAAGAAATATCAGGTCTATATCTGGGCCTGCGGATATCCTGCCGGCGATGAAAAGAACCTGCAACTGGTTGCCGGCGTCAAAAGCCGGATACTTCTCAACATCGCCCCCACGCCGCTTACCCAGGCGCAGAGAAGGAAAGTTGATGACCTCAAGGCAAGTCTCAGCTTTCAATTAATCCCGGATAAAATCCTGCTCAAGGAAATTCCTCTCGGTAAAAAAGTGGAAGTCAAAGGGGTTTTCAAAAAATCATTCAAAGTGATAAATCCGAATGATCAGGAACTCCGGCTGAAAAACGAGGTGGTTGAAAGGATACATACCAACCTTTCCCTGCCCGGCGGCTGGGAGGATCCTCCGGCACAAAATCATTATCTCGACATAACGCCAAAAGAAATACTTGTTCCCGCCAATTCTATAGAAGAAATCCAGCTCACGCTGCAATTCCCTGAAAACAAAGAACTTAAAGGAAAAAAATACCTGTTTACCATCGCGACAACGCTTCAGGATTTTGATGTGCCGGTCACTTTTAACGGACGTGTCTTCGCTGAAATTCAATAAATTCGATAATTACCATGGTAATTA
>DMES01000030.1:2564-19128 GCA_003450815.1 Elusimicrobiota bacterium | reverse complement strand
GGAAGCCGCGCTGCGGCTTGCAGAGGCGGACGTGCCTGTTTGTTATGGCATTAAAAAAAGCCACATAAGGTCAAAGGACATATTATCTGGAAGATATGTACAGCATAAGTAAAACGAAACTAACAAAGAAAAAGGAGAAAAGCAAATGAAAAAAGTATATGCGGCGGCGGTTATCGGCCTGGCTCTTATGAGCCTTAACCCGCAATCGGTCCGGGCTTCCAACCCGAAATCGATTGCCCTCACCATGACCATCTCCAATCAGCTCTCGGTCGCCCTCACGCTTGAGGCCGGAAGAGAGGCGCTGGGCGCGAAAGCCCTTGGAGATACGTTCTCGATGAGCGTTCCGATCAGCGTGGACAACGACTCAAGCGGCGGTTCCACCGGGTATGTTGAGACCTATCAGCTCTCGGCCTCCAACGACCAGTGGAGCCTGAGCACAGACGGCATCGCGGACGCCGCCAACGAGATGGTGCTTATGGCGGTGTTTTCCGCGGCTGATGCGGCCGCCGCACCCGCAAACGGCGAGTTCGGCACGGGCGATATAATAACAGCGGGAGGCGCCACCACGGCAAGCGGCACTATCTATTACGGTGCCCTGGCCGACACCGCCAAAAACGGGGTCAGTGTCGCGCCGGCCGCCAATCATGAAAGGACGCTGTGGCTCAGGTTTCTGCTGCCCAGTGTGTCAAATGTTATATCGGGCAATGTCACCACCACGCTCTACGTCAACGCAATATCGGGATAAGGGAACCAGGACATAAAAATGTGACCGCGGGAGGCTGAACATGAAATAAACAAGTATGTGAAACGCAGGGTCTTTATCTGAAGGGGTCCGCCCGGAAGCCGCGCTGCGGCTTGCAGGGACGGAATTATTATAGTTCTCTCGTCCTATTTTTTATCCATTTGTAAAAAATAGGAAGGGAGAGGCGTGGCAATATGGGCTATTGGCGCGAAATTTTAACAGGCAAAAAAACAGCCGGCTTGAAGCTGGTCAGGGGAACTTTTGTCCCCTGGGCGGCCGCCGCACTGATTGCGGCGTTTTGTACCGTGCCTGTACACCCGGCCAATCCCGCCACCATGCAGTTTACAATGACAATCGTCAGCCCGGTTCCCGCCGATATTATAGACCTCGCGGCTGCTGCTGTTGACTCTTCAGGAACCATCCGGCTGGCATGGACCGACCCGGGGGACGACCTGTGGAGCGGTTCCGTTTCCTCATACACCATAAAAGCGGCTACTGCGGCGAACATCAACACTGACGCGGAGTTTAACGCCAATGGACCGCTTTCCGGCTTTTCAAACATGCCCGTTTTTACTCCGGGCTACGGCGGCGGCCCACACGTGGAATTTGTGACCGGGCTTGAACCCGGTGTGACTTATTACTTCGCCATAAGGGCGACTGATAATGACGCGCCTCCTAACACAAACTCCTGGAGCCGCACCAATGGAGCCAATCCCGGCAATTTCGCATACATCCCCGACTTTACTCCGCCCGCGCCAGGTAATCTGACGGCTTCAGTTACAAGTTCAACGGAGATCGCCCTTTCGTGGGATGCGGTAAACGTTTTTGATTTAAATTTCTACCGTATATATGTGGATTATACCGCCCCCTACGATTTTTCAGACGCGAATGTTATCACTGTTGATTCCAACACCACGTCTTATTCGTATACAGGCGCGGCTGTCGGGAAGACCTATTACTATCGCGTGAGCGCGGTGGACACGGGAGTTTTAGGCCAGCATCTGGAATCGGCGCCTTCAGATACCGCAAGCGCCATTCCTCACTCCTTCTTGGCTCCGGCGGTTGTGGCCGGCATTTCAGGCGCGCTTTCAACCGATAGCAGCTTATTTACCATAACCTGGAGCTCGGTTACGACCAACGCGGATGGAACACCAATCACTGATTTGTCTGGATATCTCATTATAAAGTCAACAGATATTTTCGCCCAGCCCATATCTTCATTCAGCGTTTCATCCTCGTCCACTTCTTTTACCGATGTCGTAAACAACGCGGTTTTCTATTACAGAATACGGGCAATGGATACGGACGGCAACGAATCACAGGATTCCAGCTTCATAATGTCCGTCTCAAACCCGCCCACCCTGATTATGGGAGATGACGGCAAAACCAGCCTGTCCGTTCCCGGTGAAATAAGCGCGGAACTGGGTCAGGAACATAATTCCACGGGCAGCGATCTGGTAATAGCGCTTACCCGCCTCAGCGCGGAGGAAACAGGCGATGTCCTTAAATCCTATCTTTTTGAGGCCAGACGCGCCGAAAATAAGCAGCCCGTACCCTCTTTTACCTTCTCCAGACCGCTGGCAAATATCACCTTCGGGCTCTTAACCGAAGGCGGAGTCCAGGCGCTGGGGCAAGGCGATAAAAAGCCGGTTATCTACTGGGATAACGGCGCGCGTTTTATAAATCTGGGCGGCCATATCAATTTCAGCATGGGAACCGTCAATGTTCTCAGTTCCAGTCTCGGCAAATACCAGCTTAGACTTACGGTTGAGGCGGCAAACGCGGTTCTTACCGAAGGTTCCCCATATCCACGCACAATAACACCAAACGGTGACAGCATAAACGACCGGGTTTTCTTTTTCTTTGAGGCGACAAACGCCCCCAAAGAGGGCAGGATTTACGACTTAAACGGCGCTTTTGTGGGCAAGATGATTCCCGGTCCCGTGCAGGATTCCTCCCTTGTGTGGGAAGGAAAAGATGACAAGGGCCATGTGGTATCAAGGGGAATCTATCTCTATAAGATCGACATAGGCGGACATAGCGTTACGGGAACTGTGGTGGTGGCAAGATGAGAACGATAACGTCAGAAGTCAGAAGTCAGAAGTCAGAAGCCAGAAGTCGGTGGTCAGTGCTGTCTGCTGTCTGCCGCCTACTGTCTACTGCTGTTGCCTTCTGCCTACTGCCTGTGCTTTCTTTTGCGGCTTTTGAAACCATGGATACCGGCGCACGCCAAAGCGGCCTGGGCGAAGCCTATGCGGCCATAGGCGGAGATGCGCACTCCCTGCTCCATAATCCGGCGGGGCTGGCTTATCTGAACCGCGACGAGTTCAGTTCATCCTACAGCAAACTTTTCATGGGGCTGGACGACAGATCAAACATCTTCAGTTCACAACTCTTATACGGCCGGACGGTAAATAACCGCGGAAGCCTTGGACTTGGCTGGATGGAGACGCAACTGGAGGGTTTATATAAAGAAAAAACACTGTCCATGGGATATGGTTATATCTGGAAAGATAATCTGGCGATAGGCGCCGCTCTGAAACAGCTTCAGATATCGGAAGCTGCGCCGGGAATTAATTACAATAACAACGGTTCCGTGGCCGGCCATGCCGACCCTGTATTTGCGAACGGAAACACCGCCGCCGGAATAGGCATGGACCTGGGGATATTATATGAGCCGATGGCCGGTTATAGCCTGGGGTTATCTCTGCAGAACATAAACCAGCCGAAGGTTTCCCTGGCGGATTGCGACCGGGTACCGGCTCTGATCCGGCTCGGGCTCGCCCGCAGAACCTCCGGGCTTTTACTCGCCTCCGAAATCAGAACCCAGGAATTTATACGGGGAGTCAGAGATTATCAGGCCGTTTTCGGCGCCGAAAAATGGTGGCGTCCGAAGAAGAATTCCAGCCTCGCGATAAGAGGTTCGTTGGCAACCGGCAGCCGTTCCTTCAGCCAGTTTACCCTGGGGCTGGGTTACCGCGTTAATGATCTCCAGGTGGATTACTCCTTCCTGATGCCGCTTTCAGGCATCTCGTTCGGGAACAGCTATGGCACCCACCGGATATCCTTCTCCGCGCGATTCGGCAAGACAGTTCCCAAAAAGATTTCCTGGACGATTGGGAACGCTCCATTCGGCGCTGAATTAGAGAAAATAAAACAACGCGCTACACAGGCGGAACTGACAGCCCGGCAATTACAGGATCAGGTAACAGGACTTGAAAAAGAACTTGAGAAACAAAAGCAAATCCCGGCCTCTGTCTCCACAACCACAGCGAGCATTGAGCCGCCCACATCCCGGATTATTCAGAACCTGGAAGAACAAATACAAAGCCTGAAGAAACAGATCGAAAAGCCTAAACAACAAAAGGCGGCAGAAACCATTCAAGTGAATCCGGAATTTGGTAGAATTTCCACGGACACGGAAAAGGCTCAGGGACTTTTCAGGGATGGAATGCGTTATTACAGCAACCGCCAGCTTGAGAAAGCCGTCCAGGCTTTCCAGGAAAGCCTGAAGTTTGATCCGCTAAATGAGTGGGTAAAGAAATCCCTTGAAAGAACATTAACCGAGCTGGGGCAGGAGAAAGCGCGGCAGAAGCCGGCACTCAAAGTCCAGGGTATACGATATCTGACCAGAAAAGGAGACACCCTGCGGAGTCTTGCCAAAGCGTTTTATGGGGATCCGGACAAATGGACCATAATCCGGGAGGCCAACCCCAAAATTAACGATCAGCTTGGGATACCCGAGAGGACTGTTGTTATTATACCTCAGATCCCTGAAATTACGGTCCCAATTCCGGAGACTAAACCATGAGGCTGCGAAGCAAGTTATTCCTCACTATCAGCCTGCTCATAGTGTTCATACTGGCTTTTGTCGCCTTAAGCCTGCTCACTATGGAGAGACAGTTCCTGACCAGGGAAACCGATAAGCGCCAGGAAGCGGCTTTGGAAAACACCGTCGGCATTGTCCGGGAAGCCCATATCACCTGGGACCCGATTTTGATGGTCAATTACCTAAAGCTTATCGCGCAGGCCCACCCTGAAATAGGATGGTTATGCATTGTAGACACGGAAGGTAAAATCCAGGCCGGCCTGGATATGAGCCTGCTGGGCATAGAGCGCACTCAGATCAGTCCGCCGGAAAAAGTACGACTTCTCAGCCGGACCGTATCCTCCAACGGAGTGACATTAGGCAGTGTGGAAGTCGGATTTGACAAGGATCGCATGGAAAGTTACCTCCAGGCATCCCTGTCCAAAGTCAGAGAACGCATCACGATAATCGGACTGTGCGCGCTGGTTTTAGGTTTCATCGGATCTTTCCTGCTTGCCCAAAGCCTGTCCGGCCCCATAAGAGTTTTGTCTATGGTGGCCGGTGAAATAGGAAAAGGGGAACTTGATACCCCTGTGCCCACCGTAAACCGCAGGGATGAACTGGGCGACCTGTCAAGGTCGTTTCAGGAGATGGCCGGTCATCTAAAAGAACTTGACCGTATGAAGCAGGATTTTGTCGCCGGCACGACCCATGAATTGCGTTCTCCTTTAGGAATTATTGAGTCGCACGCGAACGCGGTACTGTCTGATTTGGGCGAGGTTAAAGGAATTCCCGAAAATTACAGAACAGACTGGACTTCCTCCATGACTCACATAAAAAACAGCTCTCTAAGGCTAAACCGGTTTATTTCCGATCTCCTCAATATGGCCAAAATAGAACGTAAAAGACTGGATCTGAATTTTCAAGAGGTCTCTTTTTCCAAAATAATAGACGAAGTATTACTATCCTTCGCTCCCAAAGCCAGAGAAAGAAAGATCGTTTTATTCAAACAGGTCTCGCAGAATCTGCCGCTGGTCAGCGCGGATCCGGAGCGCATCCACCAAGTCTTAGTCAACTTAACCGGGAACGCTCTTAAATTCACGCCGGCGGGCGGAAAAATAACGGTCGGCGCGAGAGTTCAACAGCAGGGATGGATATACATAACCGTCACAGACACCGGGCCCGGAATCTCCGCTGAATTCAGAAGCCGGATTTTCAGCAAATTTGAGCAGGCAAAAGGCCTGTCAGGCCGGGAAGGGGAACGGGGCACGGGCCTGGGGCTTGCCATATGCAAGGGCATTGTGGAAGGCCACGGAGGAAAAGTGGGAGTGGAATCGCGAGCCGGGCAGGGAAGCGAATTTTACTTCACAATTCCTATTCAACGTTTTTTAAGAGGTGAGAACAAATGAAGCGCAGAATTCTTGTTGTGGAAGACGAGGAAGGATATCGCGATTTGGCGGGACGCATTCTCAAGCGCGCCGGCTTTGAAGTATTGTTCGCTGTGGACGGAACACAGGGTAGAGAGCTGCTCCAGAAGACTTCCGTGGACCTGGCGCTTTTGGATTGGAACCTTCCCGGTATGGATGGCGGACAACTTGCATCCTGGATAAGAAAAAATTCCAGGCTGGCCCATCTGCCGGTTTTAATGTTAACGGTCAGACGCAGGCCGGAAGAGGAAACAATGGGATTTGCAAGCGGAGCGGACGATTATCTCGCGAAACCATATACCCCGGCGGAACTTGTGTCCCGCATTAAAAGGTTACTGGGTTTGCAGCCGGTATAAAACCATGGACTATCTGCCGCAAAAACTTCCTCCCGTAGAGAATATCCGCGATTTGGCCGCGGCTCGCGGGATTCTGCGCGAGTTGTTGGAACGACTTATAGTGATGGAGATTGAGAACGTGGAACTCAAGAGGCGATTGGAAACCTTGACGACCGAATCGGATATTAAAAATCTTCAGGCGGAAATAAACTATTTCAGACAATGGTTGCAACATGCGAGAGGAAAGATGAATGGGCCTATGCGGCCGGTTCGGATCAGCGCGCCAATGCCCCCCAGTACGACAGAGGAGGGCCGGATGACGGCGCCAGAGGCCACCGGCAAAGATGAGAGGCGGCTCTCATGGATAATATTTTCATGGGCAATGTGGTCTATAATCATCGTCATGGGACTGTTAGGGATTTACTCCGGCTTTGTGGCCATCCAGAATCCTTTCAGTATTGACAAATCCGCACACAGGTCCGCCACACAGACGAATTCCCCCTCGGTCGCGGCCAGCGCGGTAGACCCGCTACAGGCCGATGTCACCACCGCTCCTATAGTTCCGGGAAAACAAAAAGAGTCAAATATGCTGACGCTCTCTGCCGCACACCCGGTGGGTCTGGTATATTACGGCAACCGCTGGTTGTCTGTAGATTGGATGGATGGCCGGATTTTTGAATTGAATCCGGCCGATGGGCTCAAATTCCCACAGGCTTTTCCCAACTCACTTACGACAGGCCTAAGCGCAGGGGATAATTGCCTTTGGAGCACGGATTCTTTCAACCACCGCTGTTACAAACATGATCCCAAGACTTTCGCCGTTTTGGCATCATTCCCGACTCCCGGCCCTTCTCCCAGCGCGGTCTATTGGGACGGCTCTTCGCTTTGGTTAGCGGACAAGAAAACCCGGCGCCTGTATAAATATCTAAATATTCAAGGCGACGCAACCGCACTTATCCATTATCAACTTCTGGAAACGGACCCTGTAAGCCTATGGCGGAAGGATGATTTGTTGTGGGTGCTTGACCGAGAGGGAAAAAGCATACGCAGGTACCGGGTGGACAAGGAACTGACCCCGGTGGACACGCTGGATATATCCGGATGGCTGGCTGAAAAAGCTCTGCCTGTCGGCCTGGCTTTGACCGGCTCAGAGGTTTGGATTTTAACCGAGACGCCTTCCTTTCTTTACAAACACGAACTGAAGCAACTTGTGTGGGCGGCAAGCCCCAAACCGAAAGAAGAAGTTCAGAATACGAAACAGCAGGCCGGGGGCACGAAGTATGTAATCCAGAAGGGGAATAGTCTGGCGAGCCTTGCCAGGAAGTTTTACGGAGATCCACTTAAGTGGTCTGTTATCCGGGATGCCAACCCGAACATCAAAGACCCCGCCAGAGTGACAGCAGGGACTGTTATTGTGATCCCTCTGAATAAATGAATCAGCTGAGATCTGTCTGGTGTAATCGGCGATTATTCCTTGTCTAAATATGTGGCATTATTAAAGTATAATTAATCCTATCGTAATAGCGGATAAGGTTCAGGTTATCCAAGCTTATAATGAATATTCCATTTAAATCAGCCGCACTTGCCGTTCTGCTTTGTTTGCCGGCCGCCTGCTCGCCCGGAAAAGAAGAGGATGTATCAAAACCGGCGGTGGGGTTGGTTTTTGATGTGGGCGGCAGGGGAGACAAATCTTTCAACGACTCCGCCTATGCCGGTATTGAACGTGCTCAGAAAGACCTTGCGGTACAGGTTGACTACATAGAGCCTGGCGAGGGCGCGGACAAAGAATCTGCGCTCAGACAGCTGGCCTCCGGCAGGCACGGCCTTGTTTTCGGCACAGGCTTTCTTTTTACCGACGACATTAATACTGTGGCCGCGGATTTCCCTGATAAAAAATTCGCCTGCATAGACTACGCCCTTGACCCTTCAAAAAAAATACCCGACAATGTTCTGGCCATAAAATTCCGTGAAGAGGAAGGCAGCTTTTTAGTGGGCGCGATAGCCGCCCTTACCACCAAAACCGATGTAATAGGCTTCGTGGGCGGCATGGACATACCTCTTATCCACAAATTTGAAGCCGGCTACCGCGCGGGCGCCCAGCATATTAATCCGAAATGCCGGGTGCTGATAGGTTACGCGGGGGTCACCGGCGAAGCTTTCAAAAATCCCGCCAAAGGCAAGGAGCTCGCCCTCTCGCAGGCGGGCAAGGGCGCCGATGTCATTTTTCACGCTTCCGGTTCGACAGGCCTCGGTGTTTTTGAAGCCGCCCGGGACAAGAAAATTTACGCCATAGGCGTTGACTCGGACCAGTATTTTGAGGCTCCCGGACGTATTCTCACCTCTATGATAAAAAAGGTGGACATTTCCGTATACAAAATAATAGAGGATTTCCTGGAAGGGAAATTCCAGGGCGGCCTTAAAGAATTCGGTCTGGCCGATGACGGCGTGGGATATGTATATGACGACCACAATAAGGATATTATATCCCCGCAAACAATAAAAAAAGTAGAAGAACTTAAAAAGCTTATAATAGCCGGAAAGATAAAAGTGCCTAATAAATAAAGGACTGATATTTTTTTGTTTGGTGTGTAGTGGCAGAGTTTACTCTGCCTGCAAATAGGCAAAGCAAGCTTTGCCACTACAAGAGCGAATGACAAGTTTAACAAGCGACGAGCCACTTATAATTCACATGTCCGACAAAGAAACTTTCGAAATAGAACTGCGCGGGATGTCCAAGAAGTTCGGCGGCCTTTACGCCAACCGGGACGCAACGCTCTCCGTTAAAAAAGGCGAAATACACGCCTTGGTGGGCGAGAACGGCGCCGGTAAAACCACCCTCATGAAGCTTCTTTACGGGATGTACCGCCCGGACGGCGGTGAGATGCTTTTGCGCTCAAAACAAGTCCGCTTTGATTCCCCGGCGGGCGCAATAGCAGCCCGCATAGGCATGGTGCACCAGCATTTCATGCTGGTAAAAACCCTTACCGTGGCGGAAAATGTAGTTCTTGGACAGGAAATCGTAAAAGCGGGTATTTTCCTTGACTCAAGTCTGGCCGAAGCGGAAACAGCGCTGCTTATAAAAAAATTCAACCTGGCGCTGGATCCCAAAGCCTTGGCAGCCAACCTGTCAGTAGGGGAGCAGCAGCGCCTGGAAATACTGAAGATCCTTTACCGGAAAGCCGATATCCTTATTCTGGACGAACCCACGGCAGTGCTTACTCCCCAGGAAACCGCCGGGCTTTTTGCGATACTTAAGAGTCTCCGTGACGAAGGCAAAACCATAGTCCTCATCACGCACAAACTGAAAGAGGTAATTTCTATTTCCGACTCGGTAACAGTGATGCGCCAGGGCCGCACGGTCGGCTCGGTAAAAACCGCCGGCACCAGCGAGAGTCAGCTCGCCCAGCTTATGGTGGGGCGTCCCGTAGTCTTTGAGGTAGGCAAAAAACCTCTTCCCGCCGGAGAGCTGGAAACGAGACCCGCCGTCTTGGAGATTTCAGGTCTGAAAGCCAGGTCGACCAAAGGCCATTACGCACTTGACGGGTTTGAACTTGTAGTAAAAAAGGGCGAAATTTTCGGCATAGCCGGAGTGGAAGGCAACGGCCAAAGCGAGCTTATTGAAATCATAACCGGCCTGAAAAAACCCCAGGCCGGAACAATGAAGCTCAACGGAGAACTGCTCGGGCTCGCCAATGCCTCCCCCCGCCTGCTATTTGACAAAGGCGTGGCGCATATTCCTGAAGACCGCCATAAACGGGGACTTGTACTTGACTACAGCGTGGCGGACAACCTTGTATTGGGCCGCCACCGGGAAAAGACATTTTCCCGGCCGGCGCTTATTAACTTTGACGCTATAAATGATTTTGCCGGCAAGATGACGACAGCGTTCAACATACAGCCTCAGCGCTTCGAACTGCCTGCGCGGAGCTTGAGCGGCGGAAACCAGCAGAAAGTAGTGGTCGCCCGTGAATTTTCGCGGCAACCCAAGCTCCTTATAGCCTCGCAGCCCACCCGAGGAGTTGATGTGGGCGCCATAGAATTTATACACAAAAAGATTATTGAAGCCCGGGACGCCGGCTGCGCCGTGCTTTTACTTTCCGCCGAACTCTCGGAGATAATGTCCTTGTCGGACCGCATCGGCGTAATTTACCGCGGGCGCGTAGCGGGCATATTTAGTTCCGGAGAAGCCACCGAAGAGCAGCTGGGACTCCTTATGATGAGCGGGGCGGAAAAAAGGCTGAAGGCTTAAGACTTAGGGCTGAAGGGAACAGATTTAATGGCTGACAAACATTTCAGATTTTTTCTCATCCAGATAGGGGCGGTATTGCTTTCCATACTGGCGGCCTTCGCCGTGGGCGCGGCGCTGATGCTGCTTATAAAAGTAAATCCGCTTGAAGTTTACTGGAAACTTTTCGAGGGTGTTCTCTTAAACCCGTACGGCATAGCGCAGACCATCTTCAAGGCGACTCCGCTTATTATGACCGGGCTGGCCATCGCTCTCGGCTTCAAAGCCGGAATTTTCAACATAGGCGCCGAAGGGCAAATGATAGTGGGCGGATTTTTTTGCGCCTATGCCGGCTTTTCGCTGCACGGCCTCCCCCCCGCGCTGCACATAGTTATTTGCGCGGCGGCGGCGTTCGCCGGCGGACTCGCCTGGGCGGCCATTCCCGCCGTGCTTCGGGTTAAAACCGGAGCGCATGAAGTTATAACCACTATAATGATGAATTTCATAGCGCTCGCTCTTACCAACTATTTTATCACCTATTACTTCCACCTGCCCGAGACAGTGCATACGCAGCTTATAGCGCCGGCGGCCGGCCTCGCCAGAATGGATTCTTTTGTGCACGCTTTCAGGGGCTCGCCCGCGAACATGGCCTTCTTTATAGCCCTGGCGCTCTCAGCCTGTGTCTGGTGGGCGCTCTGGAAAACGCCTTACGGTTATGAAACCAGGGCAGTGGGTTTATCCCCCTTCGCGGCTGAAACCGCGGGCATAAACATAAAGAAAAACCTGCTTTTCACCTTCCTGTTATCCGGCGGCTTAAGCGGGCTGGCCGCGATGAATTTCATAATGGGCTACAAACATTATTTTGAGGAAGGATTTTCTCAAGGGTCGGGCTTCATGGGGATCGCGGTGGCGCTGGTGGGGCAGAATCATCCCATAGGCATAATACTCGCGGCTTTTCTTTTCGGCGCACTTTCGCACGGCACGCTTGTTATAAACGCCCTGGTGCCGAAAGATATAATACAGATACTGCAGGCGCTGGTAATAATATTCGTGATTTCGTCCAATCTTGCGGTAAGAAAGTTTTATTCAGCCGTAGACAGCACGCCAAAGGCGGGGCAGGCCAAAGTTAAAGATCAGGACGGGAAATAACTATGGACGCCCTATCTCAAATATTCACCTTATCTCTTCTAACCCAGACGGTGCGCATTTCAGTGCCGTACGCGCTGGCGGCGCTCGGCGCGACCATCTCGGAACTTGGCGGGGTGGTAAACATCGGGATTGAGGGCATTATCCTCACCGGCGCCTTCTGTTCGGTTCTTGGGAATTATTATTCCGGCAACCCCTGGGTAGGCATCGCCGCGGGTGTGGCCGGAGGAGTGGCGGTCGCCTTGATACACGCCGTAGTCTCAATAAAATTCCGGGCAAACCAGATAATCTCGGGCCTCGCCATAAACATACTGGCGGTGGGAGCCACAAAATTCTTTCTTAAATTCTTTTTTCACTCCTCCTCCAACTCCGGCAGAATAAGCGCCTTCTCCAAATGGGATATTCCTCTGATTTCAAAGATCCCGCTGTTCGGGGACCTGCTTTCAAACCCGCTTATCCTGCTTGCCATATTTCTTGTCGCCGCCGCCTATGTTTTTGTCTATAAGACAGTTTTCGGCCTCAGGCTCAGGGCAGTTGGCGAAAACCCGGAATGCGCCGACACTTTAGGAATAAATGTTTTCCTGACCCGCTACGCGGCTGTGCTGATATCCGGAGCGCTGGCAGCGCTCGGAGGGGTATGGCTTGCCTACGACCAGCACCAGTTCACCGACGGCATGAGCGGAGGGCGCGGCTATATAGCGCTTACCGCGATGATTTTCGGTAAATGGAACCCGCTGCTTGCCGCTTTGGCCGCCCTGTTCTTCGGGTTCGCGGAAGCGGCTCAGATACAGCTGCAGACCATGGGCCTGGACATCCCCGTACAATTTATACAGATGATACCCTACCTGCTGACCATAATAGTGCTGGCTGGAACCTTTTCAAAAGCCGCCTCACCCTCAGCTGACGGTGTGCCTTATGAGAAAGAATAAGAACAACTTTAGGAAGGCAGAATTTAGAAGTCAGTATTCAGAATAGCCTATGAGAACAAGCCCTCCTATACCTTTCTGCCTTCTGACTACTAACTTCTGGCTTCTGAATTCTGCCCTCTGATTTAAGAAACCATGTCTCTAAAAATACTGGTTAATTCTCTTTTTAACGGCGGCGCCGAAATTCAGGCGGCGCTTCTAGTGAAAGCGCTGAAGCCGGAAGCTTTCCTGCTTCTCGACCATGAATATTCCCCCCGCCCCGATGCCCCGCCGTTCTCAAGCCTTTTTCGCCATGGCGCGTCGCTGCCCGGCTCCATAAAGACTCTCCTATCCCCACTCTACGCGTCGCGACTGGCCGCCTTAACCACTCCCGGCGACACCGTGCTGTCGTTCATGCAGCGCTCAAATTTTGTCAACATCCTGGCCGCGCGAAAAAGCGGACATCGCGCCGTTATCTGCGAAGTAACCCAGCCTTCCAGAGAATTTACAGGCCTACGCGGGACGCTCATGAAGCCGCTTATTAAGAAACTCTACCCGCTGGCGGATTCGGTAATTTCCAATTCAAAGGGCAATGCGAGAGATCTGACCGACAATTTTGGTTTTTCCGCTGAAAGGATCAAAGTCATATATAATTCCTGCGACACTCAGGCTGTAGCCGCACAAGCAGCAGAGCCGCTTGACAGCCTTTATGCAGCCATTTTCAAAAGGCCGGTTATAATAACCAGCGGCCGCCTGACCGCCGCCAAAGGCCATTGGCATCTGCTCAGAATATTCGCCGAACTTATAAAATCAAATCCGGGCTGCGCGCTGGTTTTTCTGGGAGAAGGAGAACTTAAAGAAAGGTTGATTGAATTATGCGCGGCATTGGGACTTAAAGCATATTTTTCCGGCAGCGGCTTAAACCCTGACGCCTGTAATGTCTTCTTTTTAGGCTTCCAGAAAAATCCGCATAAATTTATCTCAAAAGCCCGTTTATTCGCCTTCCCTTCGCTCTGGGAAGGACTTCCAAACGCCATGCTTGAAGCCCTGGCCTGCGGCCTGCCTGTAATCGCTTCTGATTGCCGCTCCGGCCCGCGTGAAATACTAGCGCCAGGAACTGATTTCAGAACCGAGGCCAAAGCTCCGGAAGAAACTGCTTGCGGATTTTTAATGCCCCCGTTTACAGTTGACGCTCCGGACTGTACGCCGGCCATAAGCGGCCTGGAAAAACTCTGGGCGAACACCATAACGGGCCTGCTAAACAACACCGGGCGGCTTGATACTTGCGGCGCCTCATCCAGAAAGCGTGCCGAAGAATTTTCCGTAAAAGCAAAAATTGTGGAATGGCGGGAAGCGTTAGGAATTAAGGCTAGTTAGGGTCTGCTGGACTATTTCAGCAGACCCTAGTTAGGCGGAAATATAAATCCCTTCGTCTTTCTTGCTTTCACTTTTTTCTTCCGGGGGTAAGTCTTTCGCGCCGCTGGCGTCTTGCGGGGCTTCTTATTGTATTCTGGCGAACTAACGGTTTTAACTGTGAATTCCTCACGCGGCTCGCCAAAATTGAAAGAAAGCGTTATCCTGTGGGCGTCGCCAAGTTCGCCGTACGGGGAAAAGGCGTAATCCAGCCCTAAATCGTTGTATTTTATCCCTATACCTCCGGTAAATCCGCTGCCCGCATACTGGCTCCTGCCGCTCTTATACCCGACTCTCACAAAAAACAAATCCTCTTCCCCGATGTCAAACCCGTTTTCAACGCCCGCGCATAAAGCGACAGCATTCTCTCCCGCTTTCAACGCGTCCAATGAAACCAAAAGCTGGTCCTTCAAACGCCTAGCGGCGCCGGCTCGTATCATCAGCGGCAGATCAAAAGCACTGGAACCCAGCTTCAGTTTAGCGCCCACATTGGATACCGACACGCCAAAACGCCAATCACCAGCGATCTTAAGCAACCCCGCGTCGCCGCCCAATGACGAGGCTCTGTTTCTATCCGCTTTCTGATAAAAGACTTTTAGGGCGTAGGCGTTGTACCAGTCCCCTCCAAGAGCTGCCGAAAGCCCGAAGCTGAAAGCGCCTTCCTGTGAGTTGAACGAGCCTATATTAACACCCGATGCGTCGTTTTTATCCATATCTCCGCTTAACAGCACATTTGCGCCGCCGAAAACCGTATAGTTCCTGCTGAGCGGATGAACATAGACCAGGTTTTCGTTCCGCAGCCCTTGCAGCCACTCGGTATGCGAGATTTCAAGTTCATTAGTGTCCGCGAGCGCGGCGCCGGCCGGATTATAAAAAATACTTGCGGCATCGTCGCCCGCCGCGGAGTAAGCTCCGCCAAGAGCCGCGGCCCTGGCGCCTGAATCTATTTTTAAAAATGGCATAGCGGTACTGCCGGCAGCCGAAGCAAGCACCGGACACAGGGATATAACACACACTACGAGCAGTTTAACCATAATTCTAGGGTACAGGGGTTAGGGGATAGGGTGTAGGATTAAATAAGGAAATCCTTCCCTATACCCTACACCCTATACCCTATCCCCTTTCTTTACCACAGCACCAGGAACTTTCCGCTTCCCTTGCCGTATTTTTCCGTCCGCACGAAGTAAATATAAAGCCCGCTAGCGGCCCTGTTGCCGCCCTTCGCCTTGCCGTCCCACAAAACTGCGTTAAGCGAGTCGATCCCATCTCCGTGCCTTAAGGTGCGCACCAGTTCCCCGGCCGAATTATAAATGTAAATCTCAGGGGCCGTTTCATCCGGAGGAATGCCGGTTATATTAAGCCCGGTCTTATTAAAGTCGCAGGGATTCGGGTAAACCTTAAGGCTGGGAAGTTTGAGCGAAGACAAAACATACTTCCTTATGGAATAACGCGATAAATGAGTTACTCCGGCCGTCATGGTATTAGATTCCGGATGCCGCACGGTTCCCTCCACCGGCATCCACCGGCCCGCTACCTCGTCCAGCCAATAGATCCAGGTCAGATCCGCGCGGACATTGTCGCCGTCTATCCTGCCGTCGGAATCGGCGTCCGGATATGCCAGAGTTATAGTAGTGGGTGTAAAAAAAGTATGTATAGGGTTGTCAAATATGTCTTTGACGGAGAAATCTCTTACAAGGTCGTTGATGTTCAGTTTAAGGGAGCCGGGGCTTAAAGCGTCAGCAGCATTATTTTGGGCGGGTTCCATAGTGGAGATACTTATAAAAAAGTCCCCGCTGACAACACCGGCCGGCACATTCATACTGAAACCGTCGCTGTTTGACATAGTGCCCCCGGCCGCGCCGTCAAGCTTGGTGTCTATATTGAAAGTTATGCCAGAGGTTAGCGCCGTGCCGGTATTTCCGGCCCCGTCAACGGCTGATACGGCGAAAGAGGCCGTGCCGGTGGAGTGATAGGATTCTATGAACCCGACAGCCGTCCAGGTGGAGCCGGTGAGCCAGGCTACTGAGAGCGGAACGGCTTGCCCGCCGGAAGTGATAAACTCAAGCGCCGGAGTTGAAGAAAGCTCGCCGGCCTCGGTCACAATAAGTTTCGCCGAAAAACTCCCGTTGCCGGCGGGCAGCGTGGAGAGAACTACAACACTGGCCGTTGGGCTTGTAACATCCACCCGCTGGCCGTCAGAGACCGCTACGGCGGAGTAGTGGCCTGTATTGCTATACGCCCTGGCCGAGAAGTAATAGGTGCTGCCCTCGGTCAGGGAAAGCCCGGCTTTGGTCACGCTGCGCGATACCGCGCTATTCGTCCAGCCTGCCACGTCAACAGCCCCGGAGGCGGTCCCTATGGAGTATTCATAATGGTCAATGCCGCCGGGATGAGCAGCAACACCCCAGTTAGCCGACAGGCTGTTAAGCGAGGAGCCATATTTTGTGTCAGCGGCCAGACCGTCGTTTATGAATAAGGGAGCAGAGGGCGGCGCGGTATTCACGGTCTGACCATTGGAATTGATCACCGCCGACTGCAGCCCCGCGCCATTCTCCGCTTTTAC
>DMES01000030.1:0-2453 GCA_003450815.1 Elusimicrobiota bacterium | reverse complement strand
GCGCCATTCTCCGCTTTTACCGTGAAATAGTATATCTGCCCTTCCGTCAGGCTAAGCCCGGTTTTCGTAACAGACAGATTGCCGCCGTTATCCGTCCAGGTCACCACATTCGCAGCGCCCGCCGTGGTGCCTATAGCGTACCAGTATCTGAATATGCCGCTCTGCGC
Source organism: Elusimicrobiota bacterium (assembly GCA_003450815.1). Classification (GTDB taxonomy): domain Bacteria; phylum Elusimicrobiota; class Elusimicrobia; order Elusimicrobiales; family UBA9959; genus UBA9634. The sequence continues at coordinate 2,286 of DMES01000030.1, read as the reverse complement.
GTCCGCGGCGGATGCCCAGCTGGCGGAAAGCTGGCTGGTGGAGCTAACATAAGAGATATCCGCCCCAGTACCGTCATAAACCGCGCCGGGGGCCGACGGCGCAGTGGTGTCCGCCATCTGGCCGTTGGAATTAGTCACGGATGACTGCAGGCCCGCGCCATTCTCCGCTTTTACCGTAAAGTAATAAGCCGCACCGTTAGCCAGACTCAGGCCTGTCTTAGTAACGGAGATATTGTTCCCGTTATCCGTCCAGCCCGCGACATTAGTACCGCCCGCCGTGGTGCCTATCGCGTACCAGTATCTGGCTATGCCGCTTTGCGCGTCCGCGACGGCTGCCCAGTTGGCGGACAGCTGGCTGGCGGAGTTAACATAGGTTATATCCCCCCCAACGCCATCATAAACCGCGCCGGGGTTTGACGGGCCGGTTGCATCCACCGTCTGCCCGCTGGAATTAACCGCTGACGACTGCAAACCCGCGCCATTCTCCGCTTTTACCGTGAAATAATATATCTGGCCGTCCGTAAGACTCAGCCCTGTTTTCGTGACAGAAATATTATTGCCGTTATCGGTCCAGGCTAAAATATTAGTGCCGCCAGCCGCTGTACCTATCGCGTACCAGTATCCGGCTATACCGCTCTGCGCGTCGGAGCTGGCATCCCAGTTTGCCGACAACTGGGTGGAATAACCGGACCAGGCTGTGCCGGAGCCTGTGCCGTCCCTGACCTGCGACACTTCGGCAGGCGGTGTAACATCGACATTCACCAACTGGCCGTTAGAATTAGAAGCGGAAGACTGAAGACCTATGCCGTTCTCAGCTTTTACCGTGAAGTAATATGTCTGCCCGTTCGTCAGACTCAGCCCGGCTTTCGTAACCGAAATACTATTGCCGTTATCAGTCCACCCGACAATATCAACAGCGCCGGCCGCAGTGCCGATCGCGTACCAGTATTTAGTTATGCCGCTCTGCGCATCCGTCGCAGCAGTCCAGTTGGCGGACAGCTGGGTCAGCGCCCCGGTTTCAGATATATCGCCCCCCGTGCCATCATTTACCGTGCCTGGGGTTGACGGAGCTGTTATATCCACCGTCTGGCCGCTGGAATTTAAGGCAGAAGACTGCAAGCCGGCGCCGTTCTCAGCTTTGACGGTGAAATAATATATCTGCCCGTTCGTCAGGGTCAACCCGGTTTTCGTAACGGAAATATTGGAGCCGTTATCAGTCCAGCCCGCGACATTAGTGCCGCCAGCCGTTGTGCCTATCGCGTACCAGTATCTGGCTATGCCGCTCTGCGCGTCCGTCGCAACTGTCCAGTTGGCGGACAGCTGGCTGGTGGAGTTAGAGTAGGTTATATCCGTCCCGACGCCGTCGCTTACCGCGCCGGGAGCTGACGGAGCGCTTGTATCCGCCGTCTGACCGTTTGAATTAACCGCTGTGGACTGCTGGCCCGCTCCATTCTCAGCTTTGACCGTAAAATAATAAATCTGCCCGTTCGTCAGGCTCAATCCGGTTTTCGCAACGGAAATATTACTGCCGTTGTCAGTCCAGCCAACAACATCAGTTCCTCCAGCAGTGGTACCGATCGCGTACCAGTATCTGGCTATACCGCTCTGCGCGTCTGTCGCTGCTGTCCAGTTGACGGACAGCTGGCTGGCGGAGTTGACATAGGTGATATCCGCACCGGCGCCGTCATTTACCGCGCCGGGAGTTGACGGGGCGGTAGTGTCAACGGTCTGGCCATTGGAATTCACCACTGACGACTGCTGTCCCGCCCCATTCTCGGCCTTGACCGTGAAGTAATAGATCTGCCCGTTAGTCAGGCTCAGCCCGGTTTTCGCAACGGAAATATTGGTGCCGTTATCAGTCCAGCCTGCGACATTAGTACCGCCAGCCGTTGTGCCTATCGCATACCAGTATTTAGCTATGCCGCTCTGCGCATCTGTTGCCGCTGTCCAATTGGCGGACAATTGGGTGGCGGAGTTAACATAGGTTATATCCGTACCTGCGCCGTCGCTTAGCGCTCCGGGAGTTGACGGAGCGCTTGTATCCAACGTCTGCCCGTTGGAATTAACTGCGGACGACTGGGTCCCCGCCCCATTCTCGGCTTTTATGGTGAAATAGTATATCTGCCCGTTCGTCAGGCTCAACCCGGTTTTTGTGACAGAGATATTGCTGCCGTTATTGGTCCAGCTCAACACGTTCGTTCCGCCCGCAGTGGTGCCTATCGCGTACCAGTATTTGGTTATGCCGCTCTGCGCGTCAGCGGCGGCCGTCCAATTGGCGGACAGCTG
>DMES01000029.1:8877-16023 GCA_003450815.1 Elusimicrobiota bacterium | reverse complement strand
ATGACAAGTTTAACGCAAAACTGCACGCTTTTTGGGCATATGCCTACAAATTTCATGCAGTTTTTAAACGCTATTACCACTTTTGTCGCCTATTTTAACGACGAGACTTTAAGTAAAAATGGCTTTTTCAGTGCCCCCTACATAGGTTCACCGAATATCTACCCTGCTCCCTTTTTTTCTTCCCGAAGCCAAAGTATTATATAATTTTTGTATTGCACCGCCCGCTTAAGGAGAATTAAAATGGGATTCAATCTAAAAAATAGAAATTTCCTCAAGGAACTTGACTTTACAAAAGAAGAACTGGTTTTCCTTCTAAAATTATCCAAAGACCTCAAAGCCGCGAAATACGCGGGCACAGAACAGCCGAGACTTGCCGGCAAGAACATAGCACTGATCTTTGAAAAATCCTCCACCCGCACCCGCTGCGCTTTTGAAGTGGCCGCGCACGACCAGGGCGCTCATGTGACCTACCTTGAACCTACAGGCAGCCAGCTGGGACACAAGGAAACGGTTAAGGATACCGCCCGTGTTCTGGGCAGAATGTATGACGGTATTGAATACCGCGGTTTTGGCCAGACGATAGTGGAAGACCTGGCCAGGTTTGCCGGCGTTCCAGTATGGAACGGTCTGACGAACGAATGGCACCCGACCCAGATGATGGCCGATGTGCTGACCATGACTGAACACTGCACCAAACCCTTAGAGCAGATCTCTTACGCATATCTCGGCGATGCCAGGTTCAACATGGGCAGATCTCTTTTGACGGTAGGCTGTATTCTGGGAATGGATGTGCGGATAGGCGCCCCTAAAAGCCTGCAGCCCGACGCGGACCTGATCAAAACCTGCAGAAAAATAGCCGAAGGCTCCGGCGCCCGCGTTACCATTACCGACAAGATCGCTGAAGCCGTTAAAGGCGCGGACTACATACATACCGATGTCTGGGTTTCCATGGGCGAACCTAAAGAAGTCTGGGAAGAAAGAATTAAATTGTTAAAGCCGTACCAGGTCAACCTGGAGGTTATGAAAAAATCCGGCAACCCGGATGTTAAATTCATGCACTGCCTGCCGGCTTTCCACAACGCGGACACCAAAGTCGGCAAACAGGTATCCGAGCAGTTCGGGCTGCGGAACGGCATTGAAGTTACCGAAGATGTTTTTGAATCAAAAGCCTGCATCGCTTTTGATCAGGCGGAAAACCGGATGCACACTATCAAAGCCGTAATGGTAGCGACTCTCGGTCACTGACTAGCCGTAGGAAAGTGAGCGAAGACCATTCAGGACTTCACCTATTGTATCCTGCAGATTCTGAAAGTAAAAGGGCCGTCCCCAAACCTATGGAGACGGCCCTTTTTACTTACCTAAACTATTTTATTTTGAAAATCTCAAGCGTATCGCCAACTATTCTGAAACCGTAACCGGCTTCCATCTCCGGATAGGTAACTCCGGCAGCTGTTATGTCGGCACGATTCAGAAAATAAAACCCGTCCACCCCCACGGGAGAAAGCACGATAACAAGCTTGTTATTGAACTTGGCCCCACCCTTCCCCTGTATAAGTTCGTTGCCGTAAGCCAGCGTATAGGCCCTGCCCAGCCTGATGCCGGAGCCTTTGACACTAACCGCCTCGCCAAGCTTCTTTAAAGTGGTGGAGAACACTATCGCGCCGCCGCGGCTTATCTCTATCTTGCTTGCGGGTATGTTGGAAAGCTTGGCCTGTATCTTAACAGTAAACTCGTCAGCGTCGAATTTCACTGTGCGCGAGCCGCTCATCAGCACGGCATTGACAACATCCGTGGCTTTAATAAAATATGTTCCCTTGTCGCCCGCGGATAGTATCAGAAAAAATCTTTCCTTGTCGGCGCAGGATTGGCCTCCATCAGGGCAGTTTGAAGCGGTATAGCCGCTAAGCTTGACAACGGTGCCGGCCGAAGTCGCAAACGACAGGCCGCAGTCAATATAGGAATTGAGAATATCGTCAAGCTTGAATGAATATACAACAGCCCCGACACGACCACCTGGAACAGCCGTTGCGGACTTTCCATAGTCTCCGATCAGGGACCTGGCTTTTGGCACTTTAAAGACATCTCCCATATACTTAAAAAACTCCTCCATCTCCGCTGAAGACCCGCTTTTGACGCTGGAAGCTTCAGGCGTAGGCAGGGAAATTCCGGTATTGGCGTTAACAAATCCGAAATTGGATGAATCCACGGCTTCTTTTTCCAATCCGACCGCATTCGATATCCCGCAGGAAAAAGCGAACATCGCCGTTAAAGCCAGGATCTTGTTTATATACCGCATAAAAGCGCCTCCTGACGCATACTCATTTAAGCTTTTTGGCACTTCAGCTTGCACATATGGTATAACAGACAAACCTTTACATGTCAAGGCCCGGCAAAGGGGCCCGTATCAAACTTGACTTGTGACCTGTGACTTGAGACTTGTGACTATTTTATGTCACTTGTCGCCTGCGACCCGTTCCTTGACAAGCTTCATAAACGGGACAATTGCGGCCGTCCTTAAAACGCCGGAGATGAGGAGCAGCGTAATAAACCGGCTTCCGCCCAGCGGCGGCAAAAAGTCATAAAGCCACCCACCTGACAAAGATCCGCCGAACTGGGCGATTCCTCCCACAAAAGCGAAAGCGGCGTTATAGCCGGTCCGTTCGGCCGGAGTGGAGGAGTCGTAAATAAAATTATTCATGCCGATTATATACGCCCCCCAGATTATACCTGAGTAAAGCTCGACCGAGGCGAGAAAATAGAAATTTCGGCTGAGCGTCCATAAAAAAGGAACTGTCGGAATAAGAAAAAAAGCGGCCTTGAGGACCTTGACGCTCCCGAACTTATCAGCCGCCAGCCCCCATTTTTTCATGAACAGGTAAGTCATAAGCGGACCGATAGTCATGATAACCGTATAGTGTATGTAGTCAAAGCGGAGTTCTTTCAGGGCGTAAACGCTGAAATACGGAGCTGCAAGGAAGGTGGCAGAAAGCATGATGAAGACCGAAAAATACATGGCGGAAACCCTGTTCCGCCTGAAATAAAAAGCCGTCAGCAGTTTGAACGGTGTTTTTTGCGGCATATGAAAACGCGTTTTGGGCTCATAGTGCAGCGTCAGATAATAGACGGAAAGCAGGCGGGAAAGACCTGCCGCCGCAAAAAGCGCGGCAAAGCCCCATAAAACCCCTTCACCCAAAAAAGTTAAAAATTTTGCGGCAATAAAACTGGCGGCAAAAAAAGTTACACCCACAACCTGGAACCGGAACCCGAAAAACACACCCCGCTTTGAGGCGGGGATGTATTCACCCATAAGGGCCGACCAGGGCGGCCCGGACAGGTTCCCGCTAACGCTGTAAAGCACCGTTAAAAATATAAAAACCGGCAAGGCCGCCCTGGCAGGCAGAAACACGCAAAATGCCATCGCCAACAGCGATACGGCCTGCGCTAAAACGAGCAGCAGCACGCTTTTTTTGCAGCTTCCGAGCCTGAGCACCAGCTGTTCCGTGAAGAACTGTGAAAAAGAGGCGGCCAGAGCCGGCAATGAGCGCAAACACCCTACCGCTATGGTTGACGCGCCTATGGCAAGAGCGAAAGGCACGGCATAGGGGTCGGCAAAACCGCTCATTACCGCCCAGGCCAGCCCGTCTTTTATTGAGGCGGACACGCTTTTTTTTATGGATTTTCTTTGCATAAAATCCAGTCGGAACTGGATTTTTGGAGTTAATCTTTCTTCTTTACCTTCCAGGGTTTTTCTGAAATCTTTTGATTTTCCTCCCGCCCGGCCAGGGCCGAAATTACCATAGCCTTCAGACGTTCCACATTAAACGGTTTTGTAACATATCCGGATGCGCCCATTTTAAGCGTTTCCACCGCCATATCCAGGTCACTCTCTCCGGTAAGCATAAATACCAGCGGCCGATAGGGCAGCGCTTTTAAGCCCGCAAGCACGCCAAGCCCGCCCATGAGCGGCATTTTCATATCCAAAAGCACGACAGAGGGCCGTTCGGTAGTTATAAGGTGCAAGGCCGTTTCCCCGTCCATGGCGGTCAGCACGGAATATTCGGAGAACACCTGCTGCAGTATCAGGCGTATGTTTTCCTCGTCATCCACCACTAAAATCTTGTGAGCCATTTGTTTCATTATACAAAAGTCGAAGCCCCCGCAGGCGATACCGCTGGAGCCCATAAACTCACGTAAGGCGGTGGGCTCGTCAAGGCATTTTTCATCATTCTGGTGAAGCCCCTGCCGTCACCCCGGCGAAAGCCGGGGTCAAGTATCGTCGATATTCCTGGATTCCAACTTTCACCGGAATGGTGATTTAGGCTTATGTGAGCTTTTGGGCTGGAGTCAAGGCCCATATTGGAAGGAGAAGTGGAAGTAGGAGTTTCTTTACTAATCTTAAGCCTTGGGCCTTCAGCCCTCAGCCTTCCCAAAAAATTCAATGGAATTTTTCGGGTTAATCCGGCTCGTTAATATACTTCGCGGTTTCCGCGGCCACAACAGGAGCAAGCAACAGAAGCGAGATCAGGTTCGGGACCGCCATAAGGCCGTTGAAGATATCCGCAAAATTCCATACGGTCGGAAGCGCGGCCACAGAACCTATCATTACCGCCGCGATCCATAAGAATCTGTATGGTTTTACCGACTTCGCCCCTAAAAGGTACTCCGCCGCTTTCTCGCCGTAATATTCCCACCCGAGTATAGTTGAAAACACAAAAGTTAAAAGCCCAAGGCTAAGCACCGCCGGACCAATATAAGGAATATGCGAAAACGCGCTTTTAGTGAGCGCCGCCCCTTTAAGCCCGGTTTGCCAGTCGCCGGCGCTTACTATAACAAGTCCGGTCATAAGACACACCACCACAGTATCCCAGAAAGTCCCTGTTGAAGAAACCAAAGCCTGTCTTACTGGATTTCTGGTCTGGGCCGCCGCGGCGACTATGGGCGCCGAGCCAAGGCCTGATTCATTGGAGAACAATCCCCTGGCTATCCCATAGCGCATGGCCTCTTTAACGCCCGCGCCCATAAAACCGCCGATAGCGGCCTGCCCCGTGAAAGCGGATGAAAATATCAGGCTTATTGTCCCGGGCAGTTTCTCAAAGTTCAGCAACAGGATAAGCCCGCAGCCTAAAACATAAAACACCGCCATAAAAGGCACCAACTTTTCGCAGAATTTCGCTATTGATTTTATTCCGCCGAGTATAACGAACGCTGTAAGCCCGGTCATAACCGCCCCGCTTACCCAGCAGGACAGACCGAAAGTATCGTTAAGCATCTGGGAAATAGAATTTGCCTGAACCATATTGCCTATGCCGAAGGCGGCGACTGCGGTAAAAAAAGCGAAAACCATCCCCAGCCATCTGGCATTCAAACCTCTTTCAAGCACATACATAGGCCCGCCGGAAATTTCCCCGGAAGGCGAAACCACGCGGTACTTCACGGAAAGCAAAGCTTCCGCGTATTTGGTGGCTATGCCGAAAACTCCGGTAAGCCACATCCAGAGCACAGCCCCCGGTCCGCCAGCGGCCACGGCCGTCGCCACTCCGACTATATTTCCCGTGCCGATAGTGGCGGCAAGGGCCGTCATCAACGCCCCGAAATGCGAAATTTCCCCCTCGCCTTCGCTTTTCCTGCTGAAAGAAAGCTTTATGGCTTTCGGCAGATAGCGCTGGATCAATCCAAGCCTGAAAGTAAGATAAATATGGGTTCCGAAAAGAAGGATAATAAGCGGCGCGCCCCAAACCGCCGAGCCCGCTTTTTCAAGGAATGAATTTAATGTTTGCATTTGCTAATTTTAACTTATTTACAGACCTTGCAAAAACACATTTCCTCTGCTAGGCTATTGGGTGGAAAGAACTGCGCATATGAAAAAAATAGTATTAACCTTTATTCTGGCATCCGGGATTTTGAACCTGCAGGCGGAGGAGCAGGCCGGGAAAATTCTCTGGGGCTCAAAACTGGAAACGCCCTATCTTTCCTGGGACTGGATCTCTTCTTTTACAGACGAGGGCAAGGACACTTGGGCTGAATTGACGGCGGATAAGCAGAAAGCCGCGCTTCACAAAGCGCAATCCGCCTGCGGCTCGGCGGACAACGCGGCGCGGGCCGCCGAGGGCCCGAATGCATACGCCATAACCGGGCTCAGCGACACATCCCTTGAAAATCTATCTGTATGCGTTGAGAAAGGTGAAGACCGGGCACAAAGACTCCGGGAAAAAAGAGATAAGCTTAAACAGATTATCCAGCGGTCAAAAACCGGCGCTTTGCGGGGCAGCGACACTGCCTGGCTTGAAGAAAAAGGCATAAAGCTTGAAGATTCTTCCTTTAAAGATCAAACCTCGCTAAAAGAAAACGAGAAGCAAAACAAAGCCAACAAGAGAATCACCCAGGGAAGCGAACAGAAGTTTTCCAAACTTAAAAGCGAACAGTCGCGCTCCGGCGGGCTTTCCTCGGTTTATGACGGCTCCAAAGCCAAAGGCGGCGTAGCGTCAGATAACGGAACCGTGGCGCTGAAATCGGGCAAAAGCGATAAACTTTCAACGCCGAAACCAGATGAACGCCTGTCCAAGAAAAAACTTACTTCCAGCCCCCCTCCCAATCCCGTTGATAAACTCACGGACGAATTCAAAAACAAGGAGGGATACGCCGATATAAATAAAAAGAATAAATTCACCCCCGTGATGGCCGAAGTGGATAAAGACGGCGAGTCCGGCGGCAAGCTTAACGCCGCCAAAGCCGCCACACTGAAAGCGGTTTATAATGTTTCAAAAGATTTCGATGAAACTTTCATCAACAACCCGTCTCCTAAAAACGAGGATGTGCGGACGGTTATAGACAAAATAAAAAGCCAGTCCAAAAACCCGGAGGAGGCCTGGCAGATAGCCAAGCAGATGCGCGACAAAAGGGATTTTCCGGCGCTCAGAGACGCTGAACATTATTTATGGTCGTGTACACAAACTACCGGCAGCAAATGGGACGGCGTGGCCACCGCTATTTCCACCCCGCTTTATTCCATGGCGAAGCTGCCCGGCCTGCGAAAGATTTTTTTTGACGATAACACCTCCCCTCCCTCGCTCGGCGAGATGAAGTGGGGCGTAAAAGGCGTAAAAGAGTGCTGGAATAAGTAGGTCTGCTGAAAAAGTCCAGCAGACC
>DMES01000029.1:0-8793 GCA_003450815.1 Elusimicrobiota bacterium | reverse complement strand
AAAAGTCCAGCAGACCCATGATTACACAGATTAAGTAGGATTACACGGATTGCAGGATATAAAAAGGCTCCTGCTGCCTTTTTTCAGGAACGGATCATTATAAGCGCCATTTTGAATTTTTTTATTGCTTTCAGGGCATGAGGCTTACCTGCCGGCATGATTATAAACTCGCCCGCTTTTACCTTATTCGGCTTGCCTGCTATAGTGATCTCAGCCTCGCCATCCAATACCTCCACCATAGCATCAAACGGCGCGGTATGCTCGCTCAAACCCTGGCCTTTGTCAAAAGAAAAGATGGTGACCGTGCCGGTTTTCTTCTCTATAATAGTGCGGCTGACCACCGCGCCCTTGTCGTAAGCCACCAGGTTTTTGGCCTTCAGCGCCATTGCGCGCAAGTCTTCCTTTTTGTCCTTAATCATTGTGATCTCCCTCTCCCTGTCTTCCCGGATTTTAACTTCACCCTATACCCTAGCCCCTCTACCCTATACCCTACCCCCTCTACCCTATACCCTATCTTTTAGTCCAGCGTCTGCCTGAAGCGTTTATAGGCAAACCCGGCAGCACATACCGCCATAAGGCAGAGCGCACCCAGGTTGGCCCAGAAAACATGTGTGTCTCCGCCCTTCAGCATGATATTGCGCAGCATGCGGACAAAATACATCAGTGGGTCCAGATATGCGGCAACTATTACGGCCTTTGGCATATTCTCAACCGGATACATAACGCCGCTCATTAGTATGGACGGGAACAGGAACATAAAGCCGCCCAGCATAGCCTGCTGCTGGTTTTTTGCAATAGTGGAAATTAAAGTACCCACACTTACCGTGGTTATTACGAAAGCAAGCGCACCCAAGGCCAGCTGCCACAAGGCCCCGCGCACCGGCACGCCGAAGATCAAATAACCGGCCATTACGACCAAAATCACATTCACAAGCCCCAGCAGTATGTAGGGCAGGGTTTTGCCAAGCAGTATCTCCGCGTTGGAAAGCGGCGCCGAAACTATGGTTTCAAAAGTGCCCATCTCGCGCTCGCGTGTAAGCGACATGGCTGTAAGTATAATAGTTATAAGGCAGGCCAGCATCCCCATAACTCCGGGCACAAGGAACATCGATGATTCCATGGCCGGGTTATAGAGCACCCGCACATCAAACTTTAGTGTGGGCTCCCCCCGCGCGCCATATTCCCTTACACCCGCGGCTGAAATTATGTTTTTGGCGTATGCCTCCACCGCCCTGGCCTTAGTGGTGTTGGAAGCATCCACCAGCAGCTGCATTTTACCGCCGCCCCGCTCAGCTGAACGCGCCAGACCTTCGTCAGGCGCTATAAGCGCGGCATCGGCCCGGCCGGAAGCGATAAGCTCAAAAGGGTCTTCGCCCGAAGCATAGCCGGCGCGCATGAACCAGCCGGAGGCGTAAAAGCCCTCCGCCACGCGCCCGAACATAGCGTCACCGGGACGCGAAAAAGCCGCAAGTTTAATATTCTTTATCTCGGTGGAAAGCGCCAGGCCAAAGATGGTTAACTGTATTATGGGCGCCCCAAAAAGCAGCACACGCATTCTTACATCACGCAGCGTCTGCGTCAGTTCCTTCCGGATAAATGCTTTCAGCGTACGTTTCATAATTTATAGTCGAGAGTTTAGGAGTTTAGAGTTACAAGTAATTTCTTTAAGAACTCTTAAACTCCTGAACTCCCAACTCACCAACTCTTTAACTCGCAGCTCCCTCATTCCAGATCCGTCTTGAATTTTTTCAGCGCCAGCATCAACATTCCAGCGCTCAAAAAAAATAGCGCCAGGAACGGCACTGCAAGTTCCGCCAGGTTCGCCCCCTTAAGGGTTATACCGCGCGCCGCAACCATAAACCACCTAGGCGGAAGCAGCATTGTCAGATACTGGAAAAATTCAGGCATACTCTCCACCGGGAAAATAAACCCGGACAGCAGCATGGACGGCAGCAGACCTGTTATCATACCCAGCTGCATAGCCACCTGCTGCTGGCGCGTTACCACGGAGATAACCAGCCCCTGGGAAAGCGCGGCGGTTACATAAAGCAGACAGGCCGCCAGATAAAGCAGATGGCTGCCCGCGAAAGGCACCCCGAAAACCAGACGCGATACGAGGTAAACAAAAAACACGCCCGCCAGTACAAGTACTCCGTACGGGGCCAGCTTCCCCACCATTATTTCCATCGGGCGCACCGGAGTTGAAAGCAAAAGTTCCATTGAGCCGTTCTCCCACTCCCGGGCCACTGTCATAGCCGTCAACAGTATAGCCAGCAGGCCTATTATTATCGCGGACAGTCCCGGCACGGTGAACCAGCGGCTGTTCAGTTCCGGATTGTAGAGGAAGCGGGTCTCGGCCAGAAGCGGTTCATGCCCCGATGTTCCCGCCAGCCGGAGCTGGGCGGCGCGCTGTATGCCGGGCAGATAGCCCATCACTGCGGCGGCTTTGGAATTGTCGCTGCCATCCAGCACGAACTGCGCCTTTACCGGACCGCCTCCTTTTATTTTTTTTGAAAATTCGGGTTCTATGAAAAGAGCCGCGGAAGCCCGGCCTGAATCCAGCATGGCGACAGGCCCCAGTCCGGGTACAGAGTCCTCAAGGTTAAAATACCCGGAAGCCGAAAACATCTCCTTCAGCCTGCGGGCGGCCGGTCCGTTATCCCTGTCAGAAACGGCCAATTTTACATTTTTGACCTCGTAATCTATGGCGTAACCGAAGAATGTAACAAGCATCATCGGCAGGCCCAGGGCCAGCGCCAGCGTGAACGGGTCGCGCAGGATGTGCATTACTTCTTTGCGAGCTATAGAATAAGCGCGGTGAATGTTAAACTGCATAATTTTACCGAGGGTTGAAAGAAAGAACTATTTCCTCTAACCAAAATATTTGGTAAACCTATAAGTTGCTTTTGTAGTTGCAAAGCTTGCTTTGCCTCTTCTGCGGGCAGAGCAAGCTCTGCCACTACACACCGAACGAAAGTTATCAGTGAAATATACACGGGTTCACCGAATATTTACGTCTCTAAATCCTTCCTCACCTTTCCGCTCCCTCCACCATCCTTATGAACACATCCTCAAGGGACGGTTTTATCAGCGCTACTGAAGCGCCCGGCGGCAGCGCGGACAAAGCGGCGTCCATTAAGGCTTTATCCGCGAAGGCCGCGTGCCAGCGTATGCCGTGCGGAGAAAGTTCCAGCAGCCCGGCGGCATTTTTTAGCCCCGAAATAAAGGCGAACGCTTCGGCTTCTTTAAAATCCAGCTCGACCATCGGCCCGGGAAAGGCCGAGTTTTTAAGCTCTTCAGGAGTGCCAAGCGCTATCAGGCTGCCCGTGCGCATAAGGGCTATGCGGCCACACTGCTCCGCCTCATCCATGTAATGGGTGGTTACTATCACGGTTTTGCCCAAGCCGGTAATCTTTCTTATCAGCGCCCAGAACCGGGCCCGGGAAGCGGGCGCCACGCCGGAGGTGGGTTCATCCAGAAAGACTATCTCCGGATCGTGCAGCATGGCCGCTGCAAGCGCCAGTTCCTGCTTTATTCCTCCAGGCAGCGCCGAAACCTTTGATGAAAGCGGCTTATTGAAACCTATAAGGCCGAACAGCTCTTTGCGGCGTTGTTTAGCGAAGGCCGGGTCCATTTTGCGCAGGCCTGCGGCGAAATCCAGGTTCTCCCCCACGGTCAGGTCATTGTAAAGCGTGAACTTCTGCGACATATAGCCCACTATTTTTTTTATACCCCACCCGCCGTCTTCAAAGCCAAGGCCGCCCACCAGCGCCGAACCGGAAGTCGGCTTAAGCAGGCCGCACAGCATGCGTATGGTGGTGGTTTTTCCGGCGCCGTTGGCGCCCAGAAAGCCGAATATCTCGCCCCGGTTCACGCAGAAGGACACATTATCCACGGCGGTAAAATTACCGAACTTTATGGAAAGGCCTTTGACCTCCAGGGCACATGAGGCTGTCATATTTTTCCCACTTTTCCTATAAATATGTCCTCAAAATTTGCGGCGCCGGCTGCCTTAAGAACCGCGCGCGGTTCGCCAGAAGCCAGCAGGCGGCCCGAATCCAGCAAATGCACTCTTGCGCAACGCTCGGCTTCATCCATATATGCCGTTGAAACGATGATGAGTATTTTATCCGCGGCCAGGCTGTAAAGCAGTTCCCAGAATTCCCTGCGGCTTATAGGGTCCACACCGTTCGTTGGCTCGTCCAGAAGAAGCACGGAAGGCGACTGCAAGAGCGCGCACATAAGCCCCAGCTTCTTATACATGCCGCCGGAAAGTTGTCCGGCGCGGCGCTCGCGGAATTTTCCAAGCCGGGTAATCTCCAACAGTTCCGCAGAACGCCGGGCATATACCGCTGGTTCCAGGCGGTAAAGCTCCCGGAAAAACTCCAAGTGTTCGTCTATTGAAAGATCGGGGTAAAGGCTCGCCTGCTGCGGCATATAGGCGAGACTTGGCCGCAAGTCGCTGAAAGCCGCCGGCTTGCCATTACTGTAGCAATGAATTCCTCCCGACGAGGGTTTTAGCAGCCCGGCCAGCAGACGCATTGTTGTGGTCTTGCCAGCCCCGTTGGAACCTATAAGGCCGTGAAGCAATCCAGCTGAAAAATCAAAAGAAACCCCGTCCAGCGCGGCAGTTCTGCCGAATGATTTCCTTATATTATCAGTCTTGATGGAAAATGAATTCATAAATGTTAGTCACAAGACACAGGTCACAAGTCACAAGTTTTTAAGGTATTACCAAAATTTATGTTTTCAAACAACTCTGGCTTGTGACCTGTGACTTGTGTCCTGTGACTATTCACTTTCAGGAAGCCGGACTTCTATCGTCATCCCCGGTTTTAGCGTTTCATCAGGGTTCGGGAAACTGACCTTAACAGCAAATACCAGCCTGGTACGCTCTTTGCGTGTCTGCACGTTCTTCGGGGTGAATTCCGCTTCGGAATATATAACGGAAATACGCCCGGTGAATTCTTTGTCTCCGGCTTCAGGCAGATAGCCCTTTACCTCCATGCCGGGCTTAAGTTTAACCAGCATATCGTGCGGCACATAAATATAAGCCCATACCTCGGAGAGGTCGGCCACCGTGGCCAGCTTAGTGCCTGGGGCCACCAGTTCGCCTTTCTCCCTGTAGGAATAAAGCAGGCGGCCGGAAATCGGCGATTTGACCGAGCACCATTGTACTTTAAGCGCGGAATCGTCGCGCTTGTATTTTAGGCGGTCGTAATTTTCCTTTGAAAGCGAGCCGCCTTTATACAATTCCTCGGCGCGTTTGAAATCCTCAGAGGCTATACCGGCGGCAAGCCGCAGGTCGTCGCAGTCTATAGAGGTTATTACGACGCCCTGTTTGACAGAATCCCCCTCCCTAGCTCCATAAGATTCTATAACGCCGGAGATCCGGGCGGAGAGGTCCGTCTCGGTGGCCTCAATGGCGCCGCTGTAACGGAAATTACGGTTACTATTTACTTTCAGGAATATCAGGACCCCCACGACAGTTAATATCAACAGAGGTATAACTTTCTTTTTCATAATTGGCTCCCGGTCGCACTTAAACTATCCAAAATGGCCAGCCTTAAAAGTATCTCCGCGTTCGTAGAGGCGGCAGTGGTTTTTATCTGCAGTTCCTTCAGATTTGCACTTTCCACATCCAGCCAGGTACCGCCGCCGGCTTTATAAGCCTCATAAGCCAGCTTCGCCGCTTCGGCGGCATTATCCACCGCCTCTATATTTATGTATTGCTCCGCCATAAAAGCCTTATAGGCATCCAGTGCCTTGTCAAAATCCCTTTTGGCGGCAAGCGCGGCCTCATCCCTTTTCTCCAAAGCCGCCGCCGCGTTCAGGGTGCTCTCTTTTTCTTTTTCGAAGGACCGTCCGCTCTCAAAAAGCGGCAGGCTAAGCGCCAGCGAAGCGGAATTCTGCACGAAAGAATAGAGGGCGGGCCCGTTAGGATAATCAAACGAGCTGCGCGCGCCCAGGGTCAGGCGGGGAAGCCTTTCGGCTTTATAAACTCCGGCCGAAGCCTTATACGCCTGCGCGGCTTCGCCCAGCGCTTTTACAGCGGGCAACTCGCTTCCAATAGCGGCTCCGGCGGCAGGTAGCATGCGGCTGAGTACAGTCTCATAAAGTTCCGCCTTTACAAACAGCGAAGCCGGTTCCACCCCGCCATAATCCCTACCGGCCATACGCGAGTCAAGCGGCATAGAAACATCGGAAGGCAGTCCTATGCCGGTGGCAAAACTGAAATCCCTCAAAGCTGACGAGAGGTTCGCTCTGGCCAGAAGAAGATCTCTTCTGCGGTCCAGTGTTTCCTGGCTTGCGCGTATCTGGTCCAGACGGCTGCGCGTGCCTGCCTTGGCGCCCAGCGTTATATCCTTAAGCTGGTTCAGAGAGAGCTGAAGGTTTTCGCCTATCAGATATACTTTCTCCAGCGACAGTTGAAGCTGGAAATATGCGGTGCGCGCTCTAAGGATAGCCTGACGCCTGAAGTTCTCGGCCTCCGCGGAGCGGGCTGAGGCTAGTTTCCCGGCGCTTTGGTAACCATAACGCAATGCCCCCCCGTCAAAGAGCGTCCATGAGACGGAGGGGCCCAGCGAATAATTCCAATTGTCGCCGAATTTACGCGGCCCGCCCAGCGCCGCGGGCAAATTCATCTCGGATACTATGGTGTTATAGCGCAGGCTCCCTTCCAGGCTGAGGCGCGGATTAAGCAATGAGCCAGCCGCATCAGCCGCCACAGCGTCCGCCGCTGCGGAAAACCTGGCGCTCTTGTACTGATTGGAGGCCGCCAGGGCGCTTTCTTCGGCATCTTTCAGCGTAATGCTGAATTCTGCGGCCCGCGCTATACCCGAAAACATCAGGAATAATAATATAAGCTTCATAATCCTATACCCCTTAAAGCTATTTCCGCCCTCCCGGCTATACCAGCGTCGGAGAATATCTCCTCTCGCAGCTTTTCAAGGCTCCGGCCGCCTATACTGGTTACTCCGTTGCGCTCAAGCACGCTTCCTATCAGCACCGGGAAAATCATCACAGGCAAAAGAGCCATCACAATATACGGGCCGGAACGGACTTTAACAGCGCTTCCTGGGCGGCACTCCTCCACCAGCGCTGATACATGCTTTATGTGTTCGGTAAAATTCCCGCTTACAAAAGCGAAAGCTTCTTTTTTGCCGTGGGCCAGGTCGGCAAAGATCATCGGCGCGGCATTGCGTACGCCCCGTGCGAACTTCCCGATCTCCACCAGCGCATTCTTAAGCCGGTCGCGCGGAGTACCTGTTATTGAAACCCCCGCTGTAAAATTCAGCATAAATTCGGCGTACATTTCCTTTAAGACGGTTTTCAGAAACTCGTCTTTTGAGCCAAAATAATAATGAAACATACCGGTATTCACCCCGGCCAGGCGGCAGGCCTCACGCACACCCAGGCCTGTGATACCCTTTTCCTGAAGCAGCTTCCTGCCTGCGGCTTTAAGTTTTAGATCAGTCCCGGAAGGCGGTCTTGCCATACTTTCTCACTTCCCGGAAATTGCCACAATTTTCGGGAGTTATTATACTGATGTATAATTATACATCCGTATAGTTAATTTGTCAAGGCGCATAAAAAAAACCCTCCCCTTCTTTTGAAGGGGAGGGCCGTAAAATCTTAATTACTTAAGATTTCAGTTACCACCTGTTGCCGCGTCCGCCGCCGTCGCGACCACCGCCGCCGCCGCCGAAGCCGCCGCCGCGACCGCCGCCGCCGCCGAAGCCGCCGCGACCGCCGCCGCCACCTGTGCGGGCTTCCATGGGTTTGGCTTCATTGACGGTCAGTTTCCTGCCGCCGAAGTCGCTGCCATTGAGTTTTTCCATGGCCGCAACAGCCTCTTCGTCATTGGCCATTTCCACGAAGCCGAAGCCCCTGGACTGACCCGAGTACTTATCGGTGATGATTTTGGTGTTGCTGACCACGCCGTAAGTCGCGAAAAGCGCGTTCATTTCGTTTTCTGTGGTGCTGAAGGGGAGTCCCCCTACGTATATTCTCTTGCTCATTTGCTGTATCCTCCTGATTTTAACCTTTCAACTCAACTCTATCTGCGCTATCTTCTGCCTATGGTAACCGGTTGGATACGCAACAAACTTGAGTTATACTGGGTCTTAAACTACAGAACTATTATGCCATTATCCCCCGACAAAGTCAAGCAAAAAAAACGCCTGCGGCGTTTTATTGCAGTCACAAGACACAGGTCACAAGTCACAAGTATTAAAGGGCTTACCGAATCTGATATTTTCACGCAATTATGGCTTGTGACTTGTGACCTGCCACCTGTGACCTTACTCTTCCGACTCCCCTATATCCTCGTTCCACAGCTCCGGCTTTTCTTTTATAAAAGCGGCCATCAGGTCTTTGCATTCTTCTAAATCAAGATTTATAAGCCTTACGCGCTTTTTTAAATAATTTTCAGGGCCCTTAAAAGTGCTGTTTTCGCCTATTACAACAGCGGGGATTTTATATAGGAGTATGGCGCCGGAGCACATGTCGCACGGAGAAAGAGTGGAATAAATAACGCATTTTTCGTAGTCTTTGGCTTTCAGCCGGCCAGCATTTTCAAGGCAGTCCATCTCTGCGTGCAGTATGGCCGACTTTTTCTGGACCCTCCTGTTATGCCCGCGGCCTATAACTTTCCCACCTTTTACCAGCACCGCGCCTATGGGAATCCCCCCCTCTTCAAGCCCCTTGCGCGCCTCTTTTATGGCCGCTTTCATAAACCTTAAATGGTCTTTACCGGTCATACCGCCTCCTAACCTGGTAATATGAAAAGGG
>DMES01000027.1 GCA_003450815.1 Elusimicrobiota bacterium | reverse complement strand
CAAATTCCATGCAGTTTTTAAACGCTATTACCACTTTTGTCGCCTATTTTAACGACGAGACTTTAAATAAAAATGACTTTTTCAGTGCCCCCTAGATACGCTTCAGCTTACATCCCGAGTTCCTGCGCTACACTGCGCATTGCTTCAATAGAAAGAGTTGAAAACTCCTCTAACGGTACGCCTATCTGCTCGCATTCCATAATAACACTTCTGTCAACGGACGCGGCAAAGCGCTTGTCCTTCATTCTTTTTACAACCGACGAGGTTTTAACACTTGAAAGTTTTTTATCGGGGTAAACCAGGGCGGTGGCGGTAATAAGGCCGGTAATTGTTTCGCCGGCAGCCAAAGCCTTATGAAAAATCTCAGCCCTGGTTTTACCGTGCGCAACCTCGTTATGCATTTTGACGGCTTCAATGATCTCAGGAACGATCCCGTACTCTTTTAGTATCTTTTCCGCTTCCAGCGTATGCTTTTTCAAGTCGCCCACGGTAAGCTCAACATCTATATCGTGAAGAAGGCCGGCCAGCCCCCACATCTCGGCATCTCCTCCAAGCCTTACGGCTAAAGCCCGCATTACAGCCTCCGAAGCCAGGCAATGTTTCACAAGGTTTTCGTTCTTAACATGCTTTTTCAGCAGTTCCAAAGCTGTTTCGCGTTCCATAATTCCTCCCATTTATCCAGCGTCTTTAGCTAAAATTATAGAATAATCCTGCCGGTAACCCAAGTACCAGACGATAAAACAGAGCGATAAACAAGAAATGTTTTCCTGGACTCTATCCTTCTCAATTCCGCCCGGTAATTCATATTCAGCAGTGCAAAATTTTATAGAATTAGCGGGTAGTTAAAATCACTAAGGAGAGTTTATGTCAAAATTTTATCCCAGGCTTTTTTTCGTTAATTTTTCCGCAATGTTTGCCGGGGCGGCGATCTTCTATCTTTTTAAAATGCCGCACTCGGAAGCTCTTCTTGCGGCGCTCTACCCAGCCGGGTTATTTGCCATTCTCATGACTTTCGTGGTGGGGCCGATTCACGTTGCGCTTTCTAAAAAGATCGCCGGAGCGGGCTATGGACCTGAGATCTACCGCACCCATCAAAGCGTAGAGCTAAGCATAGGACTTGACTACACCAAACTCTTTTCTATCGCCCACCGCTACCTGAAAGAGAAAGCGGGCTTTGAGATATTGGAAGCCGATACCCGCACCTGGCGAATATCAGCAAAAAGCCCCGTGTCGCTTAAAACTTTCGGGAACATCATTACTCTTGAATTCACGGAAGCCGGCACTATATTTACCAACCTTAAAATTTCCTCTAGGCCCCGCATAGGCACCACAATGATAGATTATGGCGAAAACCTGAAAATTGTTCTGGATGCTAAACAGTATCTGATTCAAAACGCCGGGCAACAATAGAACATGGATAGAGACTAGAGACGAGGGGATAGCGAATAGGGGAAGAAAAGGCAATTCCATCCCTATCCGCTATTCTCTATTCGCTTCCGCTAAAATTCCGCCCAGCCGGGAACGCGGGGGTATGCGGTAACATCACGGATGTTGGAAATCCCGGTAACCAGCATCATCATTCGTTCAAAACCAAGACCAAAACCTGAATGAGGCACCGAACCGAAACGCCTCAGATCAAGATACCACCAGTAACTCTCAGGATTTATTTTAAAATCGGCCATTTTTTTCTCAAGCACATCAAGGCGGTTTTCACGCTCGCTGCCGCCGATCAGTTCGCCTATGCGCTGCACAAGCAGGTCCATACCGCGCACAGTGCGCCCGTCATCGTTCAGTTTCATGTAGAAAGCCGCCGCGTCTTTTGGTTTGTTATAGAGAATCACCGGCTTCTTGAAATAATTTTCCGTTAAAAACCTTTCGTGTTCCGAGGCCAGATCAACACCCCATGACACCTTGACTTCAAATTTTGAATTATTCGGCTCCAATATTTTCACCGCGTCTCCGTACGCAAGACGTTCGTAAGCGCTGTCTGCGACATTTCTAAGCGTTTCCATCAGCGCCGGGTCGACAAATCTGGCAAAAAGCTCGATATCCTCGGCGCAATGCTCAAGGGTATGTCGTGTGATGCTTTTTACAAAGTCCTCTGCCAAAGCCATGTCATCGTCAAGCTCATAAAACGCCATTTCCGGCTCTATCATCCAGAATTCGGCGCAATGGCGGTAGGTGTTTGAGTTTTCGGCTCTGAATGTGGGCCCAAAAGTGTAAATCTTGCCGAGGGCGAGGGCCAGGGTTTCGCCCTCAAGCTGCCCTGAAACCGTGAGATAGGTTTTTTTCCCAAAAAAGTCTTTTGAAAAATCTATAGCGTTGTTGTCGGTCTTAGGCAAGGCCGCCGAATTCGAGAGGTCCAGGCTTGAAACCGAAAACATCTGGCCCGCGCCTTCACAGTCGGAGCCGGTTATAATGGGCGTATGAACATAAAAGAAACCGTTATTTCTGAAATAATTATGGATGGCAAAGGAAAGTTCCGAACGTATGCGCAGCATGGCGGCGTATTTGTTGGTGCGGGGCCGCAGGTGGGCCACAGTACGCAGAAATTCGTCGGAGGTTTTTTTCTTCTGTATCGGGTACTTGTCCGGATCACATTCGCCGTATAGCTCGGCTTTTTTTACGCGCAGTTCCAGCTTTTGTCTGGCGCCTTCAGGCGCGGCCACCAGGTCTCCCGTAACCGCCACGGCGGCGCCAGTCAGCAGGCCCGGCAGCAACGCAGAAAAATCGCCATTTTCAGCTGAAAAGATCAGCTGCAGGTTTTCCCTGGCGGACCCGTCGTTCAGTTCGGCAAAAGAGCAGGATTTGGAATCACGCCTGGTCCGTATCCAGCCTTTAACTGTTATATCCTTAAGTTCTGATCCGCCGGCGAGGAGAGTTTTTACCGTTAGGGGGGGCATGTTGAGGTTCCTTGATTTTCTTATTTTCTTCCGGGACTTTGGTTATCGCCGTCAGTTCCACTTCACAGGTTTTATCCCCGCCTGTATACTCTTCGAGGATGTAGCCGACACCAGGGGCGTAATAGCGCACCGACTTTCCTGCGTCACCACCGGAAAACATGGTAACCACTTTCATACATTCCCGGAATTTCCCGGCTTTTATGGAAACCTTGTCGGAAAGAGAAACTATTTCATTTGAGTCCAGATACTCATTCCATTTAAAGCCCTCTTTCGGGGGCATGGGAAATTCCCGTCTGCCGCCTGTTATCACGCCATCGGCGGTGGTAAACCACTTGGCGTCGCGGGTTATACTGTATTCCGTGGTATGCGAATCTCTCAATTCAAAAATCATCCGGGCCTGGGCCGCGGTTTTGCCGGGCTTTTTGCAGACTTTAAGTATGTCTATGAAGATCTTAGCCACACCCTCAAATTCTGTGCTTTTAAACTTGTATTCGTAGCGGGTATTTTCTTTAAGCGGGAAATAATCTGCAGACATTTAACCTCCGGAAATCAGCCTTAATTTAAGTTCTTCCACTCTCTACCCTAACCCCTATCCCCTATACCCTGAATTTGGTGGACGTGAGGGGGATCGAACCCCTGACCTCCTCGTTGCGAACGAGGCGCTCTCCCAGCTGAGCTACACGCCCGAAAAACCGCAGCGAACAGCGCCGAAAAATTTAAGGAACTCCTTCCCTATTCGCTACTCGCTATTCCCTATCTTGCTACCCCTTGCCGCCTGTTCCACGCGCTTCTTGGCTTTAAGATGCTCTTTGAAATTGGCATTAAAAATGTGCGTGCCTTTGCGGTCGGCCACAAAATAAAGAGCGTCAATTTCAGCCGGAGCGAGAACAGCGGCCACGGAATCATATCCGGGGTTGCATATCGGGCCCGGAGGCAGCCCGCCTACAGCGTAGGTATTGTACGGCGACTTCACACGCAAATCCGTGAGAGTAATTCCTTTTTTCCAATATCCCAAAGCGTATTGTACAGTGGGATCGGCTTCAAGCGCCATCTTTTTGCGATAGCGATTGATGTAAACCGCCGCAATCAGCGGACGCTCCGCCGCGTCCACAGCTTCTCTCTCCACTATAGACGCGATAATCAGGGTCTTTTTCTCATCCAGTCCCTGTGGAAACCCTTTAGAGAACAAAGGCGCCAACCGCCTGTCAAACTCTGATTTTAGCAAATTAACCGCTTCCCGCGCGGGTGTATTTTTTTTGAAATAGTAAGTCGAAGGAAAAAGCATTCCCTCCAAAGACTCCTGCCTTACCAGCGCCAGAAACTGCTCCGCCTTTGTCACTCCATTTGATTCCAGACGCTCGGCTATCTGCTCCGCGCGCCAGCCCTCCGGGATGTTCAGTTTTATGTGATTGATATAGTTATTGTGAACAAGCCGCCACAAAGCCTCTTCCGCCGACATTGCGCGCCTTAGCGAGTATTCGCCCGGCATTATTCTTTTCCCGGTGCCTGTTAACTTCACAAGTATTTTGAACCAGGTAGCGCTTATAATAACACCCTCTCGCTTGAGAATCTGGGCCGCCTGCGCCGCGCCCGCTCCCTCATTAATGGTAATTTTTAATTCCCGGCCAGGCCAGAAAAGGTAAAGGGACAGCGCCAAAATTGCCAGGGAAAGGGTTATCAGTATCGATTTAAATCTTTTCATAGAAGTTGACGAGAGTACACCCGCTTATAAACCGGGCATCCGCAAATAATCGAACTTTCCATCACCTCCACCGAAGCCAGCCTGGATACCGCCGTTTTAGTCAGCGCGTAATCAGCCATGCGCCCGCAAAGATTTGCAGGCAATTCCTTCTTAATCCGGCCAAGTGTGACATGCGGCTCAAAACGGTTGTCAAACGTTAGACCGCGCTCGGAAAGCGCCCTGGCCAGCTTTCCAGCTATTTCACGCAACTCCGGAGCCCCTTCTTTGAATCCAAGCCACAACACCTGCGGATTACGCAAGGAGGGGAAAGCACCAAAAGCGCCGGAAACCAGCGTAAAAGACTTACGGCCTTTGAGTGCGTCATCAACGCTTTTAATTGCCGCCGCGGCTCCGCTCTCCGACACTTCTCCCAGAAAGACATAGGTCAGGTGAAAATTGGCGCGTTCCACCCATTTTACAGCGCTCCCGCCCGCATTCGTGTACGCATAAGCGGTAATCTCTTCAAGGATTTCAATAAAACTCGTCTCGAACGAAGAGGCGATAAAGAGCCTCATTCTCAAACCCTCCATCCGGGGACCAGAGCTTATTGCTCCTCCTGTTCCTGTGCCGGCGCCGCGCGCCTGGCCTTTGGGCGAACGCCTGATTTAACCGCCCGTCC
Source organism: Elusimicrobiota bacterium (assembly GCA_003450815.1). Lineage (GTDB taxonomy): Bacteria > Elusimicrobiota > Elusimicrobia > Elusimicrobiales > UBA9959 > UBA9634. Next base: position 18,025 of record DMES01000027.1, on the reverse strand, counting down.
GCCGGTTTTAGGCTTTGAATTCTTTATCTGGCGGCGTATGATACGTCGTTTCAACGCCTCGTCACGCAATACGGAGCGTTTTGTCTGCGATACTGGCCGCCATGTTTTTCCAAGCGCAGTCACGCGTTGGCGCATCAGTATCACTCCGGCGCGGTATCGGGCCATTTTTGCTAGCGCTGTAGGCCTGAAATGTTTCTGCGAAGGTTTAAAGGTGAGTTCGGTATTTTTTTCCAGGGTATATTCCTGGCCGGCCGCGCCATCTTCGTCAATAAGGCTGACGGCCACTTTCCCTTCATCATAAACCGCCACCCCCGTTGCCATCCCGAAGGGAGAATATTCCACGGCAAATTCCGTTCCTCTTATGGCACAAACGGCGGATGGAGTGTGCACCTGCATTTTAAATTTTTCATTCATGAAATGCTGTATTTTAGCGGCTATCGAGCCTGTTTTAAGCTTAAAAATAGAATCTGTCTGGTCGATAGAGGAAACTTCCAATTCGGTACTCCTTCCCAGAGTCATGGCGCCCTTGTTATCCAGATAAATTTCAGCGGTGCCGTCCGAACCGGTCTTTACTGAATCACTGTATTCAAGCGGAATCGAGCCTTCTATCTTTGACCATTCCTCACTGCTTTCTTGCTTTACAAAAACCTCACCGGAAACGCGTTTCAGGCGTGCGTCCCAGTTTTCAGTCTGTCCCTGACTGTACTTACTGGACTTCATGGCATCCTCCAACATTTGTTTGTAGTCTGGAGGCTCAGAACCGGGCTGCTGGGAGAAAGCCGGCACAAAAAAAGCCCGGATAAGAATTATCATCACTAAGTATTTTTTCATAAAGCCGACTTTGCCGGTAGGCCTATTTTACAAGTTTTCTAAACTGCCGTCTTCCCACCTGAAGAACACAATCTTTTGGCTCAAAGATCATATCCTCCGTAACTTTTTCCCCGTCGATACGCACAGCCCCCTGTTCTATCATCCGCCGGGCTTCATTGGTTCCGCCGGTAACGCCGCAGGCCGCCATAAGTTGTGAAAGCTTACCCGCCGCCTCAACCCTGAAAATTTCCATATCCACCGGCAGCTCTTTTTTTGAAAAGACCTTTTCAAACTGCTCCCTGGCCGCTGCGGCCTCAATCGGACCATGATATTTTTCTATTAAAAGCCCCGCCAGGCGTTTTTTTGCCTCCATGGGGTGGAGTTTTTTTATTTCGGCTGTATCCAGGGCCGTAAGCAGTTTATAATAATCAAGCATCAGCGCGTCTGAAACGGACATAAGTTTGCCGAACATTTCCGACGGCAAGTCGTTCAACGCGACATAATTTCCGTAGGACTTTGACATTTTTCTAGCGCCATCCGTGCCGATAAGAAGCGGCATGGTCATTACCACCTGCGGCTCCAGGGAGTGAAGCTTTTGTAGATCACGGCCCACCAGCAGATTGAAAATCTGGTCCTGCCCGCCAAGCTCAATATCAGCCTGGACAGCCACGGAATCGTATCCCTGGAAAACAGGATAAAGTATTTCAAGCAGGCTTACCGGATTTTCGGCCTTCATCCTGGTTTTAAAATCCTCACGCTCAAGAAGGCGCGAGACTGTAATATTTTTTGCAACTCCTATGAGACCCGATATACCCGCGGAGGAATCGGCCACAAAAGGCTTAAGCCATTCGCCATTAAATCGTATCTCTGTTTTATCCTTATCAAGGACCTTGAAAGCCTGCTGCGTGTAAGTTTCCGCGTTCTGCTGAACCGTTTTTTGATCGATTACCGGACGGGTGGAATCGCGGCCGGAAGGATCGCCGACCTGGGCGGTAAAATCTCCTATGATGAGCACCGCAGTGTGCCCAAGATCCTGAAATTGGCGCAGCTTGCCAAGAACCACGCTGTGGCCAAGATGCAGATCGCGGCTGGTAGGGTCGACACCGAGTTTAACACGAAGTTTTTTCCCGGAGGAAAGTTTTTTAACTAGTTCCTCCCGGCTCACGATATCAATACACCCGCGCCCTATTTCCTTTAAAATCTCTTCGTTGTTCATCTTTAGGTATTTTATTATTTTTCGCGCATAGTTCACAGTTCTTTGCTACAAAAATTGCAATTTTCGGAGGGTTTACGCCTTTACCCAAGTCCTGTTACCTGAACCCATACGGATCCGCAATCACCGTCATTTTCACTTTTTTGGGGGGCGTTAGCGAGCGCAGTTTTTCAAGACAGTCGGCCGATATTTTCTCATTCGCGGCCTTGACAAGATAGTATTGCGAAAAAAATTTGCGTTTTTTAGGATCTGCGGCGCCCACAGGACCAAGGATTTCGCTGCCTGCTCCTTCACTGCCCGCTTCACTTAAAAAATCAAGCTCTTTCAGGAAAACCGCCTCAAAATCCTGCAGGGCTTTCAAATCGAAAGAAGCGAAGCTTACTTTTACCAGAAAGGAAAAAGGGGGGTAAAAAAAGTCTTTTCTGGTCTGAAGCTCGCTGTTTAAAAATTTTTGATAATCCATTTCCTTTAAAAGTGAAAGCACATAATGTCCCGGCTCTCTTGTCTGAACCGCCAGTTCCGCTCCGGACACCTTGAGAGAATGATACGCTTCATAGAAGAGCTGGAAGGCTTTTTCCGAGGCCCGGAAGTCTGTGCTTGAAATTTCAATGTCTGCGTCAAGCACAGCCACCAGGCCCAATGTTTCAAGCCCGCGGTCACGGGCAGCTATACGGGTGCCCACCAGTATCTCCGTGCCGCCTTTAAGGAACCCCTCAAGTGTTTCCCTGGCGTTCCTAGCCGATTTACGCACCACATCGCCGTCAAATCTGGCTGTGCGCGCGGCAGGGAACAGCGCCTTAGCGGCTTCCTCCGCTTTCTGGGTACCAAGCCCTGACCTCCGAAATATCGTGCCGGAACAGCGTGGACAGATCTCGCTGTAAGGATCTTTTCTGCCGCAGCGACGGCAAAGGAACTGTTCCACGCCCGCGGCTTCCTCTTTCACCACGCTCATGGGCACGCGACAGCGCGCGCAGCGCTTGGTCCAGCCGCACTTCACGCAAAATATCAGCCCCGTATAGCCTTTGCGCCCGGTAAGCAGCAACACTTTGCGGCCGCGCTCAAGCGTGAGCTTGATTTTATCCGCAAGCGGTTCGGCGATAAGGCCGGCGTATTTGTTCATATCAATCACCGAGACACCCGCCTGCCCGGCAACGGCAGATAAAGGCGCAGGCAAAGCGGTGGTTAAGGCAGAGTAAGAAGCTGCAGGTGCTTTACCTATGCCTCTGCCTATGCCTGTTTTTTCACTAGCGTCTTCCGCCTGCGAGCCCACCGTTTCACCATGCGTCCAAGCCACCGGCGCGACTAATTCAAAATCTCCCGCAACCGCACGGCCGTATGTTTCCAGCGACGGGCACGGACTTGCGAGCGTAACACAGGTTCCGTGAGAACGAGCCCGCCTCAACAGGAGTTCCCTGGCGTGGAAATGAAGCTTGTTTTTTTCCTCTTCCTGCTTGTAAACATTATCATGTTCCGAATCCACAATGGCAAGCGCCAGTTTCCTAAACGGCAAAAAAGCCGCCGAGCGCATTCCCACCAACAAGCGGTGCCGGCCGCTTAAAACTCCTGTCCAGGTATTTTTGCGCTGCACAGGAGTCAGATGGCTGTGCCAAAGCGCGATGTTTGGCTCTCCAAAAATTCCAGAGAGGGTTTTTGCGAAAGACGCTATTACATTCAGGTCGGGAACCATCAAAAGGACCTGTCCACCGGAGGACATAGCCCTGGCGCACAGCGGAATAAAGATTTCGTTACGGAGAATTCCAGGAGGATGGGTAAGTAAAAACACCTTAGGTAAAGATAGGGAAGCGCCGCCCTGTTGAGCGTTCTCACTCGCGGACGGGCCGATAGCCCCGCCAATACGCGCCACCGCTTCAGCGGAAAAACCAGAAATAGGCGGGGAATCAACCAAAACCTGATTCTCAGTAGGCCGGAGAATGTCTTCAAAAGCATAAAGGTCCGCAAGTCGGCCGCCGAAAAAAGCCTCAAGAGAAAGCCCTACAGGGGAATTCCAGCGGTCGCGCATCCAGAACGCCAGTTCCACTATATCGTCAGTGAAAACCGGACTCGCATCCAGCAGTTTTATTACGCTTTTAACTTCCCTGAACCCGGAAAGGTCCGCCTCTGAATCTTTTAGCAGCTTTACTATCACTCCGGCGGCCTGCCTGAAACCGAAAGGGACAAGAACCCTGAGTCCCGGCGCGGCGGAAACTTCAAGAGCGGCAGGGAGACGGTAATAGAATGTCCGGTGGAGGGGAATAGGGAAAGCTATTTCAGCGATCATAAAAAGTTAGGTGGTCAGAAGTGAGAAGCCAGAAGTCAGAATTCAGAAAACAGTTTAAATCTTACTCATTATTCTAACTTCTGAATTCTGTCTACCTGAGCGCCACTTCGCTATCCCCTATTCGCTAAGAAATGCTTTCAGCATCTTCATGTCTTCCCAGGTATCGCGCTTCAGGTTGGGATTGCGCAGGAGCGCCGCTGGGTGATAGGTCGGAAGCACTTTAATCGTCTGGGCGCCGAACAGTCCGTTCGGATAATCATACCACTTACCGCGCAGCAGCGATATGCCCCTGGCTTCGCCAAGAATCAATTTTGTGGCCACAGAGCCAAGCGTCACAATGCACCTGGGTTTTATCAGCGCAAGTTGTTTTTCAAGGTATGGACGGCAGGCAGAAATCTCTTCCGGAGCCGGAGGACGGTCATTTCCCATCGAGTCCGGGCTCTCCGGATTCTTCATGGGATGACATTTAACAATGTTCGCTATATAAACCTGTCCCCGCGGGAGGCCAAGCACAGTTTCAAGTATTTTGTCCAAGAGCTTCCCTGAGCGGCCCACAAAAGGCTCGCCGCGATGATCTTCCTCATAACCCGGCCCCTCGCCGATAAAAACCACTTTCGCCGCAAGCGAACCGACGCCGAAAACCGCGTTAAGCCGCGCGTACCCAAGGGAACATTTACGACAGGATTTCACTTCGGCCGCAAGCTCATCCATAGTCACCCCGCCATCTGCCGCAGGTGCGGGGGGAACACCGGTCTGCTCCACAACGACAGGCAGGGATTGAGCCAATTCAGAAGTCTTCCGACTTCTAACTTCTGACTTCTTACCTGTGCCTCTGCCTGCTGTTTCCCCGGCGCCTGACTCCGGCATACACGCGCCTTTCCCGGAAACAGGAGGAGCCGCCACCGTATCTTCATCTAAAGTCTTTAAATGACCGGCCAGGTCCGCCGCCAGCGCGCGCAGTTCTTTTTTCATAAAATGTTGTTCCTCAACATTTTATTATTTCTTGCTTTTGATGGTTTCTTTTTTGGGTTTCTGAGCCGGTTCCTCGCGCTTGCTGGAAAGGTTATCGTCTATTTCCTGGTCCTTGCGGCAGGCCTTTTCTATTTCTTCCCGGGGAATTTTTCCGCTGATCGCGTCAAGCATCGCTTGTTCTATAAGCGAGGCCATGGGCACATGGCGGAATTCCTCCTGACGGCGCAGATGTCCGGCCCACTGCATGGCCCACACAATGTCGGTATATTTGGACGGACCGTAGTTACAGATGAGTTTTTCAAGGATGTCAGCATCGCTTTCAAGTTTAACTTGTGTCTTCATAAAACCTCCTAATATTGAAGCGCTAGAAGATCTGAAGAGCTGAAGAGCTGAAGGAAAAAACTTTCAGGCTTCCAAACTTCAGTCCTTGCAGATCTTCAGAGCTTCCAAAACTTCAGACTTCATCGCTTCAGAGCTTCAGACTTATTTTTTTAGCGAGTTGCCGGCCAAACGCCGAAACTTTTTCAAGGTTGCGCCTGACCTTCAATACCTCAAGGGCGGCTATCGCGGCTACTTCTTTCACCGCCTTGTTTAACCTGTCGTTTATAACCAGGTAATCGTAACAGTACGCCACTTTTATCTCTTTGCGCGCTGTGGCCAGCCGAAGCGCTATGTTTTCAGGCGCTTCGCCTCTTTTTTTCAGACGCCGGACCAGGGTTTTAAGGTCCGGAGGCAGCAGAAATATGCTGACCGCGCCGGGGAATATTCTTTTAACCGACCGGGCCCCTTTCACATCAATGGTCATTACAGGGATACGGCCCTTCTCAAGCAGGTCACGGACAGACTTCACCGGCGTGCCATAGAGGTTGCCGTGTACTCTCGCCCATTCAAGGAGGCGCCCGCTGATTCGCAGACGCTCAAATTCACGCGAGGAAACAAAGTAATAATCGCGCCCTTCCTTTTCGCCCGGGCGTTTTGGCCTGGTAGTGCAGGTAACGCTGAAAGCGAAACGCTTGTCCAGTTTCAGCAGGCCGCACCGCACGGCTGACTTTCCGCCCCCCGAGGGGGCGGAAATCACCATGGGGAAATATATACTTCTTCTCATCGCCGTATTCTTGCAAGTGGACCGGTCATAAGCCGCAAGGCCTGTATTTTCATTCTCTCTTGTGTCTTTTACTTGTGACCTGTGACAAGCCTTTGGCAGTGCCGTATCAGGGCCTATGGCCAACAAACGGCCTTGAAACTTGTGACTTGCGGTGCGTTGCGCCGCAATTTACTTATTCTTTCTCGGCCTTTTTATCTGAGCCTGCGCCGCAGCCAGAATGGCTATAGGGACCCTGAACGGGGAACAGGAAACATAGTTGAGAGCTGAGTTATGGCAGAACTCCACCGAAGCCGGGTCGCCTCCCTGCTCGCCGCAGATACCTATCTTCAGGTCTTTGCGGGTTTTCCGTCCGCGCTCCACCGTTATCTTTATCAGCTCGCCCACTCCGGCCTGATCTATGGTCTGGAAAGGATCCACCGGAATAATTTTCTTTTCCACATATTCTTTCAGGAAATAGCCGGAGTCATCACGCGAGTAACCGAAGGTCATCTGCGTAAGGTCGTTAGTGCCGAAGGAGAAGAACTGCATGGTTTCGGCGAGCTTGCCGGCCATAAGACAGGCGCGGGGGATTTCTATCATGGTTCCCACCATGTAGTTAAGCTTTACGCCTTTCTGCTTTGAAACTTCGGAATAAACCCTATGGATAATATCGGCCTGATGCGTTACCTCTTTTTCCAGCGATACCACCGGGATCATTATGTCCGGGTAAACTTTTACTCCTTCCTTATACAGCTCAGCCGCGGCCTCAAAAATAGCGCGGGCCTGCATTTCGGTTATTTCCGGATAAGTTATTCCAAGGCGCACGCCTCGGTGCCCCATCATAGGATTAGATTCGCGCAAGCCCGCGGCCCGCGCTTCCAATTCCTCAAAAGAAATACCGAGCGCCTTGCCAAGCTGCTCCAGCTTCTCTTTCTGATGCGGGACGAACTCGTGCAGCGGCGGATCCATAAGGCGGATGGTCACATGCAGGCCTTCCATCACCTTAAGGGTATTTTTTATGTCGTTCTTCATGTGGGGGAAGAGTTCATTAAGGGCGGCTTTGCGTTCTTCAAGAGTCTTCGACATGATCATTTTGCGCAGCTTGAAGAGAGCCTCGTCGGAGCCCTTGCCGTAGAACATATGTTCAATACGGAACAAGCCTATGCCCTCGGCGCCGAACTTTCGGGCCGTTGCGGAATCGTCCGGGGTATCAGCATTGGTCCAAACTTTAAGTGAGCGGATGGCGTTGCAGAGCTTCAGGAACTCATTAAGCATCTCGTTATACTCGCGCGCCTCAACCATCTCCAGTTTACCCTTGTAGACCAAGCCCTTGGAACCGTTCAGAGAAAGCCAATCGCCTTCCTTAAGCACCTCTCCATCCAGATGGAGAGTCTTGGCTTTCAAGTCAATCTCGATGCCGGCGCAGCCGACCACGCAGCACTTACCCCACCCGCGGGCCACAAGGGCCGCGTGAGAGGTCATGCCGCCGCGGGCGGTAAGGATGGCTTCAGCCGCCCTCATGCCTTCGACGTCTTCGGGATTGGTTTCTTCGCGCACAAGAATGACATGTTTGTTCTCTTTGCGCCACTTCACAGCTTCGGCAGCGGTGAAAACTATCATGCCGACCGCGCCGCCGGGACCGGCGGGAAGGCCCTTCCCTAACGGCTTTGTTCTGGCCTCCACCTTGGGGTCTATAATCGGGTGCAGCAATTCGTCGAGCTGATCCGGGGTTACGCGCATTACAACTTCCTCGCGCGTGGCCAGTTTTTCCTTATGCATATCCAGCGCCATGCGCACGGCGGCGGGGCCGTTACGCTTACCCACACGGCACTGAAGCATATACAACTTACCGTTCTGCACGGTAAACTCAATGTCTAGCATGTCACGGTAATGTTTTTCAAGTTTGGCGCGGATGCCGGACAGCTCTTTATAGGCGGCTGGCATCAGCTGTTCCATGGACTTAAGGTGCTTGGACTGTTCGCTGCGGCTGTCCTCGTTTATCGGGTGGGGGGTACGGATTCCGGCCACCACATCCTCGCCCTGGGCGTTCTCCAGAAATTCTCCGTAGAAGTAGTTCTCGCCGGTCCCGGGATTGCGGGTAAAGCCCACGCCGGTGGCGGATTCATCGCCCATGTTGCCGAACACCATGGACTGCACGTTAACTGCCGTTCCCCATTCAGCCGGGATATGTTCTATTTCGCGGTACTTAACGGCCTTATTGCCCATCCAGGAGGCGAACACCGCCCCAATGGAGCCCCAAAGCTGATCCATGTGGTTATCGGGGAATTCCTTACCGAGGACTTCCTTGACTTTAGCCTTGAACTGCACGGTCAGTTCCTTAAGATCTTCGGCCTTAAGTTCAGTGTCGGATTTTACTCCGCGCTTCTCTTTCATCGCGTCCATGATGCGCTCTAGCTGCTTGCGTATGCCCTTATCGTCCTCAGTCTCTATGCCGGCGCCCTTTTCCATCACAACATCGGAATACATCATTATAAGACGGCGGTACGAGTCGTAAACAAAGCGGGGATTGTTGGTGAGTTTGATGAGCCCGGGAATGGTGTCCTCGGTGAGCCCGCAGTTAAGAATGGTCTCCATCATGCCCGGCATGGATTTGCGGGCGCCTGAGCGCACTGAAACGAGCAGCGGGTTCACCGGATCCCCGAATTTTTTACCCACTATCTCCTCCACCTTGCGCAGGTTCTTTTCAACATCCTGTGTGAGGCCCTTCGGATAGGAACGCTTGTTGGCCCAATAATAGGTGCAGATCTCGGTGGTAAGGGTGAAACCGGGGGGAACTGGCAGGCGCAGGTCGGGATGGCCGGCCATCTCGGCAAGATTCGCCCCTTTGCCTCCCAGCAGATTTTTCATTGATTCTTTGCCATCGGCCTTGCCGCCGCCGAAGAAATAAATAACTTTTTTGGAAATTTTAACGGTCTTTGAAGCAGCCTTGGATTTAACAGCCGTCTTGGACATAACTTTTGACTCCTATAGGTGAAGTATCCCGTGGATGCGGGTATTGAGACCCTTTGGGGGCTTACTTAATGATACTAAATGAGGAGGCTGTTGAGCAAACTTCGGGAACCTATTCCTTTATCCCTTCCAAATCCATGAAAAAGGCGTATTCAAGAGCGGCAAGCTTAAGGGACTCAAAGCGGCCTGATTTGCCGCCGTGACCGACATCCAGGTCGGTACGCAGCAGCAGAATATTGTTGTCTGTCTTCATGGCGCGCAATTTTGCCGCCAACTTGGCCGGCTCCCAATACTGCACCTGCGAATCGTTAAGACCGGTGGTTATCAGGATATTCGGATATGCTTTCGCCGCCACATTATCATAAGGGGAATAAGAGAGTATATAATCGTAGGCGTCTTTGTTATTCGGGTTACCCCATTCGTCATACTCGCCCGTGGTAAGCGGAATATCAGGGTCCAGCATAGTTGTAACCACATCCACAAACGGCACCTCGGCAAGCACTCCCTTGTACAGTTCCGGCGCCATGTTTAAAACCGCACCCATTAAAAGGCCTCCGGCGGAACCGCCCTCCGCGTAAATATGTCCTGGCGCGGCGTATTTTTGTTCCACAAGATACTTAGTCGCGTCAATAAAGTCGTAGAAGGTATTTTTCTTTTTCATCTGCCGCCCGTCTTCGTACCAGCGCCTGCCCATTTCGGAACCGCCCCGGATGTGGGGGATTGCGTAAACAAAACCCCTGTCTAAAAGGCTGAGCCGCACCGAACTGAAATCCGGGTCGGTGCTATAGCCATAAGAGCCGTAAGAATAAACATAGGCGGGATGTGTGCCGTCGTTTTTGAAGCCTTTTTTATAGACCAGGGACATCGGCACTTTTTCGCCGTCCCGCGCCGTAACCCACACCCTTTCCGAAACATAAGCATCCGGTTGAAAACCGCCAAGCACGATCTGGCGCTTCATCATATTTTTTTCTTTGGAAACCATATTGTAGTCATAAATCGACAGCGGCGTGGTAAGCGACTCATAGGTAAACCGCAGCCAATCGGTGTCATACTCAAAATTATCACCGAAATCCGCCACATAGGCCGGATCGTCAAACTTTACCAGATGGGCGTCGTTGCCTGGTCGGTTAATCACCCGCAGCCGGGGCAAACCGTCCTCCCGTTCTTTAAGCACCAGCCAGTTTTTAAAAACTTCCAGCGACTCGACCAGAGCGGAATCGCGGTGCGCCAGAAGATCGCTCCAGTTTTCACGGACGGTTTTATCCTTCGGACAAACCGAGACCTTGAAGTTTCTTGCGTCGCCATTATTTAAAATGTAAAAGACATCTCCGCCATCCTCCACATCATATTCAAGCTTCTCCTGCCTGGGATAGAAGATCTTTAAACCGTCTCCGGGCGCGTCTGCGCTAAGATAGCGGTACTCGGTGGAAAGGGTGGCCCCCGTGCGCATGAAGATGTATTTATCGGTGTTGGATTTTGAAATGCTTATTTCAAAGGTTTCGTCTTTTTCAAAATATATCTCGCTGTCTTCAGCCCCTCCCAGAGTATGCCTTAGCATGCGCTCCCAGCGCAATGTTTCAGGGTTCTGCTTAACATAAAAAAGCGTTTTGTTGTCATTGGCCCACTCCATATTGCCGGAAGTGCTGGAGATATATTCGTCATAGACCCTGCCGGTTTCCAGGTCCTTAAAATAAATGTTATAGAACCTCCGCCCGCCTGTGTCAACGGCAAAAGCTATCATTTTGTGGTCAGGCCTTATAGAGGGAAAGTTGACCATGAAATAAGCCTTGTCCTTTCCCATCTCGTTGGCATTAAGGATTATTTCCTCCGCCGCTTCAGGCGAACCTTTCCTGCGGGCATAAACGGGGTATTCAAAGCCCTGCTCATAGCGTCTGTAATAGTAGTAGTCCCCGTACTTGAACGGCACGGAAGAATCGTCTTCTTTTATGCGCGCCTTGATTTCGCTGAAAAGTTTTCCCTGAAATGGTTCCGTATGTTTTAAAACCGCTTCGGTATAGGCGTTCTCAGCCTTCAGGTATTCAAGCACCTCCGGATTACTCCTTTCTTTCAGCCAGTAATAATTATCCACCCTTGCGCCGCTTGGATTTTCCAGTTTATAGGGTATCTTTTTAGCCACAGGAGGCTGCTGGGCCAAAGCCTGGGAAGTAATGCACGCAGCCAACGCCGCTAATGAAAAAAAACCTAAATAATTTGAGTGTTCCAGCATATCGTCTCCTTAAAGCCGTTATAGTGGTATGTTACATTAAATTCGTGACAGGCACAAAATATTAATAAAAGCGCCGCAGGTTTTTGTATCATAGTGGCAGGGACATACTTTATTGCGGTTTTCTGGGGTGTCAGGAAACTCCAGGTGCGAGGCAACTCACAATACCTGCTTCTGTCTCCTACAAAGCCAAGACAATGCTTACTATCTACGATAATATTCACGATACATCTGCCGGAGGCCGGTTTTTTACAGGTTGTATGCCCTATGTGTGTATTTTGCTGCTTATAAGTCTCACTTATGCACATGTGGTTTTTTTCGGTTTCTCAAATCTTGACGACACCAGCCTGATAATTGATAATTCCCGTTTTCTGGGAGACATATCCAACCTTTTCGCCACATTCCAACGGGATGTCTTCGGCACGGCGACACAATTCTATTACAGACCGCTGCTGATCTTATCCCTGATGATTGACGCATTTTTCGGCGGCACTTCACCGTTTGTTTATCACTTAACCAACATATTTATCCATTCCGCCGCTTCATGCCTGCTCCTGGCCTTTCTGCGCCGGCTAGGATACGCACTGTTCCCCTCGTTTTTATGTTCGGCCTTTTTCGCTATCCATCCCGCGCTATGCCAGGCAGTCGCCTGGATTCCGGGCAGAAACGACTCCCTGCTGGCACTTTTTACTTTTTCTGCTTTTATCTTTTTCATCGATTACACAGCACAGCGGAAAACAATCCATCTGGCGCTTTATCTTTTATTTTTTTCGCTCGCCATGCTGACAAAAGAGACCGCTCTGAGTTTACTCATCTTATGCCCTTTTTACATGTTTGCAATTGCGCCAAAACGCATTTTAGAACTGCGCAACCTGCCGGTTTTTATTGGGTGGGCAGCCGTGCTCTGCGGATGGTTTATTCTCCGTAAAGCAGCTTTCGCACATCCTGCCCAGTATACACTTGAGTATGTGTTCCGGTCTATTTTCACAAATCTGCCCGCCGTTATGCTGTATCTAGGCAAGTTTTTATTTCCGTTTAATCTTTCCGTTTTCCCTATCTTGCGCGATAGCACCCTGATTTATGGATATATCGCATCGGCTTTGATTTTTATTCTTTTGTATTTTTCAAACAACGCAAGCAGACCTCGTATAGCTTTCGGATTGTTATGGTTTCTAGTTTTCTTGCTTCCCGTTTTTATACGGCCTTCTTCTACTCAACCGGCTGATTTTATGGAGCACAGAATGTATGTTCCTAGCCTGGGCGTTATCATGCTGCTGCTTGAAACGAATGCAATAAAAAAAATTGTTTTTGGCAAAAACCCGGCTACATTTATCGCAACTCTGATACTGGTTTTGTTTTCAGCCATTAACATTTCCTATAGCGCTAACTTTAAGAATTCATACAATTTCTGGAAAAACGCCGGGACACATTCCCCAAACCATTGCGTGACTCAATGTAATTTTGGTGTTGAACTGGCTAAGAGAGGCGATTTTAACGGCGCGAAAGTGCACTTTCAGGAAGCATTAAAACTTAATTCAGCGTATACCGACGCTCAAACCAATCTTAATATACTTGTGCGCAGTAACCCCAAATTTGTAAGGGAGGTGAAGCAATATGCCGCAGCGTTGAAAGTTAACCCCGCTTCATATTCCACACACAGTAATCTAGGCTTAGCTTTGGCAGAACAGGGCAAGTTCGAACAAGCTATTTGGCACTATCAGGAATCACTGCGGCTCAAACCGGACAATGTGGAAGCGTATAACAACTGGGGACTGGCATCGGCTGCCCTGGGAAAACGAGAAGAAGCTATACTGTATTACCATGAGGCGCTAAAAATTAATCCGTTCTTGGCAGAGACACATAATAACCTGGGGCTTGCGTTAAGCGCGCAAGGCAAAACAGAGGAGGCCGCGGCACATTACCGGGAGGCCTTGCGGCTCAAGCCGGGCCTGGCTTATGCTCATAACAACTGGGGCATGGCTTTGGCGTACGCTGGCAGGCTGGATGAGGCTATAGAACATTTCAATGAAGCCCTTAAAATCAACCCGAATTACTCAAATGCCCAAATAAACCTGAACACCGCTTTGAAAAAAAACAAAGCCTTAAGGCCCGTTGACACTAACATAGCCCCTTAAATTTAAACAGATAAAATCACCGTCACTCCGTTTTTTGCTCCATCGCTTCAATTTTGATACTTTATATCCATGCTCAAGGCTGAAATTATCTGCACCGGCTCGGAACTGCTCTCGGGTAAACTGAACCTGTATGTACCGCTGTTCCACGCAAAACTTTTTCCGCTCGGCTTTGAAATAACGCGTGAACAGTCTTCAGGCGACTCCCTTCGTGGTATAGCCGCTTGCATAAAAGGGGCTCTTAAAGCGGCTGACCTGATTCTTGTCTGCGGAGGCCTCGGCCCGACTTTTGACGACCTCACCCGCCAGGCCGCGGCCTCCGCGCTGAAACGGAAGATAATTTGCTCAAAACAGCTGGCGCTGATACTTCAAAAGAAGTATGGCTTTACTAAGCTGCCTCCCAATCTGCGCGACCAGTGCCTTAAGCTTGTCGGAGCTAAAACCATAGAAAACCGCAACGGCACAGCCGCCGGACAAGAGCTCGCGCTGGGGAAGAAAATGCTCGTTTTGTTGCCGGGCCCGCAAAAAGAATGGGAGCCTATGTTTGAGGACGCCCTGAACTCGGACCTGAAAACTTTTTTTTCATTGAAAGACGCAGCTCCCGAAAGTATAAAGCTTAAAATTTCCGGGATGGGTGAATCATCAGCCGAAAAGCTGCTCAGACCCGTGATGCAACGTTTTAAAAACGCCAGCTACACCATTCTTGCCGGGCCGTACACAGTGGAATTTATAATAACGATAAGCCGGAATCACAACACATCTATTCGCTCCATTCGTTCTGATTCGTCTTGTTCGCAAATTGAAACGGCCTGTCGTGAAATTCTGGGCGATAAAATATACGGCATAAACCACGACACGCTTGAGGGAACAGCGGGCGCCCAGCTTCGCAAAGCGGGGCTGACACTCTCATGTGCTGAATCATGCACCGGCGGCCTTTTATCAAACCAGATAACGGATATCCCCGGCAGCTCAGCTTATTTTAATGGTTCGGTCCTGGCGTATTCAAACGCTGCCAAAACACATCTGCTTAAAGTGCGCCCTGCAACACTAAAAAAATACGGCGCGGTATCGGAGCCCTGCGCGCTGGAGATGGCCCTCGGCGTAAAAAAGCTTTTCTCATCCGATTACTCCCTGGCTGTAACCGGAATAGCAGGCCCCGAAGGAGGCTCACCGCAAAAGCCGGTGGGCACGGTATGCTTTGCGCTGGCGGGGCCGGGAAAAACAGCAACTTTTGCGAAACAATTTCGCGGCGACAGGACATTCATTAAAAGATGTGCTGCAAATTTCGCTTTGGATGAACTTCGAAAAATAATAGAATAGTGAAGAGATACCAAGTTATTTTTTGTGGAGATAATAATGAGAAATGTAAAATTATTCAGCTTTCTGCTTATCGCGGCCACCGTGGCCGGCGTTGCCTGCAAGGAAAAAGAAGCGCCGGCGCCGGATGTGCAAACATCCCCCGAGGCTGCTATAACCGCCGTAGTAAAGGCCGACAAAATTAAGCCAGGCTATGCCCGTAAACCCACTTATTTTAAACTTCCGAGCACCAACGGCGGCGAGATAGATTTGGCCTCATATGCAGGCAAGTCCGTGCTAGTTATGTTTTTCACCGAAACCTGCCCATATTGCAGAAAAGCCGCGCCATTCATCGAAAAAATGCACAAGACTTACTCTCCAAAAGGCCTCTCTGTGGTAGGCATTTGCATTCAAGAGAACGCGGACGCCCCAAAAACCTTTGCAAGCGACCTGAACATAACCTTCCCGCTTGCCTATAAGGGCGGACATGTTTACAAAAACTACAAAGCGCAGGGCGTACCCTTTATTTACCTGCTAGGCAAGAATCACGAAATTCGCGAGGTTTGGGAAGGTTATTCTCCAGAGTACAATCAGGAAATAATCCGCAATATAGAGGAAGCCCTGAAGTAGAAACAGGGTAGAGGGTAGAGTATTTAAGGAACTTCCTTTTACCCTAAACCCTCTACCCCATACCCTCCACCCTTCACTTATGACCATACAAAAAGGCAATATCCTCATCTACCGCGTCTTTGACGTGGGCGGCGAGATTTTACTTTCGGAAGCGGAAAAAATACTAAGCCAAAGCTCGCCGGGCTTCCGCCTAAAACTCGCCACCGATACCCGCAAGGCTATAATAATAAAAGACTCCCCGCTTAACGCCGACCTGGGCGAAGATATTCTGAAACTTCCGGGGGGGGAGTTTACTGTAAGAGCGCGGGCCCGCGTGTGGAACTACGGAGTTATTTCCATCACACTGGAGCTTGACATACCCCCCGGCTGCGATTGGAAAGGGCTGGTTAAACTTGCGGCTGCCATTGAAAGCTCGGAAACAACAGAGGAAACAGCCAAACGACACAAAGATGACATCAAAAAAAAGATCCTGCCCGCGATCAAAAACCCGGCTGAATGGGACGTGTTTGAAGACTACATCACCTACATAATAGAGAAAGCCGATGCCGCCGGTGAACCGCTGGAATTTATAAAAAAAGTTGATGTGGCCGCGCTCATAATGGCGGAAGATAAAGAATTTTTAAGCGAAGAGTCAAAAGCTTTCATTACCGAAAACGCCATGCAATATTCCAAAACGGATCTGGCGGTTATAGACTGGAATTCCGCCCTGCTTATAGAACCTGACGGTCAGCGGGATGTGGCTGACGTGATAGAATTCTCGCTCACGCATTTGCTTGAATTCCGTTACTACGACGAAATGCTCAACCGCAAACTAGACGAACTCTATGACACTATAGAGGAAAAACGCGAAAGCGTAGTAAATATTTTCCGCAATCAATACGCTGATATCGCTGAAGACTCCAGCCGCAAATACATGGAGTTTTCCGAATTTCTGGGCAGGGTTGAAAATTCCCTTAAAACCGTCGGCGACCCGTACCTGGCCGTTATCTTCAAAGCTTCGGCGCACGAATTTCACTTTGACGACTGGCGCAAAAGCATTTCACGAAAAATGGAGACGCTGGCGCAGATTACCCAGATTTTGCATGGCGAAGTGAATACCAAGCGCAGCCACTGGCTTGAGGTAATTATAATTGTGCTTATCGCGCTGGAGATGATTCCGTTGTTCCTGGACCTTTGGAAATACCTGCATTAACAGTCTGCTGAAAAAAACCTTCCGGGGTCTTTTAATCCGAACATCCCGGTATGCTAGTAATTATGACAATACCTTCCGTTCGCACCTCCAACACCACGCTGTTCCTGCTGCTGGCGGTTTTTCTTTCTATTTTTACCGTTATGGTCTGGCCCTACCTGATATCCCTGTTTATGGGAGCGATGCTGGCCGTGCTTACCCGGCCGCTGCATGACGCGCTGACCCGCAAAGGCCTGGGCCCGATAGCCGCGGCCTCCGTGGCCATACTCGCCATAATGTTCGCGATAATAGTGCCGCTTATTTTTTTCGCCTTCCTGGCCGTAAACCAGGGGATAGCGCTTTCCGGATATCTGGCCGACGAACGCGGCGCCATGTTCTTGCGCTCGGCGGTGGATGTTATTATGGGTTTTAAGCCGCTGTATTTTTTTATAGAAAGCCCGGCCGCACTGCAGGAAAAGGGCATACTGTTCATGCAGAGCGCCGGCGCGGGGTTAAGCAAAATTATTCTGGTGCAGGCGGCAACGCTGCCGGACCTTGCGCTTAAGCTGGCCTTAAGCCTGCTCACCTGGTATTTCATGCTGGTGGAGGGCGATATTTTCTTTAACTGGGCGCTGGATAAAGCGCGGCTGGAACGCGGGCTGCGCGGCAGGCTGGGAAAATCCTTAAAGGACACAGTGGCGTCTACGGTGTGGGCCACCTCTGCGGCGGCGGGCGCCCAATCACTGGTTGTAATGCTGGGGTTCTGGCTGCTAGGCGTACCGGGAATCTTCCTGGCCGGCGGAACCACTTTTATTTTCGCCTGGATACCAATACTCGGCAGTTTGCCAGTCTGTCTGGCCGGGGCGTTTTATCTTTACTTCCAAGGCTCGCTTATGCAGCTGGTCTTCATAGGGATTGTTGCGGTGATAGCCGGGCTTATGGACAATGTAGTGCGTCCGGTAGTTATGAAGGGCCACGGCGATATGCACCCCTTGCTGGCTTTGGTTTCCATCTTTTCCGGTATCGGCATGTTCGGCATACTGGGAGTAATCTTAGGCCCGATAGTAGCCGCCATGCTGGTCTCCATCCTGAACTCCTGGACCCCTGAGCGGGTCGCCGAGAATGGGGTCAGGTCTTGAATATTGACTTTTTGTTTTAGTCAATAATCAAGACCTGACCCCACAAATTCGGGAAAAATTATTTTCTGCCCCCTTTTGAACTCACTTTCCCGACTTCCGCAATGAGGCA
>DMES01000028.1 GCA_003450815.1 Elusimicrobiota bacterium | reverse complement strand
TTGACTTCCCTTTTCATAGATGAGTCCTGCAATTAATTTCGGTTTCCATATTTTTCCGGCTAAAAAAGCCTGGCCCAGATAACTTTCAGGTATTCCCCCTCGGGATAATCAGCCGCTATGGGGTGGTCGGGGCCGGCACCGCTTTTTTTAAAGATCTGCGCCCTGCGCCCCGCCGTGGAAGCGGCCCCGCGCACTATGTAGGAAAATTCCTCCATTGATACCATGCCGCTGCAGGAGCAGGTGACAAAAACCCCCCCTTCTCCAACAAGGGACATGGCGATCCGGTTAAAATCTTTGTACTTGAAAATGCCTTTATCTCTTTCTTCGCGCGAGGAAACCAGCTTGTAAGGGTCCAGGATGACCAGACCGTATTTTTTCCCGTTCTCCGCCATCTGCCTCATGTAGGGAAACGCATCCGAGCACACGCAATCCATACGCACCTTGTTGATATTGGCGTTCCTCTTTGAGAGCTCACTGGCTTCGGCATCCAGTTCCACGCAGGTAACCTCTTCAGCTCCGCCCAGTTTCTTAGCGTAAAGGCCGAAACCCCCGGTATAGGCGCAGATATCAAGCACGCTTTTTCCTGCGGCAAAAGCCGCGGTGTAAAGCCGGTTCTCGCGCTGGTCGCAAAAAAACCCGGTTTTATGCCCTCCAGAAAAACTTACGTCAAAAAGCACGCCGTTCTCATTTATGCGCGCCTTGTAAAGCGCGGAGGCGTCCGGCGGCATGACAAACCCCTCCATCTCCTGCGTGTAGGAACTGGCCCTGTGGTGAAAAACCGCTTTTGGAAAATGCTTCCTAAAAGCGGTTTCAAGGCGTGCGGCGAGTTTATACATGCCAAGGGAATAAAATTCCAGAACGATATGGGAGCCGTAAATATCAACAGTAAGGCCGGGCAGCCCGTCACCATAGTCGTGTACCAGGCGGAAAGCGTCGGTTGTGCGCTCAAGGCCCAGAATATCGCGCCTGAAAGAAACCGCTTTCGCAACCTGTTTTCCAAGAAAAGCGTCCAGATCAAAAGTTTCGGGGTTCTCCCTGGTGAAGATGCGCAGCATTATCTGGGATCTTGGGTTGTAGAGCGCCAGACCGTAAGGCGAGCCGTGCTTGTCGTAAACAGCCACTACATCCCCCGGCAGGGCAAGTTCGCACGAATCCACCATGCGCCTGAAAGCGTTGGGCCCGGCGGGCGCGTGGGAAAGCTTAACTTTTGGAAATTTCATATTAAGTATTTTAGCAAGTTATTTAAGTATGTTTATCCCGCGCCACCGACCGGAATTGAAACGTAGAGCAAAAACCGCAGCAAGCATGAACACATAGAACCCGCCCCATATCCAGGCATGCACAAGCTCGCCCCCCGCGCGATAAACTATATACCACACGCCCGGCACAAAAAGAAGCCAGGCGCAGGCGCTCGCGCCAAGCATCTGAAAACGCGTGTCCCCGGCTCCCCGTAGCGCGTCCGCGAAAATTATGCCGATAGCGTCAAAAAATATGAAGGCCGTCAGTACCGACATAAGCGGCCGGCACTTGGCAAGTATCTGCGCGTATTCCACGGAATTCCCGGAGCCGAAAATATTGATAAACATTCCAGGCACTGCCACAAACAGAACTCCCAGCCCTAAAGCATAGCCCCCCGCCAGTTTTGCCGCATTATACGCCACGCGCTCCGACACATCCGGCTTTTTCATTCCCATATATTTCCCAACCAGGGTCAGCGTGGCCAAACCCAAGCCTATTATCGGCATGAAAGCTATCATGTTGATGGAAGCGATTATATTACTGGCCGCAAGCGACACTTTATCCATTCCGCCGATGATGAAGATAAAAACCCCGAAAGAGGCGATATCCAGAAAAAAACCGATGCCGTTCGGCGCGCCATACTTCACCAGCCTCTCAAGCATAGCCCTGTGCACTCCGACAAGGCGGGCTGTGCGGAAGCGGCGGCGGTTATACGCGGAAAAAATAAGCCGCAGATAAAGCCCTGTCATTAAAATCTGGCCGGCCACGGCCGCAAATCCCGCGCCCTTTATGCCTAGCTCCGGCAGCGGCCCGGCCCCGAATATAAGAAGCCAGGACATAAACACACACAGCGCACTGCCGGCCATATTCACGGCCATAGGAACCTTGGTCTTGCCGCGCCCTATAAAAAAGGCGGCCAGAGCCGTGTTTAAAACGGGAAAACATGAAAAATAATTGAGAATGGAAAAATACGGGCGTTCAAGCGCGCGCACCGCTTCAGGGTGCCCCGAGTGGTCTATTATGTAAAGACCAAGCGGAGTAATTAACACCAACAGCAGGCCGGAGGCCAGCGCCAGCCACACGCCCTGCCAGACCGCCACTGAAACGCTGGCCGCCTTGCCGCCGCCGTGATATCGCGCCACAAACGCGTTAGTATAGGTTGCGGTGCCCATGAAGAAACAAAGGAAAGTAAAACTTAAAATACCCGCTGGCACGCAGGCTGCCAGCGCATCTGTGCTGTAATGGGCCAAAAACACCCGGTTTATAAACTGCATTACGGTGGTTGAGGCGGTGGAAAGTATAAGAGGATAGGCCACCCGGCTTAGTTCCCGCAGCCCCCCCTCCTTTCCGGTCAATATTTTCATAAGCGGGCTGGGAAAATGTTATGGTAAAAATTTTTGCCGCAAAAATTTTTAATCACTTCATATCGGCATAGGCGGTTTTCAGCAGGTCTTGTTCCGGGATAGAAAGCATTTTCATTAGACCAGAAGCTATCTTACGGCCCGCGGCGGGACTTTGGCCTTTTTTAAGACAGACCTCAAGTTCAATAAAGCGCCCAAGTCCCTCTACTTTGTCAAAATGTATCCTGGTCTGACCCGCAAAAACCACCAGCCGCTTTTTTTTTACCGTCCTGCCACGCCCGAACGCGGCGTTAAAAAGCGCCTTCATGGCGGCTGGATCTTTGACCTCGGCAGGAAAGTATTCGGATGTTTTAGGCCCCGCCTCATCAGCGCGGCGATAGAATATCAGATAGTTCCCTTTTCCTTTCTGTGTCCTGAGCTTCAGCCTGCCGGAGGGACAGTTGAAAAAAACATCTTCCTGGTCAAGCGACTCATACCGGTCCGCTATTTTTTTGGCGGCTTCAAGCTGTTTTTTCCAGGCGGACGCTTTAGTTTTTATTTCAATGTTACGGGGCATACACCTGATAATTCGTATTGGATATGTTGTTCATGTCGATATAAGCGCTAATTTTTTTCATTTCCGCGCGGAAAGCCGGATTTAGCATAAAATCCGCGTAAAGGATATCTCCGAATTTTTTGCCGGCTTCAATATCGGAGGGATGGTGGACTCCGCCTATCACGCGGTAAAGGGCCGCCTCATCCGCCTTGGCCAGAAATTCCGACTGCCGCTTCGGCACGAGTTCTGAAAGTATAAGCGCGTCAACCCGGGAAATAACCGCGTGGCCGCTTGGATAGGCCAGGCCGCCTATACGGCCAAGGCAGGGGTTCAGGGAAGAGTCCCGCAGGAAAGGGCGCTTACGCTTATTGTGTTTTTTAAGAACCCCCACTGCCGCATCCGAGTCCGAATGTACCTGGGTGAAGAAAGCCTCCACCTCAGCCGGCAGGGGCTTTATGAAAGGGTTGCTATCGCCGAAAAGATCGCTGAAAAGAGCCTTGGCCTCCGCGGCCGCCCGGGTACACTGCTCCGGAGTGCGTTTTTCCTGCCATACGCGCAGCACGGCCAGGTCCGCCTTGTCAGTCTCCGAACCTGAAACCGGGGCAGGCACAAACTTCCGGTCCTTAAGCTGCGCGTCGCTGAGATACAGGGCATGCTCTTTCGGCTGATACCCCTTATCAGGCAAAGAAGCGCATGAGCAAAACACGGCCGCAAAAAGCAAAGGCAAGAGTTTTTTTATTTTTTTCATAATAAAAATATCTCCGTCAATCCATCCCCCCCGGACCCAAAAATTGCGGCAATTTTCGGGTTAAATGAACTCCTTGTCACCGCGCTTGCGCAGGCTATGGTCAAGGACTTTCTTGCGCAGGCGCAGATTGTGCGGCGTAATTTCCACAAATTCGTCCTCTTCAACATACTCAATGGCCTGTTCAAGCGTCATCTCGCGCGGAGGCGTTAGCACAATTGAAAGGTCTGAGGTGGAGGAACGCATATTGGTCTGCTTTTTTTCCTTGCAGGGGTTTACAACCAGATCGTTGCCGCGGGAATTTTCACCCACTATCTGACCCATATAAACATCCTGCGCCGGGATGACGAACATAGCCCCGTGGTCCTGCAGGCTGTTCAAGGCGTAACCGGCCGTTTTGCCCGTTTCTTTCGCGATAAAAACGCCGTTCCTTTTTGGCGGCTGGAAATTACCCTCCGGCTGAAAACCATGAAAACTATGGTGCATAAGGCCCGCGCCCCTGCTCATGGTCATGAATTCCGACTTAAAACCTATAAGCGCCCGTGAGGAGATAACATATTCAAATCTTACGCGCCCGTCGTCACAGACAACCATGTCTTTCATCTGCGCGCCGCGCATCCCCAAGGATTCCATAATAGGCCCCTGGAACTGGGAGGGCGAGTCAAGCACCAGATATTCCACCGGTTCCACCGTAACGCCATTTTCCTGATGAGTGATAACGACCATTTTTGACACGCAAAGCTCGTAGCCTTCACGGCGCATGGTTTCAAGAAGTATGGACAAGTGCAGTTCGCCCCTGCCCGATACCTTGAACCCGCTTTCGCCCGGTATTTCAACCACTTTCAGGCCCACATTGGTTTCCTGTTCCCTCAAAAGCCGGTCGCGCAGCTGCGTGATGGTCACAAATTTCCCGTCGCGGCCTGAGAACGGACCGTCGTTGGCGAAAAATCCCATAGCCAAAGTCGGCTGCTCTATTTCAAGCCCCGGTAAAAACCCCGGCGCGTCGGTGGAGGAAACCGTATCGCCCACTTCAATCCCCTCAAGTCCAGCTAGTGCCACAATATCGCCCGAACGGGCGGACGCGCGCTGCACCCGCAAAAGCCCGCTGAATCCCACCACCTGCATTACCTTCCTGGTTCTTGCTTCGGAAGCCGGAGAGGCAAGCGTTACCTGCTGACCCGCCGAAACCGTGCCCTGAAAAATCCTGCCTATGCCTATCCTGCCGGTATAGGAGCTGTAGTCCAGCATGGTCACAAGCATCCTTAAAGGCTCACTGTCTTTTTCAAGCGGCCCGGGAACATATTTGATTATGGTTTCAAAAAGCGGCTTCAGATCCGGACCTTTTACTTTCGCATCCATGGTCGCCCAGCCGTCACGGCCGCAGGCGTATACTATTGGAAAATCCAACTGTGAATCGGTAGCGCCTAATTCCATGAAAAGGGCGAACACTTTATCTAAAACGGAGTGAGGATCGCAGTTCAGACGGTCAATCTTGTTTATCACCACTATCGGTTTCAGGCCGAGCGTCAGTGATTTTTTCAGCACAAAACGCGTTTGAGGCATCGGCCCGTCCAGCGCGTCCACAAGCAGCAGCACGCCGTCCACCATTCTGAGCACGCGCTCCACTTCGCTGCCGAAATCGGCGTGACCGGGGGTATCCACTATATGGATTGTGGTGTCGCCGTATTTGACAGAGGTATTTTTTGAAAGTATGGTGATGCCGCGTTCGCGTTCCAGATCGTTCGAGTCCATTATACAGATTCTTTCCTCGCCCGCCTTGTCGTGGAAGGAGCCGGTCTGGCGCAACATGGCGTCTAAAAGCGTGGTTTTGCCGTGGTCCACATGGGCTATAATGGCAATATTGCGCAGGTCGTGCCTGCGGGCTTGAGTGTCGTTGTTGGGCATATGTGATGTTTTTCCTATTTTAGATGATTACACAGATTAGGGAACGATTACACAGATAATGTTCCGAAAAGAAATCCGTGTAATCCGCTTTAATCCGTGTAATCATTGTTCCTGCAACTTCCCAAGCAGGAACTATTACTCCAGTTCGGCGGTTTTTGCCGCGGCTTCCTGTTCCAGCGCCGCGATTTCAGCGCCTATGGATTTCACCTTCTCGTAATCCGCGTGTATTTCAGGCTCCGACAGCCTGGCGGCAAGTATTTCTATATTTTTCCGTATAAGCGCTATTTCCTCCAGAAGTTTTTCGGACTTTCTGGCCTTTTGGTCCTGAAGCTTTTTCAAGCGCCTTTCTTCCTTCTGCTCGTCGGCGCGCTCCTCCGCCGGGCTTAAAACCCTTTTAGCCTCGTGCGCCGGAACGGCGTGAACATCCTCCGCCTCGGCGCGCAGCTGCTCCTGACGGTACCTGAAATAATCATAATTGCCGGGATACATGGTCACCTTTCCCTGCTCAATGTGGGCCACATGATCGGCCAAAGCATTGATAAAGTACAGATCATGACTTATAAAACATAGAGTGCCCTCAAACTCTTTCAAAGCTCCCACCAGCGCTTCTACGCTTGGCATATCAAGGTGCGTTGTCGGCTCATCCATCAAAAGGACATTGGGCGGGTCAAGCAGCAGTTTTACCAGGCTCAGGCGGCTTTTTTCCCCGCCGCTCAGCACGCCGCATTTTTTAAACACATTATCTCCCGGGAATAGAAAGGTGCCAAGCACCGTCCTCACCATAAGCTCGGGATTCAGCCTATCATTGTCCATGGCTTCCTGCAGAACTGTTCTCCTGGGGTCCAGCATTCCCTCGCGGTGCTGGGAAAAATAGCCGGTCTTCACATTAAGTCCCGTCACCCGTTCGCCGCTGTCGGGTTCCACCACGCCGGCCAGCATTTTCAAAAGCGTCGATTTGCCGGCGCCGTTATGTCCCACAAAAGCCGTCTTCTGCCCTCTGTCCAGTTCAAAATTAAAATTCTCATACACCTTTATCGGCTCATGTCCAGGCACGGCGTATATCTTGCTGATATTCTTAAGCTCAAGGGATTTAGCGCCGGTGCGGTTAGGCTGAGGGAATCTTATTTTGACGGTTTTAGCTTCAACGGGCAGCTCTATGCGTTCAAGCTTGTCAAGGCGTTTTATCATGCTCTGCACCCGCGCGGCCGTGGCGTAGCGTACGCGGTTCCTGGCGATAAAGTCCTCCATATCCGCTATTTCATCCTGCTGCTGTTTCCAGGCCGACACCAGCTTTTCCTTTTCCATTTCCCGCTGGGTGAGAAAAAATTCGTAGTCGCCGTGGTAGACCTTCAGGGTTTTATCCTGCAGGGAGACTATTGCGCCGCAGACCGTATTTATAAACGCCCTGTCATGCGAAATGATAAGCACTGCGCCGGGGTAATACGCGAGATAGTCCTGAAGCCAAAACAGCGAATCCAGGTCCAGATGATTGGTTGGCTCGTCCAAAAGCAGGAGGTCGGGTTTTTTTATCAGCAGTCGCGCCATTGCAACCCGCATAGCCCAGCCGCCGCTTAAAGTGTTGACTATCCTGTTAAAATCCGAAACCTTAAACCCAAGCCCCATGAGCACGGCCTTGGCCTCCGCCTCAAGCCTGCTGTCAAAGGCATCCAGCCCTTCCAGCGTTTCCTCCAGAACGGTGCGCTCCGAAACCGGCGCATTTTCCTGTGGCAGATAGCCGGCCACAACGCCTTTTTTAAACTGTATCTCGCCGTCGTCGGCTTCCTCCTCGCGGAGCATCATCTTGAAAAGCGTGGACTTGCCGGCGCCGTTAGGCCCCACAAGGGCGAATCGCTCGCCGTCGTTGATCTGCAGCGAGGCGCCCTCTAAAAGCGTCTGCTGGCCGAAAGACTTGTGAATATTGCGCAGGGTTATCATAAAAAGCCGTTGGACACACCGTAACTTTATTCTATGTGGAAGAAGAAAGACTCCCGCAGGGAAATCGTAAAAAGTTAAGGACTTCTCCGGCAACACGTTATATATAATTTTATCATTTTATGAGCCGCTTGCAAAATGCGGATTTGTTTTCTCTGGACCAGCTTTTTATCTTTGCTTCGCGCTTTAACGCCAGAGACTTGTTAGTGCGCCTTTCCTGCCAGACAAGCTTTACCGGGCCGAAACTGCGTGTGTAGCGCGCTCCGGTTCCGTTGTTATGCGCGGCCACCCTGGCGGCGACATCTTTGGTTATTCCGGTATAAAAAGCGCCATTGGCGCATTTCAGTATATAAACGAACCAGAAATCAGGCTTTGGCATTTTTTGGGTTGGAAGGCAGGGAAAGCTGGATTCTTTTTTCGACTCGACCGAGGAAATATCCAAAAGCCGAGCCCAGAACAGCGCCTGCAATTACATCTGCGGGATAGTGCACCCCACAATAGATTCTGGACAGTCCCACAAGCGCTGCCGTGGTAAAAAGCCAAATCCCGGCTTTTTTGCCGAATATCGTACTTAAATAAGCCGCCGCCATGAACGCCCCGCAGGAATGCCCTGACGGAAAAGAGAGGCTGGTTTTAACAAAAAGGACTCGTGCGTCCGATAACGCGACACAGGGCCGAAGCCTATGAAAAGACTCTTTAATCAGTTCAAGGCCACAGCCGCCAAGGATATATCCGGTAAACAGCAAAAAACCTGCCGGCCTAAGGCGGATGTTGCGGCCGATTATAAGAATAAACGAGCCCAGCACAATTACAATAAAAAGCCCTTTTTCAGGCCAAGGGGCAAGAAAATCAAAAAGTTTATTTGTAAAACCGGAATTAATAAAATGGAAAAGCGTCAAATCCAGAGTTCTCAGATATTGCATATTTAATATTTTAGCATTTGCCTGTTTATTGAAAATTGCAATGCCTGCCACTCACTTTTGGCGAGCATCTCTGAGCGTATGCGCGTGCCGCACATCATTAAAAAACAGCCGGTCTTGGGGGGCCGGCTGTCTGAGCGCAATACCGCTGCTTCTGTTATCTGAGATACCGTACGCGTAATCAGGGGCACTGAAATATGACAAGTTTAACGCAAAACTGCACGCTTTTTGGGTATATGCCTACAAATTCCATGCAGTTTTGAACGCTATTACCACTTTTGTCGCTTATTTAACGACGAGACTTTAAATAAAAATGACTTTTTCAGTGCCCCCTACGTATGCCGTATGGCCGAATATGCTTCCGTGATGAATTTTAATGGAATAGTTCAGATCCAGCAGGATTTAGCGGAAAACAGGCCTTCCGGCCCACGACTTGTCTATAGGTCAACCCGAAGGCCGTCCCAAGCCGCAAAACAATTGATCGCCGCGCCGGCCTTAACTACAAGCTCCTTGCAATACTTTATATGGGCGTCCATTATCGTGTCGGTATGGTCCGGGTCATGGTGGAAAATAGCCAGGCGCTTGGCCTTCGTGTCTATGGCAAAACGCACCGCATCGTCAAATGTGCTGTGTCCCCAGCCTTTCCGGGACAAGTATTCCTCCTCCGTGTACTGGGCTTCCCTGATAAGAAGGTCGCTGTTCTGCGCGAAGGCGGCCACTGCGGCTTCTTGCCGTATGGCCATGTCGCTGCTCCCGCTAAGCCGCCTGAAATCCTCGTGATCGCTCAGGTAGGTGATAACCCTGCCCTGCGCCTCAATGCGGAAACCGATACAGACACCGGGATGATTAAGATAATGGAATGAAACTTTTGCCACCCCCAGGTCCACGGGGCCGGCCATCTCTATAAAACTTACTTTGCCGGACAGGCTGGAAAGAGGAATAGGAAAATAGTCTAAAGCCATAGAGCCGCTAAACACGCCCTTCAGGCTGCTGTGCGCCCCCCGCACGCTATAAATTTTAAAAGTGTTAAGGGAATTATACAGCGGGACGAAGAAAGGGAACCCCTGTATATGGTCCCAATGTGTATGCCCTACGAAAATATGGCCTTCTACCGGTTTTTTTTCGAATTCCTGCGCTATAGCGCTGCCAAGCTCGCGCAATCCCGTTCCGCAATCAATTATCAGGAGAAGGTTCCCTATACGGACTTCGGTACAAGAGGTGTTTCCACCGTAACGCACCGTATTAACCCCCCCGGTGGGACACGAACCGCGGGTTCCCCAGAAGCGCACATATACCGGAAGCGGGCTCGTTGATACAGGAGCGTACTCAGGGGCCGCGATATTCAAAACCTCTGCGGGTGCGATCGGCTCAGTCATTGGAGAGGTTGCGGCCGCACTCCGGCTTTTGGCGAATAAGTCCGCCGCCATATCAAGCAGTTCGGCGGAAGCGAAAGGTTTTACAATATAACCATCTGCTCCCGCCTCCTTGGCCTGTGCCTTGTCGGTAGAAAAAGACTTGCTGGATGTTACTATTACGAAGACGCCGCTTATCCCGTTGCGGCCTTTGAGGCGCTCACAAAGCTCATAGCCGTGCATGCGCGGCATCATAATGTCGGTTACAACAAGCTCCGGACGCCAGGCCAGAGCCTTCTCAAGCGCGTCCTGTCCATCTATGGCCTGCATGACATCGTATTTTTCAGAAAGGATATCCGCAGCCAGAGTTCTAAGCAGCTGATCATCGTCCGCAACCAATATGCGGCGTTTACATTCGTTCATAACATCTAATTATAACAATTTTCAGCCTATCAGTTTAACCTTGTAGCCGGACGCTTCCAGCTCGGTTTTAATAAAAGCCTTGTGGTCGCCCTGTAATTCCAAAACCCCCAGCTTGACCGTCCCTCCCACACCAAGGCGTTTTTTGAACTTTTTTAAAAGCTCTTCCTTCCCAGCCGGGTGCATAGGCAGCTTTTCCACCAAAGTAAGCCCGCTGCCCTTGCCGCCCCTGCGGAAAGATATCCGCACCGGCTCGGTCTGCGTCCTTTTCTTAGGCGCGCCGGCAAGTCCCTCGGGGCACTCGCAGGGAGAACGGCGGCAGTCCGGGCAAACCATATTGCCGTCAGGCCCGCTGGAATAAACAACCCGTTCATCATTTTCCATATTACCCTCAACGTCTTATCCGCAGAATCGTTCCCTAATCTGTGTAATCACAGGGCTGCCTCAGCAGCCCTGTCTTTCAGAAATTGGATACATTCCATTCGGCCTCCTCTTCTCCCGGCGGCACGGCGGGTACGGGGGACGGCTTTACCACCACTTTGCGCTTCCAGCGGCCCGACCAATAGTACCCGGCGGAAAGCGCCAGCCCCGCACACCAGGCTATCGGTACGCCCCACCAGATACCGTCGGTACCGATTTTTAGCGAAAGAATGACAGACACCGGCACCCTTATGGTCCACAGCGAGAGGATAGTGAATATCATAGGGATAAAGGTATCCCCGGCTCCGCGAAGCGCGCCAGTAATCACGAACATGCTTGAAAAAACAATATAAAAACCGCCCACAATAAGCAGATAGCGCGCGCCTATGCTTATCACCGCGGGATCGGAGCTGAACATTGATATCAGATGCCAGCCGAAAACCACCACTGCAAGCGTTGTCAGGAGCGATGTGGCGCCTGAAATATAAAGCGCGGCCTTCAATCCGTTTTTAACGCGGTCCAGTTTTCCGGCGCCTATATTCTGGCCCACAAAAGTTGAAATAGCGGCCGACAAATTCATGGCCGGCATCATGGCAAAAGTGTCCACGCGCCCGGCGGCAGTAAAGGCCGCCACGGCGTCAGTGCCGAAGCCGTTCACTATGCGCGTAAGCGCCATCATCCCGCAGGCCACCATCATCTGCTGTATGCCGGAAGGCAGGCCTATGGCCATGCTTTTTTTAAAAATTTCCGCGTCAAACTCCAGGCCTTTCAGCCGGAAGGTGAACACCGGGTGTGTTTTATTCAGATATACCACCGCCAGCATAAAGGAAACCGCCTGCGCGATAACAGTAGCCCAGGCGGAACCTGCTATGCCCCAATGCAGGCCCATCACAAATATCATCACCAGCGCCGCGTTAAGAATGGTGGAGAATACAAGGAAATAGAGCGGCGTTTTGGAGTCGCCAAGGCCGCGCAGCACTGCGCTTATGGAATTGTAACCGAAAAGGAAGATCAATCCGCCGAAAGTTATGCGCAGAAAAGTCAGGGCCTGTGGTAAAATTTCGGGCGGAGTGTTTAACAGTTCAAGTATGCTTTGGGAAAAAACAACACCTAACAGCGTCATAAAAAGCGAGGCGAAGAAAATAAAAACATAAGCCGTATCTATGGCACGGCGCACACGGGCCATATCTTTGGCGCCGAAAAACTGGGAGATAATGATGGAAAAACCCATGGTGGCGCCTATGATAAGCGCCACCAGCAGGAAAATTATCGGGAAACTCGCCCCCACGGCCGCAAGCGCCGACTTGCCTATAACACGCCCAACTATCACACTGTCCACTATATTGTAGGACTGCTGAAAAACGTTACCGATCAACATAGGCACGGTGAAGTTCCATATTAGCCTGCCTTCGCCGCCTACGGTGAGGTCTTTCATTAATACATATTACCAATTCCGGAAAAATTAAGCTGATTTTTTCAGGAAGTCCGCTGTTTTTGCTCTCCACGTATTATATAATTAGGGCATCGCTGAAACGGGAGGCCACATGAAATTTGCCGCCATCATAATCATTCTTACCATACTTCCGCCAGTTTGCCGCGCGGAAGTTTTAACGCTCCGTTCGGGGCAGGAAACAACTGGCACGGTCACGGCCTTTGACGCCGACTCGATCACTCTTGAGGACGGTAAGTCACTGCCGCGCCAAATGGTTTCAACGATCCAGTTCGGACAGGCCAAACCGGAGCAGCAAGAGGCCGCTGCCGCCCGGCCTTCAGATCAGGATAAGAAAGCCGCGGCTGAGGCCTTTGACATGGCGCGCAATTTCGGTAAAAAATATTCCGGCATGAACGGCCTTGTATTGCTTGACAGCGGCGATTACACTCTGAAAACCGACGGCGCCTGGACATTGAAGACCCGCGAGATACGGCAGATACTGAAAGAAAACCTTAAACAAAGCTGGGGCCAGATAATCCGGTGTTCCGAAGAAGGCAGGGAACGGGCGAAAATAATAAAAGCCAATGTCTATACCGCGGACGGAGGGATATATACGCTTGACCCCACAAGGATAAAAACCTCAAAACCGCAGAGCGCAAGCGGAGATTTTTTTGTTTCAGGCTCTGTCTGCACACAATACGCCATGGAGAA
Organism: Elusimicrobiota bacterium; assembly: GCA_003450815.1. Taxonomy (GTDB): domain Bacteria; phylum Elusimicrobiota; class Elusimicrobia; order Elusimicrobiales; family UBA9959; genus UBA9634. The sequence continues at coordinate 4,851 of DMES01000028.1, read as the reverse complement.
TGTACAGGTGGGCTCAATAGTGGATTACGAAATAGAAGAAGAAACCTATAATCCGTTCAGGAAAGACTTTTTTTTCCCCGTCTGGGGTTTCCAGGACAGCGAAGGCCCCGTAAAAGTTTCGGAAATCAGCGTTACCCTGCCTAAAGGCCGGGAATTTTATTATTCACTGCGCAACTTTCCCGGAAAAAGATCGACTGAACCGAAAATAACAGAATCCGCTACCGCCAAAACCTATGCCTGGCGCCTTGAGAACATCTCCCCTCTTGCTAACGAGCCCATGATGCCATCCTACGAGGACGTGGCCCCTTACCTGCGGGGCTCGCTGTTCAAAGACTGGGACAGGATCTTTGACTGGACCATCGGGCTTTACAACGAACGCACAAAACCCTCGCCCGAACTGAAAGAATTCACACTGGATCTTATAAAGGACTGTAAGACCGACGAAGAAAAAGCGCGGGCAATTTATCACTATGTGCAGAAAGAAATACGCTATATAGCCGTCAAGGTCGGGGTGGCTTCCGGCTGGGGCGGCTATGACGCCAACCTTACCTGGAAGCGCCGTTACGGCTGCTGCGTGGATAAATCGCTGCTGCTCACCACCATGCTTGGCGTAGCGGGCATAAAGGCCTCCCCAATACTGATAAATACCAACGACCAGCAGGATATTGACTACACTATACCGCAGTTAGGATTTGACCACTCCATAACTGTGGCTGAAATAGGCGGGAAGCATGTGTTTTTGGACTCTACCGGTTACGACTACCGCTATCCGGAAATAGCCGGCTTTGACTACGGCGTGCATGTGCTTAACGTATTCAATAAAAAGATAGACTTCGTGCCGGTGCCGACCCCGGTAGAAAACGGCAGTTTTTACTACTATGATATCGCCATGTCCCCGACCGGCTCAGCGTTAATTTCCGAAAACATGAGTTACAGCGGTTCGCGCGAAGGGGAGTTGCGCGACTACTACCGCTCCATAAAAGGAGAGGAGCAGAAACGCGCCTTCCAGCAGATGGCCAAGGAAGTCAGCCCCGCAGCCGAGCTGATTGATTACAAGGTAAACAACGCCGAAAACATCAACAAGCCTTTCACATTGGCGACTAAATATTCAATAACGGATTATGCCAAACGGGCCGGTGACATACTGATATTCCACCTGCCCGATTTTGAAGTAGCGGCCGGCCGCATAAAAGAGATATCGCAGGCCGAGCGTATTTACCCGATAGAATACATGGCCTCCCTGGGCCGCTATTATGTTTACAGTATCTCCCTGCCGGAGAATTACGAAGTGGTTTTACTGCCGGAAAAACTTGAGCTCTCGGACAAATATGGTTCTTTCACTTCACAATGCGCTAAAGCGGAAAAAGGAAAAGTGGTTTGCACGGCCTTCTGGGAACGGGGAGAACGCGTTATAGCGCCGGCAGATTACAAAGCTTACAAGGGTTTTCTTGAAGCCGCCGCCAGTCACACAAAAAAGCAGCTGTTTTTTAAAGATTCAAGCGTGAAAATAAATTAATATTCAGGAGAAATCATGAGAAAGCTATTTATCTTTTTCCTTTCACTTTCAACCGCGCCGTCCGCCATGGCAGATATCCTCTACCTTAACAACGGCGATGAAATAAACGGTACCGTAACCAAACTGGACGCGGCCGGAGTTTCTATTCAAACCGCGGAAAAAGTTCAGGTTTACTCCAAAAACGACATACTTAAAATCCAATTCGTTAAAGAGTACACCGGTGGCAAATCCGATCCGGCGGCCGAGCCTGATATTAAAGGCCTGCTTTCAAACCTGCCGAAAGCGGACTCCTACCCTAACGATGGCTATATAAATTGGCTTACGGACACGCGCTTTGACATACATAAGGACAAAAGCTACAGCGTTACGATACGAAATCTGCGGAGTGTGCTGCGTGAGCGTGGAAAAAGCCCCGCCTCATTCGAAGTTATAAACTACCTGCCGGAGCTGGAAAAACCTGAAATAGAGTACGCTTTCAGCATAACCTATTCCTCGCTTACCTGGTTGAACGACATTTCAGTTATGGAAGGTTCGGCTTTCGTAGGCTACCCATCCTACGACAGGTCCAAAACCATGAAATTCGCAATCCCCAACGTCCAGATCGGCTCTGCGCTGGATTTTTCCTATCGGATAGACACCCGGTACGATCCGCAGTATCCGTTTTTCAGCAATAACGCTTTTCGTTTTTTTGAGCCCACACAAATTTCCAGGCTGACGGTCACCGTGCCCGATGGTTTAAAACTGGTTTACAAAGAGTTAAATATGCCGGACAACCGGGCCTTCTCAAAGAAAGACGTGGCCGGCGGGACTTCCTACACCTGGGAGCTGCTCGATATGCCCTCTTATAAGGAAGAGCCGAATATGCCCCCTTTCTTCCGGCATACCCCGCAGGTAATGCTTTCGCTTGAAGACAGCTGGGCGGGCCTGCGCGGCAGATTTGAGCCGCTTTTAAAAGGAAAAATAGCCATTACTCCCGAAATAGCCGCAAAAACAAACGAACTTATCAAAGACAAAACTTCTGAAGTGGAAAAAATAGAGGCGCTCTATAACTGGGTGGCCAGGGAAATAAAACACCAGCCTGTGGGGATGGACCTGTACAGCTATGTCCCAAAGAACACCGGTGAAATATTCAACGCCAAAGCCGGCAACTCCCTGGATAAGCCATTTCTGCTATACGCTATGCTAAGCGCGGCCGGCTTCAAGCCGGATTTCGCCTACATAAAAACCAAAGACTCCCTGTTTGAAGCGTCCCAGCCTAACATAAAGCAGTTCAACTTTGCGGAAACCATAGTGGAAGCCGGTTCAAAAACGCTTTTTCTTTATCCGGAAGACAACTATCGCTATAACGAACTGCCCGGTTACCTTCAGGAAGCCAGCGGCTTAAGGCTGCTTGGCGCGGCGGACAGGCCGCTGCTTTTTACCAACCCGCTTTTTGACACGGCGCTTGAAGGAACGGAGGAAAACAACGCCTTCACGCTGGATAAAGACGGCAATTTGAGCGGAACGCTGACCATGCGCCTTAAGGGAAACTCCCAGGCGGATTGGCGAGAATTGAAGGATTACAAAAAAGAGGACCTGGACAAATCCATGGAGCAATACGCCCACAACCTGCATCCGCAGGCCGTTCTTAAAAGATACACCCTTGAAAATCTCTCAGACCTTTCAAAAGATGTTAATTACTCCATGTCCGTCGGCATTAAAGACTACGCTATGAAGGCCGGCAAGTATATGATCTTTAAAATACCCGGGCTGAACTACTCAGCCTCCGACACCGGTCAGACCGAGCGGGAACTGCCCATGTTCTGGTACTCGCGCTCGCGCAGCCTCGGGACAATTACCATTAAACTGCCTGAAAACTTTAAGGTTTATTACATCCCAAAAAAAATAAGGCTGGTAGGGGCGGGGCAGAAATATTTTGCGGATTATCTGGTCAGGAACGATACCCTGTTTTTCTCCGAGGAATTGAGGCGCGAAAGCACGGAAATACCGGCGGCAGACTATCCTCAATACAAGGGATTCAAAGAAGCGCTGGCCCGATATTCGGAAAATTGGATAGTGTTGGAAACGAAGTAACCCAAAAGCTCACATCGTCATTCCGGCGAAAGCCGGAATCCAGGAATATCTACGATACTGGACCCCGGTCCCCGTATCACAGCTTCGCCGGAGTGACGTCAAGGGCTTCACCAGAACAAGGAGCCATTTCGTATGATGAAAGCTAAACTTTTCAGGAAATCCGGAGTTGCGGCGCTGGCCGCGTTGATCCTTTTGCAGAGCGCCGCGCCGCTGCTTTGCGCTGAAGCCCTGCGCTTACCGGATCCGCTGGGCTACGGGAAAAGGCTCTGGGGAGACATAAAAGAACTTCCCTCAAAACCCGCCGGCTGGAACAAAACCCAATGGTACCTGGCCGGAGGGGCGCTAGCCGCCACCGGCGCCGCGTTCCTGGTTGACGGGAAAATACATGCTTTTTACGATAAACATAGGAAAAGCAACAAGACTTTAAAAGAGATTTCACGCCTGACCACACATTTCGGAGATTCGGTATACCAGGTTCCCCTTATTTCCGGTTTATGGCTGGGAGGGCGGCTCTTTAACAGCCCTGTGATGACTAAGATAGCGGCTGATGCGACCGAAGCCAGCGTAATAGCCGCGCTGATGATAAATCCCACTCTTACTTACCTGACCGGCAGAGCGCTTCCCTCTAAAGGCGAGAATGCAATGAAATTCAGGCCCTTCACTTTTCATCGCTATTCCTTCCCTTCAGGCCATACTTCAGCCGCTTTCGCCCTGGCCTCGGTGCTGGATGTGGATCTGCGGGAAACATTCGGCCATTGGCATACGCCTATAGTCTACGGCATAGCCTTTGGAGTAGCGGAATCAAGATTATATGACGACAAGCATTACCTGTCGGAGGTAATACTGGGCGGAGCGATAGGCTGGTCCGTAGGCCGGTGGATAGCCTCAAAGAAGAGAGCCCCTGGCCCCGGCGACATTTCACTGTTGCCGTACCCCGGAGGGATGATGGTGGCAGCGCGGTTCTAGCAATTAGTGACTACCCCGAATGGCACTAACTTAAGGCATTTTTTGCCTGAAAGTTCTAATTGGTCCGTCTCACCGGCGCAAGCCGGTGCCCAGATTACAACAATGACTGGATTCCGGCTTACGCCGGAACGACGCAATAATAAAATCCGGAACTGCCAACGGCTAAGAAAGATGAAAGCCCTTTGAATCGCCGGCAGGGTCTTAAGTTAGTGCCATTCGTGGCTACCCCCATTCTTTAATTAGGGTCTGCTGAAAAAGTCCAGCAGACCCATGATTACGGAACGGCGGCCTGGGTA
>DMES01000081.1 GCA_003450815.1 Elusimicrobiota bacterium | reverse complement strand
TGGACTTTTTCAGCAGACCCTATCTACACTTCTTGTTAAGATTGTCTGGCAGTTATACAGAGTGCAAATAAAAAACCCCCGCAGGTTAACTGCGGGGGTTTTTTATTGAATACTTAAACTTCCTGCCTTACTGGTAGAAGTATATGTTAGCTCCGTGAGTAAGCGTGGAACTCCCTACGATGAAGGTCTCGTCAAGCTTAAAAGTCCTTGAGCCGATGAATTCCAGCTTGTTCTCGGTCAGGTATTTTTTGTAATCGGAGACTTTCTTGTTTACTGCCTCTTCACTCACTCCTACCTTGCTTACAAAGCCCACCTCTTTTCCGATATATACCAGTGAGAAAGAGGTGTCTTTCTTAACCAGAGTAATGCCGGCGTTCTGGAGTATATCAAAGTCTATGTCATCGCCTCTCATCAGGTGGCGGAGCTTTATCTCATGTGAGGGGTTCGCATCCGGTTTGGTGAGGTAATATATATTGAAGGTCGGCCTGAAAATCTCATTCTTAATATTGAAAGAGGCTACGGGAGTCATGCCGGCCCGTTCAAGCGGCTCAAGCAGTTCGTGCTTGAGCGTTTCCATAGCGGTTACGCTAAGGGCGTCATAATGGAGCCTCTCGGCAAAGAAATCCCGTACTACCAGACCGTTGGAAGATTCATAATTTAGGGTACCGAAATGCCCTGTATATTCAGTGGTGGTTGGTTTAAGGCCGAATTTTTCAAGGATAGGCTTCCACATGTCAGTAAATTCCTTGAACAGTGCTGCGGTATCTGCGGAGGTGAAAAGCAGGCTTTTTGCTGTTTGGGCGAGCAGGTGGAGTTTCGTTATGTCGCCCGTGACATGGCCGCATTTAACGGCACCATTTTCAGGCGCGGATGGAAGCGGAAGCTCAAGTTTTGAGGCTTTTATCTCGTTCAGTGACAGGTTGCGCAGTTCAGACGCTTTTGCCGCGGAAACACAAAACATTACAGCTGACAACATCGCTATCTTTTTCATTCAGGCCCTCCTACAATTATATTACCACTATATTCTATCTAATTTTTCCACTGGGAAGTAAGTGCGGAAAGACCTATTGGCCGATAGGTACAAAGGCCCATCAAAGTCAGGGTATAGGGTAGTGACTATGGCCTGTCGCGGGCCTCTGGCGTTGTCCGCGACTGAGGGAGTAGGGTATAGGGTAAGGAGTGCCTTAATTGCGTGCACTCTATCTTCCATCATTTACTGTCTGCTGCTTTTCCCATTGGCCGAAGGCTTGTCCCTTGGAGGCAAGAGCCCTTATAAAATCTTCAGTTTTTTTAGCTAGTAAAGAGGGCCTTTTGTTTTCAAAAGGTGTGCCGGGAAGCGGCATGAAAGTATGCGCGTGAATACGCGCGCCTAACGGAACTATTTTTAAAATAAACTTAAAAGTTTCTTCCAGGTCCTTTTCCGTTTCCCCGGGAAGGCCGAATATAAAATCCACGTCAGCCTTGAATCCATATTTTGCGCAAAGTTTTACGGAGTTATAGACATCATCCACGCTGTGTCCCCGGTGAATAGCCTTAAGCAGGCGGGGGCTTGCGCTTTGCGCGCCTATTACCAGTCGTTTATTGTCGGCAAAGCGGCGGGTCAGTTCCAGGGTTTCTTTAGTAACATGTTCGGGCCGCACCTCGGACGGAAAAGAGCCAAAAAACAGCGCGCCTCTGTCTTTTATTATAGCTTTAGCCCCTTCAAGCAGGCTTTTTACGGCTTCTAGATTGATTTTTCGTCCATCCGTAGAGCCGTACGCGAAAGCGTCGGGAGTGATAAACCTGACATATCTTAATCCCCTCCCGTTCATCAGTCGCACATAATGAAGAGTGTTATCAAGGGAGCGGTGTCGTGGTTTCGAGCCAAATAAAAAAGAGGTCTGGCAGTAGGCGCAGGCGAACGGGCAGCCCCGGGTTATTTCAACAGGTCCGAATCTCCCCCATTTAAGCGAGACAGGAGGGTAGGTATCAAGACATGGAACCGGGTTTCCTTTTATTATTTTCCTTTTTGGCGGCCTTCCGGCGGCGAACGACTTGAGAAAATCCGGCAGGGAATTTTCCCCCTCTCCCCGGAAAACATAATCAAAACCCATCCCAAGCGTCTCTTCAGGCGCCCCGCTTGGATGGGACCCGCCCGCGATAAGCGTAAAATGGCGTTTTTTTTGCGAAGGAAGTTTTTTAATTAAAGCGCGGATATCGGTTTTCTGCGAAGTAAAAAACGAGAAGGCCAGAACCGCCGCCCTTCCGTCTCGGGGCAGATTTCCCGCCGCTTTTAAAAGGCCGGCTTCATTTTCGGCAAATAAAAGGCGCGTGGCTCCGTAAGGGTTCGTCTCAAGCGCGCCCGCAAGAGCGTTGAAACTGTAGTGGTTTTCTTTAGGGCAGTAAAAAACAAGATCCGTACCGCGGATTTCAGGCGTTCGCTTTTTCATTGTGCGCGGTCCGCAACAGTCCGTTGTAGGCGGCGGCCATAGACATGCTGAGCCACGGCAGGAACACTAAAACCTTCAGCGAGTGGCCGATAATCGTCCAGAGCTTGAAGTCAAAAGTGAGGGTCGGGTTTTTAAAGCTGCCGGAGATGCCCGCTATTTCAGGGGTCATTATTTCCATTAAAACGGTAAGCATTATGACGGGCGCAAGATTGCCGCGGCTGTTTTCGGTCAAAACGGCGCTTAAGGCAAACGACTCTTTAGTGCCGGTGTTCTTATCGGCCAGCGCGTATTCGCTGAAACAATAAGTCAGATAGAGTATCACCCCCGGGATGATAAAGGCAATGAGTCCCCCCAGGGTAAGCAGGCCCAGCGAGAGAGAAACAAGAAGTGTTCGTGGGTAGACAAAAAAACCGCGCAGAAAATCTTTCAATCCGGCGCTTTGCCTCCTGTGGAGCTTTATGTAAACCAGATTTAAGCCCAGGCTGACCGGTGTGAGTATTAGCAGGGAATAAAGCACCACCCAGATATAGGTGTGAAAGCGGTGTATCAGCCAAAGGTTCGGGAGTTTAAACGCTTCCAGCGCCAGCAAAAAAGGCAGCAACGGCGGGAGCATATCTATATATGTGTTCCACCCGCTTTGCAGCCAGGTAAAGCTTGAGTCGTTTTTTGATTGAGGCATTTTTATTACACTTCTTGCTTTATTATTCAGGTTCACGGTTCATTGGTTTTGAAGGTTCAACGGTTGGATAACCGTGAACTTTGAACCTCACAACCTGAGCCCTTGCCTTCTTACTTCCCCCCCGCGTTATGGTACAGCCGGCTGGCCTGGTAGGAGCTTCTGGCCAGCGGAGCTGCAAGGACCGCCTTGAATCCCATCTCCCGCGCTTTTTTACACCAGCCTGCAAAGTCTTCCGGAGTGTAGTACTTCTTTACTTGAAAATGATTTTTTGAAGGGGCCAGATACTGGCCTATGGTCAGCAGATCGCAGCCGCTGGCCAGCAAATCCTCAAGTGTAGTTTCTATCTGGTCATCGGTTTCACCAAGGCCAAGCATAAGCCCGGATTTTGTGAGAATATCCGGACGAAATTTTTTAGAATGAGCCAAAAGCCCAAGGGAGCGCTTATAATCCGCCCCGGAGCGGACTTTAGCGTATAAACCGGCGGTGGTTTCAATGTTGTGGGCAAGTACTGAAGGACCTGCGCAAAGCACTGTTTCAAGAGCCGTACGGCTGCCGCTAAAATCCGGAATAAGCGGTTCGGTTTTCAAGCCGGGGTTTAGCCTTTTAAGTTCAGTTACGGTTTGGGCGAAGTGGCCGGCTCCGCCGTCCGGCAGGTCATCGCGGGTGGGCGAGGTGAAAACCGCATATTTCAGCGCCCATTTTTTAGACAGCTCCGCCGCGCGCAACGGCTCTCCGGGATCGGGCGGCGCCGGAGTTTTTTTTGTGACCGCGCAAAAAGAACAGGCGCGGGTGCAGATATCGCCCAGAATAAGGAAAGTGGCTTCGCCTTCGGAAAAGCATTTTCCTTTATTCGGGCACAGGGCCGAATCGCATACGGTATGGAGGCGGTATCGCGCAAGTTCGCCGGAGGTTTTAAGGGCCGCATCGCCGCGCAGGCCGCTTTTGTTAAGGCGCACTTCGTCAACTATCCATTTGGGGAAATGAAGCATAAATCGCCGGTATTCAGGCCATCCGCACCTGGGTGCGGATTATGGAGTAATCCGCAGGTGCAATTCTTTAAGCTGCGCTTCGTCTAGCGGAGCGGGTGACTCGGACAGCGGGCATGCGCCGCTGGCGGTTTTTGGAAAAGCAATCACATCCCGGATAGAATCCGTACCGCAAATAATTCCCACCAGCCGGTCGAAGCCTATACCGATGCCGGCGTGAGGCGGCGCGCCAAAATCAAGCGCGTTTACCAGCATGCCGAACTTTTCGGCGATTTCCTCTTTTGAATAACCCATAAGGCCGAAAATCTTTTCCTGCATGGCTCTGGTATGGTTTCTGGCCGAGCCGGAGCCCAGTTCCACGCCGTTCAACACCAGATCGTACTGGCAGGAGCGGACATTTCCGGGGTCGGTGTCAAGCTTTGCCGTTTCTTCCGGAAGCGGGGCGGTGAAAGGGTTATGGGTGAAAGTCCAGCGTCCTGTCTGCGCGTCTTTTTCAAGAAGCGGGAAATGCCTTACCCAGAGGAAAGCCCATTTCTTCGCGGGCTTTTCAAGGCCCGCGCACTCGGCCAGCTTTTTGTCAGAGATGAATTCTGTACGCAATATCCCCATATGAATAAATGGAGCGTAACCCGCGCCCACGCCAAAGAAAGTCAGTTGGCCGGGTTTTATGTCTAACTGTTTGCGGAGGGCTTCCATCTCTTCCGGGGTGAAGAATTTCACTATTGGGGATTCAGGTTTGGCAGGATCGCTCCAGCGTATCCATGGCAGGCCTTTGGCATTCTGCTTTTTAAGGGTTTCCTCTAGACGGTCTATGAGGCTTCTAGATATCCCGGCGCCGCTCATTGTTAGTGCGGAGACATGTCCGCCGCTTTTAATCGCTCCGCTGAAAACTTTAAACCCGGAATCCCTGAATATCTCGGACACATCCGCTATTTCTAGGCCGTATCGCAGATCCGGCTTGTCTGAACCGTAGCGTGACATGGCGTCAGAGTATTCCATCTCGGGAAAAGGGGCGTCCAGGGTGTCGCCTATTGAGGAAAAAATACGGCTCATCATTCCTTCCACCACAGCCGCGATGTCGGCTTCGGTGACAAAAGACATCTCAATATCTATCTGAGTATGTTCCGGCTGGCGATCGGAGCGCAGTTCCTCGTCGCGGAAATTGCGGGCCAACTGGAAATAGCGGTCAAGGCCAGAGGCCATAAGCACCTGTTTGAAAACCTGCGGCGACTGCGGCAGGGCGTAGAATTTGCCAGGATTAGCGCGCGACGGAACCACAAAATCGCGGGCGCCCTCTGGCGTGGAACGGGTAAGCAACGGTGTTTCAATTTCGTTGAAATCAAGGGAGCTTAGATAGGCCCGCGCTATACCGGCCACACGGCTTCTCAGCACCAGATTGTGGGCCATCTTTCTTCGCCGAAGGTCAAGATAGCGGTGTTTCAGGCGGGTTTCCTCAAGCACTCCCGCGTGTTCGCCAAGGTCAAAGGGAAGCGGCTGTGAGGTGTTTAATATTTCAAGGTCTGAGGCTTCCACCTCAATCTCCCCGGTGGCTATTTTGGTGTTTAGGCTTTCAGGAGGGCGCGGAACGACCTTGCCGGTTATTTTAAGCGCATATTCGCTCTTAAGTTCATCAGTGGGTTTGAAAACCGGGCTTTCAGGGCGGACCACTATCTGGGTTATGCCATAAAGGTCGCGTAAATTCATGAAAACAACCCCGCCATGATTGCGTTTAACATCCATCCAGCCGCAAAGTGTGACTGTCCCCCCTATGTCCTTGGCGGTAAGGTCCCCGCAGGTGTGAGTGCGCATGGATGTTTTTTTTGTCGTCATAGAAAATACTCCGGTCAAGTAGACAGAATTTAGTAGTCAGAATCCAGAATAGCCGATACAAATAAGCTTAGACAGTTTTCTGACTTCTGGATGCCTGAGTAATTACTGGGACAGCGCTGCCCTGATTACAGGTGTTATTCCCGCGGCGGGCACAGTCCGCTGGTCTTTTTTTTCTTTCAGGAATTTCAGCGTATAAACCGAGTTTTTAACTTCTTCTTCACCCAGAATAAGGGCAAGAGAGGCTCCCGACTTGTCTGCGGAGCGAAGCTGTGATTTGAGGCTCAGGCCGAAATCTGAAAAATCGGTTCTGATACCGGCAGCGCGCAGTTCACCAAGCAGAGCGAAAGCTTTTGCTGAAGCTTCCACTCCCGCGGGTTGCGCGCAGATTACAAAAACCTGCGTGGCTGCGGGTGTTGCGGCGGCGTCCTTCGTCAACAGGGCTAATCTGTCTACACCCAAAGCCCAGCCTACCGCGGGAGCATCCGGTCCGGACATTGATTTTACAAGGTCGTCATAGCGGCCGCCGCCCGCGATGGCGTCCTGGCTGCCTAAAGCGCCGGTTTTTACTTCAAAAACCGTCCTGGTATAGTAGTCAAGCCCCCGGACAAGGCTTTTATTTATCCTGAATTGCGCATTTGAGGAGGAAAGCAATTCCTGTACACGGGAAAAATGATCCAGGCAGTTTGGGCATAGTTTTACGCAGGGAGCCGCCAGGGCAAGCCTCGGACCGTCAAGTTTGCAGTCAAGCGCCCTCAGCGGATTCCTTTCTAGGCGGGCCTGGCAGGCTGGGCAGAGGGCTGCCGTATTCGCCTTGAGATAGGCCAGAAGTTCAGCCCTGTAAGCGGCTCTGCATTCTGCGCAGCCGAGCGAATTCAGCTCGGCCAAGCAGCCGGATACGCCCGCCTTTGAGAGTATTTCCATCAATAGTGAAATGGATTCCGCGTCAGCAAAAGGGCTGTGCGCTCCTATGCACTCGGCGCCTATCTGTTCAAATTCACGGTAGCGGCCGGCCTGCGGCCTTTCGGCCCGGAACATGCTGCCTATGTAAAAAAATTTTCCGTTCCCGCCGCTTTGTGCCAGATTGTTTTCAATATAGGCCCGCACCACTCCCGGCGTTCCTTCCGGGCGCGCCGCTATTTCCCTGCCGCCCTGGTCGGTAAAAGCGTACATTTCCTTCTGCACAATATCGGTGGTGTCGCCGGTAGATTTGACAAAAAGCTCGCGCGCCTCAAGCGTTGGAATGCGTATCTCATGGTAGCCGTAAAGGCTGAATACCTCGCGCGCGGCCGCTTCTATAGCCGTAAAGCGTTCGGAATCAGGCGGCAGAATGTCGCGAAATCCCCGAAGGGAATGGATCATATGCTTGTGCCGGCTATGGATTTCAGGCGAGCGGGATTAAGCACTATCAGCTGTCCGCGTTTATAATCTATCACCCTGCTGCGCTTGAGAGTGCTTATGGCGCGGCAAACCGGCACGCGGGTGGTGCCCATATACTGGGCGAGTTCGTTTTGATCAATTTTTATTTTCACGGGAGAGGAGTGCTTGTTCTTTGAAAGCCCTATGATGGCTTCGGCCAGACGCCCTAAGATATTGTGGAAAAGCATGGACTCAACATCTTTATTCGCGTTATTGAGGCGGATTGTCAGTGTGTGCAGAAGTTTCAGTGTGAAATCCGCGTTTTTGAGGATGAGCTCCTTAAAATTGCGTCGTGAAATTACCAGCAATTCTGTGGGTTCCACCGCTTGCGCCGAGGCGGAGCGGATCTTACCGCCTAAAAGGGACATTTCACCAAAAAAATCGCCTTTTTTAAGGAAAGCAAAAGTTTTTTTCTTTTCAGTCCCGATCGAGGTGAAAATCTTAACCCGGCCAGATTTGACTATAAAAAAATGGTTGCCTATCTCCGCTTTTAAGAAAATCATTTCGTCCGGCTTACAGTTGCGTTCGCGGGCTATGGAGAGGATGTGGTTTATTTCTTTTCCGGTCAGTCCTTTGAAAAAAGGCACCTGCTTTAATATTTTTGAGATCATAATTTATTTTTTCTCTTTCAGGTCCATTCCGCATTTGGGGCATTTCCCCGGTTTGGAGCTCTCGCCTCCAGGGCAGCTCATGGGACATATATATTTTGTGGTTTTTTTTGCTTCTTTGGCAGGGGCGGTTTTTCCGGCTTCCGGCCTCGCCGCGGCTTGTTTATGTTCTTTCATTGAAGCTTCCTGTATCTTTTTTACCGTTTCAGGCGTCTTGCCTGTTATTTCCACGTTTACGCCGTCGGAGGTGTTTATCAGTTTTATTTCCGCGCCCGCCACTTTGCCGGGACAGCTTTTTTCCATTGTGCCTTCTGAATTATAATGAACTACGGCAAGCTCCTGTACTTTAGCTATCATTTCCTTGTTTTTTGTGGTAATAGTTATTACTACGCCGTTAGTAATATTTTGGGAAACGGTCTGCACGCCTTTCATTTTTTCAGGGCAAATGCCGGAACATTTCTTGGCCTTTGCCATAGGGCATTCATACGGTTTTTTATCTGTGACAGCGGCATATGGAGCGGCGACAAAAGTTATAAGCAAAGCAACAGCAAGTATATTTTTCATTTTTCCTCCTGAAACACCAATCACGTACTCTACATTATACAAATAATAGAAATCTATAAATCTGGAACGGTCGGAATTAATTATATAATCCAAGGTAAGGCCGGTATGCGCCGGTATCAAGTAGGAGACAGGAGGCTGCATGAAAATTTTGATGGCTGTGCTGTTGTTTTCTTTATTTAACATTACTTCCAGCACGCCCATGGTTTTTGGCGACGTCACGCGGATTAAAAAATCCGCCCCAGCCGCGCTTACGGACCTTGCCCCGCAAGGGAAGAAAAATATTTTGCCCGGCGGCGGCTGGTTCACCTGGAAATTCGACAAAAAACCGGTGCTTGGCACGCTGATAGTTAAAGTGCAGGTCTTCTCAAAGGATGCAAAGCGTGAGATGCCATATGAGATAACCGGCGAGTGCGGTATGCCCTCCATGCGGGAGCATGACTCAGGTGTAAAAAAGTTCCTGCTGAATAAAAAAGGCGACTATCTTCTGCCGCTGGACGTGGTGATGCCCGGTGAATGGCAAGTGGTGATACGTGTTAAAAAAGCCGGCAAAGAGATATCTTCGGGCAGGGTGAGGTTTAATGTTTAAGGGCGCCATATTGGCAATATTGGCTTTTGCGGTTCCCGCCTTCGCGGGCGAAGGGCTGCTGTATCTTGAAGCGCAGGTTTTGGGCGGATACTCCTCCCTGGAAAAGAATGTCATTTATCATTCCATGTCTGCGGACGAAGCCATGCAGCGTTCTTCAGTCGGGTTTGACCTTATACACAAAGCATCTTCCGGTTCAGGTGACAAAGGTACGCTGGCCCTGCAGGGACGCCTGGCCTGGGACCCAGGTGCCCGCAACCGTTTTGAGCCGCAGGTTTATAACGCCTACTATCGCATCAGAACGCATTACGCATATATCTGGGCAGGGCATAACAGGACGGCGGCGGGGCTGGAATCCTATTTTGACACGCACGGCGCGCTTTTGCAGACTCTGCCCATGTACGGCTATGGTTTTGACCGGGACTGGGGCCTTGGCGCCTCGCATGATTTTACCTGGGGTGACGCGGCGCTGTCTTTAACCGCAGGCAGCGGCATGCCATTGCGAGCGGCGCGAAATTACTTGGCTTCGGGGCGTATTTCCAAAGGAGTGTTGAGCCGTGATAATTACTCGGGCGGCGTTTATTTTTCCATCGGGCGTGTGCCGGAGACAATTGACTACCACCTTATTGGCGGCGAAGAAAAATCATACAGCGCGGCCGGCGCAGACTTTTCCCTGCTCTGGGACCGCTGGGAGCTTCGGTCCGATCTGCGCGGCGGCAGGCGGCTCGGCAGGGACTATCTGGCCGGGCTCGGTCGCCTTGGCCTGAACCTGCTTGACGAGAACCGGCTTAAACTTGAGGCGCAGGGAGTTTATTCCGGTATGAAAGGAATGGAGTTTTGGACGCTGGCCGCTGGATTTTCTTTTTTGCTGACGCCTGACCTGAGCTGGCGGAGTATGTTTGAACATGAATACGCAATGAACGACAGGCGGGTCGTCACGCAGTTGTATTATTACTTTAAGGTGTGAAGGATACCTGAAAATGTCATATCTCCGCGGTTGCATACTGGTTTTAATACTGACCTCTTTTGCTTCGAGCGCATTCTCGGCCGTGGGCTGTGATCTTAACGACCCGGATCGCGATGTGTCCCGTCTTTTCCCCTCTTCCACCGGTTATAAAACGCGTTACCTTTCCCTGAAAACTTCCGGCGGAGGCCAACTGCTGGCCCGTGTTGAGGAGCGCCTGGGCGACAAATTCAAGGGGCTCTATGAAAACATTGATGTCCCCTATACCCTCTATGATATTTTCAGGGGCACCGAAACGCTTGGCTACATACACGGCGTGAACCAGAAGGGAGATTACGGAGGCATACAGGTTTTTCTGGCGCTGGACGCGCGGGGAATAATAAAGGCTTTCTATATACAAAAATTGACATCTCGCGCGGCTAAAGAACTGCGTTCAAAGGAATTCGGAGCGCAGTTTGAGAGGCTGGCGCTGAGGGATTTTGAAAATTATCCCCCCCTTTCCGGCAAGATCACGGAAGGAACGGCGTTGTCCAAAATAAAAGCTTCTCCCAGGGCAGGCAAAGATTTTTTGAATGTTATGCGGGCGGTAAAGAAAAATCTTATTCTTATGGATGAGTTTGTCTTCTCAAAAAAGGAAAAATGAATATATATTCCGTGGCTTACAAAAATCTGCTGAGGAAAAAAACGCGCGCTTCGCTTACGGCCGGCGGGATAGCCCTGTCTGCCTGGGTGCTGGCCACGCTGCTCGGTTTCAACCGCGGTTATGAGAACGGCCTCAACCGCGACATTGATAATATGGGCTTCCAGGTGCTATTGACAGCCAAAGGCTGTCCTTACGAAGCCGCCACGCTGATGCTCAAGGGCGGCACGGGACTCCGCTACATGCCGGAGAGCGTGGTAAAAACTGTTTACTTAAATCCCGAAGTTGAGAAAGTCACCCCCATGCTGATGCAGGGTGTTTTTGACCCTAATAAGGGCGAGAACGGCGCGATAGCGGCGTATCTGGGCGTGGACGCGGCAACTTTCCCCTCCATGAAGGGTTATCTGGAGTTTAAGCAGGGGGGCTGGTTCACCGATAATAATGCATATGAAGCTGTTATGGGGTTTGAAGCGGCTGAACTTGAGCAGCGTGAAGTGGGCGACAAATTGTTAATCCCCGGAGTGGAAAAGGAATTAATTGTCAAAGGTATACTCAAACGTTCCGGTACGCAGGACGACGGTACCATTTTCCTCCCCATAGACGCGGTGCGGAAAATATTCGGCAGGCAGGGTAAGTTGACTGGACTTGGCATTAAGGTTAAAAAGGACGCTGATATGGCGGCGTTTGAAAACAAGCTTTACGATCTGCCGGATGTGCAGGTGGTATCCATGGCGCAGGTGAAGACCACCATAATGAGCCTTGTGAACAGCGCACGCGTTATAGTGCTGGGGATAGCCATTATAGCGGTAATAATCGCCATGGCCGGGGTTATTAACACCATCCTGATGTCGGTAATGGAGCGTTATGCCGAGATCGGCATTCTTAAAAGTATGGGAGCGATGCCGCTGGATATCTTCAAGATGATCTGGTCGGAGACAGCCATGTTGTGTTCGGTTGGAGGGGCGGCCGGTATTTTGCTGTCTTTCCTTACGGCGCGTATCTCTGAATCGGCTGTGAGATATTTTCTGCCTTACGCGCCCAACGGCAGTTTAATCGCGCTTGACTGGCGCATCTGCCTGTTCGCGTTTCTGCTTATCGTTTTCGGCGGGCTTTTAAGCGGGGTATATCCGGCCTGGAGGGCGGCGCGGGTGAGGCCGCTTGAGGCTATACGTATAGAGGGGGAGCAATGACAACAATGATGTCGGCTAAAAATCTGAGCAAGATCTATCACCGGGGTTCCGAGGAGGTGCGGGCTTTGGACGGAGTCAGTTTTGAGGCCCGTTCTGGCGAGATGTCTGCTGTTATAGGGCCGTCCGGTTCGGGCAAGACGACCCTGCTGAATATTATGGGCTGTCTTGACAATCCCACCGCTGGTTCTCTGCATGTGGGTGGAGAAGAGATATTCGGCGGTAAAAAGGAGCTGTCTGAAAAACAGCTCACGCTTATACGGCGCAGGATATTCGGCTATATTTTCCAGAAGTTTTATCTTATCCCCACGCTTACAGTGCGCGAAAATATTATGCTGCCGTCTACTTTTTACAAAAGTCCAGCTGCAGGCAAATCTCCGGAAGAGGTGATGAAATTGCTTGGTATTGATAAGAGGGCCGGACATTTGCCTGGGGAGTTGTCGGGCGGTGAGATGCAGCGGGTGGCTATCGCACGCGCTCTTATTAACTCGCCGAAAGTGATTTTGGCTGATGAGCCGACAGGCAGCTTGGACAGCAGGCGAACCGGGGAGATAAAGGAAATTTTAAGAGCGCTCGCTTCGCAGGGCATGACAGTTGTAATGGTAACTCATAACCTGGAATTAGCCAAAGCGGCCGACCGGGTGATAGAACTCAGCGACGGCAAAATGGTTTAATGAGCAAAAATATTTTATCCGGCATAACAGAGTGTGCGGACCGGCTGGCTGCGGATGGCAGGCATCGGCAGGCGGAAAAGCTGGCGCTGGGCGCTGTTAAAAAGGCTCCGCGCAGCCCGCATCTGGCCAAATTGCTGGAAAAGGTGCTGAGCTATTGCCCGGAACCCCGCCGTGCGGTAGAGGCCTACAGCGGAATACTCCGCCTACCTGAAATCTGTCCCGATCATTATTACCACCTGGCTATGTTCCACAAGCGTGACGGAGATTATGCCGGGATGCGGCGGGCTTTGGAGCGGTTGTTGGCTGCGGGTGCGGGGGCCGACTTTGTGCACAGGTATATCGCCTGCTGTACGCTGGACCGGTTCGGAGAGGCTTTCGAGACGGCTGAAAAATTAATAGGCTCCGACCGGAGGGAACCTGTACTTTCAAGGCTTTGGAATCCATGGGGAGACCGCTCCACCATGTTGCCGCGCGGATTTATTACAGACCGGCTGGCGGGCTTGGAGCGTGCGCGCCTGGATAAAAAAATGGAACCTTACCGGACTTTTTTCCGCGGAGTGCTGCTTTTCTTTTCCGGAAATAATAAAAAATCAGCCGCCGAGTTTGTGCGGCTTGCGGCCATGCAGTGTCTGCCGGACGCGCGCTATGGCTGGATGTTTTTCCCCGCTGGCTGGGCTTGCCTTTACGCTTGCGACTATAGCCGCGCGCTGAGCATGTTCCGCCGCAGCGCACTCTCTCCTGTTTCAAGGTCAGCCTCGCTTGGAAGGATAGCTGAGATATATATTTGTACCGGCAGGCCGCGGCAGGGTTTTCTGTATCTAAAAAAAGCATTAGCCACTGCGGCTTTCGGCGAACTGGCCGGCCTGCATTCATGGGAGGGACAGATGAGGCTTTTCACCGGTGATTACAAAGCGGCTGTGAAAGCCCTTACAACCGGCCTGTCCATGGGTGACGATGTGGCCTATTGCTGGCGCGGCGCCGCCTATTCTCTGCTGGGCAGGCGCGCTCAGGCCTTGCGCGACCTGGACAGGGCAGTGGAACTTTTTCCTACCGATGCCGAGGCCTTGGTTTGGCGGGCTGAAGTTCTCAGGCTGGAAGGCAGGAACAGCGAAGCTTTGCAGCAACTTAACAGGGCTGTATCCGCCGGAGGCCATGTGTGGGCCCGTATCAACCGGGCACTTGTTCGTGAAGCTCTGGGTGACAGTGCCGGTATGATGGGGGATTTTGACGCGCTGGACCCTGAAGTCAGGAAATTTCTGCGGAACCGGCCAGGCGGGGCCAACAGTTCCGTTAAACTTATGCTGGACGAAGCCTGCCGCCTTGCCAGGGGGAACCGCAGGGATGATAAATATTTTTTTCCGATCTGGATGAAGTAGCGTGTTTTTTGCGGTGTGACTTACCGAAATAGATTTTCTGCATCAAAGCCCTGAAGAGCTTTTACTTCGCCCGCTTTAATAGCTTTTATGGTGTTGGCTTTCACCGCAGCCTCGGCTTTCTTTTCCGCAGCCAGTTTCGGAATGAAGGCCTGAAGCTTGGAAATTTTAGTGACATCCTCGCCCCGTCCGCCGTTTTGGGGAAAATATGACGAACTGGTGCAACCGGCCGTGTTTTGCTCTAAATCCTGGCCGCCCCGTACCAGTATCCCCTCCACCAGTTTGGTTTTTGCGTTGAAAACCGGTGAGCCGGAATTTCCGCTGAAAGTATCAAGATCTGTACTGAAATAACCGGCTGGAGCTATGTCGCGCACCGTGGCTCTATCGGCAATTTTAAGCGGCAGGCCTTTTGGATGTCCTATTACGAATACTCCATCACCGTTTTTAAGTTTGGAGGAGCGGTTAACTGCCAGCGGTTTGTGTCCCGTTACCGGGCGATTCAGCCGAATAAGTGAGTAATCGGCGTCGCCCTCTAAAACCTTTACAATCTGCTTGCAATTGTAAACTTCATTCTGGGCTATTTTGAGCGGGGCCTGTCCGCCCATCTTTTTAACGGAAAAGCCGAAAACAATTTTTGTGGCGGCGCAATCGGCGGCATCCGCTAGACAGTGCCCTGCGGTCATTATTAGGTCAGGCCCCACCAGCGAGCCTGAACAAAAGGCTCCTTTGGGCTGATCACGGAATCGTTCATCAGGGCAAAGGTTGAAACTGCTGCCGAAATTAGCGGCGTTAAGGGTGAAAGTCTTTGATTGTGGATTAAAGACCACATTTGTGGTTCTCCATAAAGAAGCTACGGAACCGGAAAGGTTTTGGATGTCGGCTGGAGCGGCGAATAACTCCATCCTATTGTCCGCGCCGTAAATACTCTTGCCCTGCGCAAAAGATAAAAGCGGCAGAGCTAAGGTTATAACCGTCAAACTTAAAATTGGTTTAATCGCGGTTCTCATAAATTTCCTAGTCGGTGTTTATACTGTAAATGTTCAGCCTCGCATATGTTATACCGTATGGCTTGACCAAAGTCAACAGCCATTCGGGCCCTTCATTTCTGGGCCAATGGACCTATATGAAATAGGACTTTCGGTTAAAAAGGATTACACGGATTAAGAGCAATGGGTCGCGCTATGGGTTTTCCACAGCGCGTGGGACAACAGGGCTACCAGGACTACCGCTGAGGCGGTTTCAAGCCAGGCGGGAAGGAGGTGGGATATTTGGCCCATAGAGGCTTGCGGGTTTATGCCGGCGGCTATGTATGTGTGGTCCAGTAGGAAACCGAGTCCTAAAGCAGAAATTGATATTGAGGCCAGGTAAATAGCCACCGTTCTTTTTCCCATCAGGCGCGACACAACCGCTATTCCGGCCGCGTTAGTAGCCGGACCCGCCAATAAAAACACGAGCGCTGCCCCAGGGCTCATGCCCTTGGCGATCAATGCCGCGGCTATGGGGGTTGAGGCGGAGGCGCAGATATACATCGGTATGCCTATCACAAGCATTAAAAGCATGGCTTTCCAGCCTGAGCCCAGGTATTCCAGGATGAACGTGTCGGGGAAAAAATAGGAGATAAGCCCGGCTATTACAAGCCCGCCTACCAGCCAAAGGCCAATGTCGCCCAGCATTTCGATAAAAGCGAAACGCATGCCGTGTTTAAAATTTTCAAGCGAGAAAGCGCGCGGCGTCGTGGTATTTTCCCTGCCGCTGCAGCATCCGCAGTCTGGTTTTACGGGCTTGTGGGCCGCTACCTCCTTGTTGCCGAAAAGATTTTCAGCCGTGCCGGCAAGGACAGCTGTAATAAAAGCCGACAGCGGCCTGAAGAAGGCCATTATGGGATCAAGCAGGGCTAACGAAACAAAAAATGAATCTATGCCTGATTCAGGGGTTGAGATAAGGAAAGATAAGGTGGCGCCCTTGGAGGCGCCTTTTTTTCGGAGCGCGGCGGCGACCGGTATTACAGAGCATGAGCAAAGCGGCAGGGGCACTCCTATAAGCGAGGCCCAAAGCACTGAGCGCGTGTTCGCTCCCCCCAGCCGGGCCGTTATCACTGCCTCGTCAAGGAACATGTCTATTACACCGGCCGCAAAAAGACCTGTGATAATATAGAATGAGGCGTCCATAAACACCTGCAGAACTGCGGCGGACGCGCCGCAAAGGACAGTTCCCATCAGCGCCTCCGCTCTGCTGAAGAGCCTGGATATTTTTCACGCACATGGCTCAGGCCCAACTGCAGGACCTTGCTGACATGTTGGTCCGCCAGCTTGTAAAAGGCCTGACGGCCTTCCGCGCTATAACTGACCAGATTTAGCGCGCGCAGGACGCGCAACTGGTGTGAAACCGCCGACACGCTCATGCCGAGGGTTTGCGAAATGTCGCATACACATAGTCGCCCTCCGGCCAACGCCAGCATAATCCGGGCTCTTGTGTTGTCAGAGAAGGCGTCAAAAAAAGCTGTCAGGTCCGCCGTTTCACCGTGCGGCGGCAGGCGTCGTTTGGCTTTGGCCACCATGGCGTAATGAAAACATTTTACACCGCACAACGGCGCCGTAGTTTTAGAGCGCATATCCGATTTCCTTAATGCCGCCGTTCACTTGTTTAACTAATTCCGAAATGCGTTGGGGCAACACTTGAATACTTGTTCAACTATAGTATATTATCCATTAAAGTTGCAATCCTGAATCGTGCAAGATATGGCGCATGCGCCGGTTATGTTTTATGCTAAATTTTTTTAACGACTTAAAGGGAGGGTATTATGGAGCTTTTAGAAGCGGTAATGGGAAGACGTTCAATAAACTTCTTTGACCCCGCGCGCGGCGTTGAGGAAGACCAGCTCAGAGAATTGCTTGAGCTCGCAAACCTTGCGCCGTCCTCGGTAAACCTCCAGCCTTGGAGGGTTATAGTGGCGAAGTCAGCCGAAAAGAAAAAAAATAAGGCGTTTTCCATAGGGGAAGAGAAAATTGTGCCGCTGCTTATAGGTGTGGGTTACCTGAAACACGGAACTAAACTTCTGCCAAGAGCGTTAAGGCGCAGGCTTGACGACTTTGTTAAATTCGCCTGAAGAAAAAATGCCCCGCCCCCGGTTTCAAGAGGGGCGGGGTTGTTTTTAGCCCGATCTGTTCTACTGAAAGCTTATGGCTCCTTCGCCGAATACGCGCAGGGCTGTTATGTCGCCTATAGTCAAGGCTTTGATAGTGCCGGCTGCCAGCACAGCCTCGGCTTTTTTTTCAGCTGTCAGTTTCGGGATGGCTGTCTGAAGTTCCGAGATTTTAGTGACATCTTCCCCGCGGCCTCCGCTCTGTGAGTATGTAGCCATGGTGGTGCAGCCGGCAGGGCTCTGCATGAAGTCCTCGTCCCCCCGCACCAGTATTCCTTCCACCAGTTTGGTCTTCGCGTTGAAAACCGGCGAGCCTGAATTGCCGCCGAAAGTGTCAAGGTCGGTTACAAAATACCCGGCCGGCGCGGTGTCTCGAACCGTCGCGCCTCCGGAAACTTTGAGCGGAAGACCCACTGGATGGCCTATTACCAATATACTGTCGCCCCGTTTAAGGTCTTTTTTGCGGTTGATAGTAAGCGCCTGGTGTCCTTTAACCTTTCGGTCAAGCTGGATAAGAGCGTAGTCCGGACCGAGGCCGCTAGCGGAGGCTGAAGAGATGTCCACGGGTTCAGCGCCCTGAAATCTTTTCACTATTTTCCTGCAGTTATAAACTTCCTTTTCCGTAATCCGGGTGGGGGCCTGTCCGCCTTCTTTTTTTACGGCATAGCCGAAAATCAGTTTTGTATTGTCGCATTTGATCTGATCGGCTAAGCAGTGCCCAGCGGTTATTACCAGGTCAGCGCCTACAAGCGAGCCGGAGCAGAAAGCGCCTATGGGTTGCTCGCGGAATTTTTCTTCGGGGCAGAGGTTAAGCTTGTCTCCGAATTTCTCTGTTGTAAGCGTGAAAGTTTTTGAAAGCGGGTCGAAGACAGCTTTCTTTGTATCCCAGAAAGAGACCACGGAATCAGAGAGTTTCTGTATATCGGCTGGAACGGAGAAAAAGTCCATCCGGTTATCATCGCCGTAAACGCTTTTTTCCGCGAAAGATAAAAGCGGCAAAATCGGTATTATGACCGTTAAGCCAAAAATTGCTTTCAGTGCGCTTTTCATAACTCCTCCATCCGTTGTTTAATCATTGTTCTTAAAGCGTCCCGCTTACGGATATGTTATACAGCACGGTTTGATTATCGTCAATAGCCGTCAGGCCTATATGGACCGAGGCCAATAGACCTATACCGGAATAGGTCTTTCGGGCAAGCGAAGGTTCCGGGCCTTCTCCGCTTTAGGCGGATACTATGGCCTCTGCTTTTGACAGTTCACCCGCGTGTCACCGTGCGGCTTGCCGCTTTGAAGTTCATCTTAGCGGCGTATCTTGTCAGACCTCCGTGGGTAAGCGCACACGCTTTCATCCCCAAGCGTGCGCGCGTGCCGCGCGCACCATAATAAAAACGGCGTCCGCTTTAGGCGGACGCCGTTTTGCGATTATACCGTTATTCTATTGTTTCCACTGAAGCAGAGGCCCAAACAGTGGAGCGGCCCGCTTCCAAGCCATGTCCTCATTGAAACCGGCGTCTGTGGAATCTTTGGCATTCTTTGTTTGAAAGCCTATGGTGCTCAAGCCAAAGTTAACAACGGTGTTCATCTCGGAATAGGCTATCTTGAAGAAGCCGTTTTCGCCCCAGCCGGTATCCCAGCTATTCTTCACGATAAAATATTGTTCTTCGTCGTTATAGCCTACCAGCAGGACGGCATGCCCGCCTAATTTTTTACCGGTGGTATAGGCATATATACCGGACTTGTAATGCATAAAGTCCTCATATACCATAAAGGCGGTGGGCAGAGGCCCGTATTTAACCAGGGCTGCCTTGATGGTGGCTAGTTTCTTGGAAACGGAGCCCCAGGCCCCGATCTTGTAGGTGGCCTTCTGCCAGCCGGCGGCCGCGGTTGAACATGTCCCGTTGGCGGCAGTGTAGGGATAGAACGAGTCGGGCGGCAGGCCGGTGCTCTTTAGGTAATCGGCGTCCAGCGTGCCTCCGTTGCAGGATCCCACACCGCTGCAGGAGAGCATTACCTGCTCGGAAAGGTCCAGGTCCGCGCCTGGTTTGTTCTGGGTCAACATCACATAGGATTCAAGTCCGCCTGTGAGCGCGAATGCCCAGCAGGAGCCGCATTTCTTCTGGTTTTTGGGAGGGGTCACGTAATTGCCGTTGGAGTTCCGCCAGTCAAGACTAACGGGAGGGGTTACCGCACTCAGTTCTGGAAGAGGCGGGGCATTGAGCGATTTG
Source organism: Elusimicrobiota bacterium (assembly GCA_003450815.1). Taxonomy (GTDB): domain Bacteria; phylum Elusimicrobiota; class Elusimicrobia; order Elusimicrobiales; family UBA9959; genus UBA9634. The sequence continues at coordinate 596 of DMES01000081.1, read as the reverse complement.
AAATTCAGCCCGACGCGCATCAGCCATTCATCCATTGACAGATTAGAAAGGGATGTTTCCCCGGCTATCCATTTTCCGCCGTTTTGATCGATGAGAGACTGTATGGTTGCTATCTGCTCTTTCACATCTCCGGAAAGGGCCTGTTGGCTGAAGGACGGCGTGTTGCCGACCAGCAGCAATAGAAAGGCCGCAAATCCGAAAACAAAACTTCTACCATTGTTCTTCATTAATATCCTCCGTTTGTGGTGGTCGGCGGTTGTTCAGCTAAACTTCTATGCGGTCTGTGAGCCATGATCTGAATTTAGCTGAAAGCGCTATCACTTGACTCTGGTCAAATTTTACTGCATGAGGAGTTCCCTGTCAACTGCTATTTTTACAAGTGTTTTTACAGCTATTGTTATAGTTATTTTCCCCCCGTGCCAAACCGCAATCAGCCAAAAAAATAGACTAGGTCCAAAGGCCCATCCCCGCTAAGATAATTTTCTCAAAAGTTTTGCTCCTCCCGGTATTTTTCTCCAGGAAAGCCAGGTGCTCCTCGGTTTATACCGCGCTCTCACATGCCGTTTTTTCCTTTTGTCCGCCAGAATGGCGCCAAG